>JBFXBG010000008.1:0-55394 GCA_050183505.1 Gemmatimonadales bacterium | reverse complement strand
ATAGGCCAGGTGCTGGGGCCCGCGATCCTTCTCCCAGGGCCCGACGACGTCGAAATTCTGATGGTCGAGCATGAAGATGCCGCCCGGTCCCTTGCCGTCGGGTCCGGAGCCCAGCGCATTGAGGTAGATCCCGTCCGGGCCGCAGTGGGCCGTGTGGGGTGCCTCATAGCCGGTCTTCGCCTTGATGGTCTCGGCTTCGATCACCTTGACGATCTCCGGCTTGCGGGGATCGGGCTTGGTGTCCAGAATGTGCACCCGGGACGACTTGAGGCCCGGGACCACGAGATAGCGCCGCTCCGCATGGGCGTGGGGCGCATAGGGACAGAGGCACGAGCTGCAGGCGTTCCAGCCGAAGTGGTGGAGTTCGTCGCCGACACCGGTCATGTCCACCTGGCCTACCAGACGGCCGTAGGACTTCGACTCCGGATTCACGTCCACCACGCCCATCGCGTCCGGCCGTTCCCGGGTCGGATTCAGCATGGCCACGTACGCCAGTTCCTCGGCGGGAGCCTCCATGGCATGCCGGGGGGACGCGTAGAATGTCGGATCGGGTCTCAGTTTCGCCATATTGAAGTGTCCTCCAGTCGATGGTTCGGGCCCCTGCACCTGCCGCGCAGCAGCCGGGGGCTGTCTGGTCCCCGGTAGAGAAGGCGCAAGAAGGGGTGAAACGGGATCACAGGTGGGGCGGGCCGGCGGTGGGCGGCCAGCGACTGCCCGCGTCCGCCCGATTCACCCTGCTACCATTCGATCAGGACGGCCCATGACTCGATCCGACGTGACTCAGGCACTGTTGCAGCTCTCTGACGGGGACGAGAGCGCGCTGGAGCGGCTGCTTCCGGCCGTCTACGAGCAACTGCGCCTGCTGGCCCAGCGGGAGCTCCGGCGGGAGCGCCCGGACCACACCCTCACCCCTACGGCCCTGGTCCATGAGGCGTACCTGAAGCTGGTCCGGCTCGACCGCATCCAGTGGCGCGGCCGGGCGCATTTCTTCGGCGCCTGCTCTCAGGCGATGCGCCGGATTCTGATCAGCTATGCCCGGACCAGAAAGGCCGGAAAGCGGGGCGGTGGCCAGAGCCCTGTTACCATAGACAACGTGCTGGTGGCCGCGGAGCAGCGGCCCGAGGAGCTGATGGCCCTGGACGAGGCGCTGAACCGCCTGGAGACGATGAGTGAACGGGCGGCCCGGGTGGTTGAGTGCCGGTTTTTCGCCGGTATGGATGTGGAGGAGACCGCCGAGGTCCTGGGAATCTCGCCGGCGACGGTCAAGCGGGACTGGCTGACCGCTCGTGCATGGCTCAACAAGGAGCTGGCCGGTGCCTGATGGAACGGGGCAACGCCCGGGACCCTGGGAACGGATCCAGGATCTGTTCATTGAAGCGCTGGACATTCCGGCAGCGGAGCGATCCAGCTGGCTCGACGACCACTGCCATGAGGATCCCACCCTCCGGGCCGAGGTCGAGGCCCTGCTCGGATCCTGGGACCAGGACGGCCTGCTGGGCGCGGCGGAACAACGGCCCCATAGCCCACCGCAGCCGGCGCTGGGCCAGATCGGACCCTACCGGCTGCTCCGTCTGCTGGGGGAAGGCGGGATGGGGGAGGTCTACCTGGCGGAACGACAGACGGCCGACTTCACGCAGCGGGTCGCGCTCAAACTCATGCGGGCGGGCCTGGCCAGCGCGAAGCTCGAGGCCCGATTGCGGGCGGAAAGCCGTTTGCTGGCCCGGCTCGAGCATCCGGGCATCGCCCGGTTGATCGATGGAGGCACCACACCGGCCGGTCAGCCCTACGTCGTCACCGAATACGTCGAGGGCACGAGCCTGCTGGCTTGCTGCGATACCCGGGGTCTCCCGATCCGCGAACGTCTGACACTCTTTCTGGAAGTCTGCGCCGCGGTCAGCTATGCCCACCGCCAGTTCGTGGCGCATCTCGACATCAAACCGGGGAACATTCTGGTGACGCCCGAAGGACGGGCCAAGCTGCTCGACTTCGGCATCGCCAAGGCGCTGGACCGGGAGGACGACGGGGATACCCGGACCGCGCCGTGGTTCACCCCGGCCTACGCCAGTCCGGAGCAGGTCCGCGGGCTCCACCCCGGAACCGAATCCGACATCTACGCCCTTGGCGTGCTGCTGTACGAACTCCTGTCCGGGCATCGTCCCTACGACCTGGACGGGAGTTCACCCGCCGAGATCGAGCGCATCGTCTGTGAGACCTCCCCCGAGCCTCCCAGCGCGATGGCCGGACGCAGCGCACCCGGCTGGACCACACCCGACGTCCTGAGCCGGCTGCGCTCGACCACCCCCTCCGGCCTGCGACGGACGCTGGCCGGAGATCTGGACACGATCGTCCTCAAGGCGATGGCCAAGGAACCCGGCCGCAGGTACGCGACCGTGGACCAGCTGGCCGAAGACATCCGCCGGTACCTGGCCGGACATCCGGTGCTCGCCCAGCGCGACAGCCCGGCCTACCGGGCGACGAAGTTCGTTCGCCGGCATCGAGTGGTGGTCGCGGCGGGGGCCGTGGTGCTGGCGTCACTTGTCGGCGGAATCGGGGCCACCGCCTGGCAGGCGTCCGTGGCCGGGCGCGAACGGGACCGGGCGGAAGCCGCCCTGGCGGAATCGGAGCGCGCGCTGGCCAGGTCCGAGGAAGTCACCGGCTTCCTCATCCGCCTGTTTGAAGCCAACGACCCCGGGGAGGCGCCCGGCGACACGGTTACCGCGCGAGAACTCCTGGACCGCGGCCTGGAGCGGGCCGAAGAACTCCGGGATCAGCCGGTGATCCAGGCACAGCTCCTGAATACGATCGGGCGCGTCTTCTACGCGCTGGGCAACTATCCCGAGGCCGAATCGACGCTCACCCGGGCGCTCGACCTGCGGCGGCGCGCCACCGGGAACGCCAGCGCGGATGTGGCCGAGACCCTGGGGCGCCTGGCGGATCTGCGGCGGCACCTGGGAGACGTGCGGGGAGCGGACACCCTGTACGGCCAGGCGTATGCTATTGAAGTCGCCGCATACGGCCCGATCCACGCCGTCGTCGGGCAGCGGCTGGAAGACATGGGATACAGCGCCACCTCACTGGGCGACCTGGCGCGAGCGGAATCGCTGTTCCGGCAGTCGCTCGAGACCAGGATCGCCGCCCTGGGGCCGGAGGACTCCCTGGTGGCACGGAGCTACGTCACGCTGGCAGCCATCCGGCGGCGGCGGGGAGACCTGGAGGCGTCCGACAGTCTGTACCGGATGGCGCTGGCACTGCGGGAGCGGGTGCTGGGGCCGGATCATGTGGAGGTCGTGCGAACCCTCTTTCGTCTGGGAGAAGTACAGCATGACCTGGGCCGGGAAATCGAAGCGGAACGCTATTTCCGGGAAGCGCTGGGGATCCTGCAGCGCGGCAACCCGCGCGACATCCAGATGGTCGCGGGACTGCACGGGTTGGCGGGAGTTCAGTCGGCCCGGGGTGACTATGCCGGGGCGGAGCGGAGCCTGCGGGAGGCGATCGCGATTGAGATCGAAGCGCGCGGGCCGGCCAGCGTCATGCAGGCCGAGACCGAAGACAATCTGGCGCTCGTGCTGGCGCACCTCGGAAGGACCGATGAGGCACTGGCGCTGCTGCGGAACTCACTCATGATCGAACGCAACCGGCTCGGCGCATCACATCCGATGGTGGCCGGTACGCACAGCACCATCGGAGACGTCTACCTGCAGCTGGGCGATCCGGTGCAGGCCCGGGAGCATTTCCGCCGGGCCATGACGATCCGCGAGCGGGTCTACGGCCCGATGCATCCCATCGTGGCGTTCACGCTGGGCCATCTCGCCACCAGCTGGGAACGGAGCGGGAACCTGGCGATGGCGCGCGCCAACCTCGTTCGAGCGGCGGAGATCTACCAGCGGCACTATGCCCCGGACTTTCCGGCACTGCGCGCCACCCGCGACCGGATCACCCGAATCGACTCCCTGCGTCAGGACTGACCGCTCCGCCCCAGGTCGACCCGGAACGCCGCCTGGCCGGGCGGACGCTGTTTTTCCGGAATCTGGACGGTATTACCGTCCCTGAGGGCGAAGAAGCTCGGAGACATGATCTCGACCCCGGCCTCGTAGAACGCGTCCTGCAGATTGGCGTGCAGCTGGGCGTACAAGCCGGGCATCCGGGCCGCGTTGGCCGGCGGAATCGCCAGGTTGATCTGGTACTCGACGTACCAGTCGTTGAGCGCACGCTGCAGCACGAACGGCTCGGGCTTCTCCTCCACGCCGTCCACGCCGCGCGCCGCCTTGATCATCAGCTCGTGCACCTGTCGCCAGGGGACATCATAACCGATGGTGACGGACGAATAGAGCAGCAGAGGCGCGTTGTAGTCCTCGATGGCCGTGTAATCGATAATGGCGCCGCTCACCACCACGCTGTTCGGCAGGGTGATGACTTCGTTCTTGGGGGTCCGGATCCGGGTCGACAGCATGCCCAGCTGAAGCACCGTGCCCTGGATCTCCCCGACCTTGATGAAATCCCCCACCCGGAAGCTGCGGGAATACATCACCACCAGCCCGCTCATCGCCTGCCCCACGATCCCGGCCGACCCCAGCGTCACCAGCAATCCGGCAAAGACCGACACCCCCTTGAACGCGGCGGACTCGCTGCCCGGCAGGTAGGGATAGGCGACGACCAGGGCGAAGAGCCAGACCAGCGCCGTAGCAATCCGCCGGGTCGGCTCGGCCACATCCGGGTGAATGCCGGGCAGCGTGATGGCCCGCCGCTTCGCGGCATCGAAGAGGGTCCGGAGGAAGTTGCTGATGTACCGGGTGATGACGAAAATGATCGCGACCGTAAAGAGGTCGGGGATCGACCGCAGCGCGCCCAGGCCGAGCCGCTTCAGCGTGGTGAACAGGAACTGGCCCAGCGCCTCGCCCCATGCCCTGGTCCAGGGGAAGCGGCTCAGGACGAAGGTGATGTACAGGTAGAGCAGGAACAGGGCGATCGCCCCGCCGAGGGCGGTAATCACACCGCGCAGGGCGGAACGCAGCTGTTCCGGCCGGAGTAACACCAGCCCGCGGAGGCTCAGCGTCGGTAGCCGGACGGTCCTGGCCCGTTCCCGGAGGTTCTGATGCGCCCGGTAGAGGAACCGGGCCAGCAGCACGAGAACCGCGGTTGCCAGCAGCGCCAGCAGCGTGCCGATCAGGATCCGCTTGAGGCTCACCGCCTCCCGGCCCTGCTGCACCGCAAGGCGCAACTGATCGGCGGCGCGGGCCGCCTGGTCGAACAGCGTGCCCCCGAAGACCGTGTCGACATCGGCCGGCGTCACCATGAAGACGGGCTGGGCCCCGAGGGAGATCATGGCGCCGCCCTGGGCGAGCTTGACCGATACCGAGTCGGCGCCGCTGTCCATGATGGCGGCGATTCGGCGGCTCGCCGCCTGAGCCCGGCCGGCCGCGTCCTCGGGTCCGAGCGGCGCGCGGAAGACAAAGACCGTCTTGCCGCTTACCTGGAGGGCAGCCGTGTCCGCCGCCTGCGCAGGCGGCGCCTGCACCGGAGATTGCAGGCCGAGAACCAGAAGAAGCAGCGTGAGCATGAAAGCTCCGGGACGGGGCAACTGGGAGAAGGTTGTACGCTAAGCGGTCCGACAGGCGGCCGCAAATACGAGCGCCACTCCATGTCAGGACTTGCGCCTGCGCGCCCGGCTGGTCGCCGGGGCGGTCAGCGGGTCGTCGGGCCAGGCATGCTTCGGGTACCGCCCCCTGAGGTCCCTCCGGACTTCGAAGTAGGTGGTGCGCCAGAAGCCGGCCAGATCCCGGGTCACCTGGACCGGACGCCGGGCCGGGGACAACAAATGCATCACGACCGGTACCCGCCCGCCGGCCACGCGGGGAGTCTCCGTCAATCCGAAGACCTCCTGCAGCCTGACGGCAAGGATCGGAGCGTCGGGGTCACCGTAGTCCAGGGGAATCCGCGATCCGCTGGGCACGGGGATGTGGGTCGGCGCCAGCCGGTCGAGGGCGGCGCGCTGCCGCCAGGACAACCGGGAGAGCAGCGCTGCCTCGAGGTCGAGCCGTTCCAGATCGGCGCGGCGGCGGATTTCTCCCATCCGCGGACCGATCCATTCCTCGAGCGCGGCCAGCAACGCCGCGTCGGACACGTCAGGCCAATCGGCATCGTGCCGGTGGAGGAATGCCAGCCGGGCCCGAAGCCGCCTGGTTCCGTCGGTCCACCGGAGCAGGTCGAGTCCGCGCCGTTGGAGGACTTCACGAACCGCCCGGGCCACGCGTGCCGGATCGGGATTCCGCACCTGCCCTTCATGCAGCACGATGGCACCCAACCGCTCGCGCGCCACGGCCCGGATCGCATCGGCCTCGTCGTTCCACTCGACCTGCTCTTCCCGCTCGATCTGGCCGGCGAAGCTGCGCCCGAGATCGTCTTCATCCAGCGGGGCGGCCAGCAGGATGCGCGCTCCGGATTGCTCTCCGTCCAGTTCTGCCGCCGCGAGAAACTCCGCCGTGGTCAACCCCGACCCGGCCGGCAGGGTGGCCCCGATGCCGTTGCGAAGCAGGTACTGGCCGGGCTGCCCCGGGCGCCGCCGGGCGATGCGATCCGGGTAGGCGAACGACAGAACCAGCCCCGCCATCGAGGAGTCCGCCCTGGCGTTGCCCGCTCCGAACTGCCGGCGCAGTTCGCGCGACTCGGCCCGCACCCGGTGAACGATCTCGGTGCGGACCCGGCTCTTCGGCCCGTCCGCCGCCAGTGCCTCGAGCCGCAGGCGAAGGTCGGGATCCGGCGGCCCGGTGCCGGAGATCAGAAGATCCCGCTCGCCCAGAAGCGCTGCGATATCCGCCGCGGTGGCCGCATGGCCGGCGTCCGCCGCGGTCACCAGCATGTGCGCCAACCTGGGATGGAGCGGCAGCGCGGCCAGCCGGTGTCCATGCGCCGTCAACTTCATACTCGGCTCAAGCGCCCCAAGTTCCACCAGAAGCTCCCGGGCCTGGGCAAACGCACCCGCCGGAGGTGGATCGAGCCAGCGCAGTTCCGGGGGATCCCCGACTCCGGCGGCCGCCAGATCCAGTGCCAGCGGGGCCAGATCCGCGTCCAGGATCTCGGCTCGGGGATGCTCCATGAGTTCCCGATCCTCGCCGGCGGCCCACAGACGGTAACAGGTGCCGGGAGCGAGCCGCCCGGCCCGCCCGCGGCGCTGATCCGCCGAGGCCCGGGTCACCCGGACGGTGGCAAGACGGGTCATGCCTGTCCGGGCGGAAAAACGCGGCACCCGGGCAAGACCGCTGTCGACGACCACCCGCACGCCTTCGATGGTCAGGCTGGTTTCCGCAATAGCCGTCGCGAGCACGATCTTCCGGCGGCCCGCGGGGCTCGCGCGAATGGCGCGATCCTGAACATCCAGTGGGAGGCTGCCGGAGAGCGGGATGATTTCGGTGCGTGGGGAGCCGTGGCTGGCAAGCGGGGCGGATTCGAGCGCTTCCTGTACCCGGCGAATCTCCCGGGCGCCGGGCAGGAAGACGAGGATGTCCCCGTCATGCCGCCCGAAAGCCTCGCGGACAACGGAAGCCACGGCGGCCTCGATCCGTTTCGGATCGCGAGGCGGCTGGTAGACGGTTTCCACCGGAAAACCGCGGCCCTCGCTGGTGAGCAACGGCGCTCCCCCCAGCAGCTGAGACGTGCGTGCGCCATCGAGGGTGGCCGACATGACCAGGATCCGGAGATCCGGCCGCAGGATGGCGCGGCTCTGCAGGGTGAGCGCCAGCCCCAGGTCGGCGTGGACGCTGCGTTCATGAAACTCGTCGAAAATGACGAGGCCGGTGTCCTCCAGCGCCGGATCCGACAGGATCATCCGGGTCAGCACCCCTTCGGTCACGACCTCAATCCGGGTCGCCGGACCGACTCTGGTTTCGCGCCGGACCCGATACCCCACCGACTGCCCAACCGCCTCACCCAGGAGCTGAGCCATGCGGTGGGCCGCGGCCCGGGCCGCCAGGCGGCGGGGCTCCAGCATGACGATCCGGCGGCCCGCCAACCAGCCCGTCCGATCGAGGGCAAGCGGCACCAGCGTCGTCTTGCCGGCCCCCGGCGGAGCCTGGAGCACCGCGGTGCCGGCACGCTCCAATGCCTCCGCCAGCGGCCGGAGGAGGGGGGAAACCGGGAGATCGGGAAGCGACGGTGGCAAGGGGGACCGGGGATATGGGAGGGCCGGGGTCAGAGTACAGATCCTCGGGCACCCGGCACTCTGCACCTGGCACCTGGCACCTGGCACCCGGCACCCGGCACCCGGCACCCGGCACTCTGCACTCTGCACTCTGTACTATACTGCCGCTCTCGGCAGGCATGGAGGGGTCGCTTATATTCCCGCCCATTCGGGAGGGGGACTCTTTTCCTTTAACGTGGAGTGATCATGCGGATAGCGGCCCTGGCGGCCCTTGGCATCCTGGCGGCGGGCTGCAGCCAGGTTTCGGGCGGCGGTTCGACCCGGCTGGCAACTCAGGACGACAGCGTGAGCTACATCCTGGGATACAACGCTGGAAAATCGATGAAGAAACAGGGAGTTCCGGTGAACGCCGAAGTCCTTTTCCGCGGCATGCGGGAGGGTCTGGCGGAACGTGAGTCGGCAATCCCCGAGTCCCTGATGCAGGGAACGATGATGGCATTCCAGACCCGGATGATGCAGCAGCAGCACCACCGGGATTCCCTTGCCGGTGCGGAGAACCGGGAAGCGGCCGAGGCGTTCTTCCTGGAGAACGCGAAGAAGGACGGGGTCAGGACCACCAGCAGCGGCCTCCAATACAAGGTCGAGGCCGAGGGGTCCGGTCCACATCCCACCCCGACCAGCTCGGTGACGGTCAAGTACCGTGGAACGCTGCTGGACGGCACTGAGTTCGATTCCTCGGGAGACAACACGGTGACCTTCCAGGTGACCCGGGTCATTCCGGGCTGGACCGAGGGCCTGCAACTCATGCGGGCGGGGGCCAGGTACACGTTCTGGATCCCGGCCGAGCTGTGCTACGGGCTCCAAGGCTCTCCGCCGCGGATCCCGCCGAACGCGGCGCTGAAGTTCGAGGTCGAGCTGGTCTCGTTCAAGTAGGCAACGGGCCGGGACGCGGTCGGGACGGGCGGCGGCTTGCGTGGCTTGTGCATTGCGGGCCGCCGCTATTGACATGTCGCCGTGGAATGGGCACTATCGCCCCATACCCGAACCCGACAACCGCCCCTGCTGAACCGTACGGCCCGACGGCATGAACCCTTCCCCGCCGCGGCGCGCCTTCTGCGCGCCGCGGGTCTGGGGTTTGTTGCCCTGCTGCTCAGTACCTGTGGCGAACCGGCCACAGGGCCCTCAGGCCCGGGCCTGGCGTATGTCGCGGTGCACCCGGTCTTCCCTCCCTCGTTCAACTTCTCGGCATTCAATCTGGCGGTCGACGCCGTCCACCTGCAGATCATCCGTCCTCCGGACGTGATCCTGCGGGACAGCATTGTCCCGTTCGACATCAACCTGGACCGGATCCAGGTCACGCTGCCGGTGGTGCTCCGGAGCACGGCGGAATCGCTGACGGTGAACATGGAGTTGCTGGGCGGCGGTCAGGTTCTCTTTTCCGGCAGCCGCACCATCGAAGTGATTGCCGGCCCGGCCGGCAGCACTCCGCCGCCGATTCTGGTGCTCAACTATGTCGGGCCGGGCGCGCAGCTCACCGGCGTGTCGTTGTCGCCGCTGGACACGACGGCGACGCTGGGCGACAGCGTCACGATGCAGATCGCCGGGTTCGACGCCAACCAGGCGCCGGTCCCTTCCTTCTATGTGTCCTGGTCGGTCAACGATACGACGCTGGCCACGGTGAACCCGCTGGGCATCGTGCGGGACCGGGGCCTGCGCGGCACGGTGTATGTCCGGGCCCAGACGCCATCGACGTCGACGGCTCCGGCCGGCGTCGCCGAATCCACCACGGTCACCTTTACGGCCGCGCCGGGGAGCGTGGTGGCGGTAAGCGGAGACGGCCAGACGGCGGCCGCCGGCGCCACATTGCCGCAGCCCATGGTGGTCCGGGTTCTGGGTACCGACGGGCTGGGCCTGGCCGGGGCGACCGTCCAGTTTGCCGCCCCCGGCGGCGGGAGTGTCGCTCCCACCAGCGCGGTGAGCGACGCCGCCGGCCTGGCGCAGACGGTGGCCACTCTGGGTTCCACGGTGGGCGCCCAGACGTTCACGGCGTCTCTCGGTACCGTCTCGACGGTCACATTCAACGCGACGGCGACGCTCCCGCCCGGCGTGGCCGACTCGATCGCGATCGCCGCCGGAGACGGCCAGTCGGCGCCGGCCGGCGGCACGGTCGCGGTCCCGCCCTCGGTCGTCGTGCTGGACAACACCGGCTCGCCGGTACCCGGGGTGGCGGTCACGTTCGCGGTCGCGTCGGGCGGCGGGAGCCTGACCGGCGGGTCGACCTCGACCAACGCGTCCGGCATCGCCACGGTGGGCAGCTGGACCCTGGGAGCCACACCCGGGACCAATACCCTGACGGCGACGGCGGGCGGCACCGGCATCAAGGGCAATCCGGTGACCTTCACCGCGACGGGGACCGGCCCGGCCGGTGTGACGACCTGGACCGGCGCCTCGTCCAGCGACTGGAGCAATGCCGCCAACTGGTCCAACGGCGTGCCGGCAAGCACCGACAGCGCCGTGATCGTCGCCGCGACGGTCGCGCCCCAGCTGACCGGATCGGTGAGCGTGGGCGCGGTTGCCGTCATGGGCGGGTCGCTGACGCTGAACGGCCATGCCATGGCGGTGGCCCGCAGTTTTGCCACGATGGGGACCGGCATCGTGGTGATGAACAACCCCGGCGACGCCCTGGCGGTCTCGGGCGACGCCGTCTTCCAGGGGGGCAACGAGCTGGGGTCGATGTCCGCCGGCAGCCTGACGATCGGCGGCGACCTGACCCAGCTGGCCGGCAACAGCGGCGACAGCTTCCACCCCTCAGGCAGCCACGTGACGCTGCTTACCGGCAACTCACCCACGGTGTCGTTCGCCTCGCCGGGGATCGTGCCGGGCACCTCGCACTTCCAGGATCTGGTGTGGACCGGCACCGGGATCCTCACGCTGGGCTCCGATGCCTACGCCCACGGAACGCTCAGCGGGGCACCGGGCGTGAGCGGGAGGATTCAGGGCACCGGAGGCAAGTTCCTTTCCGTGGGCGGGCTGGTGTCGAACGGCGTCATCTTTGACAACGTCCGGCTCATCATCGATCAGCCGGCGGGGCTTTCGATCGGCCTTTCGAACGTGACCTTCAGCAACCAGGACCCGACGCTCATTCAGCTTCAGGTCAACCACCCGGGCGCGGGTTCACCGTTCACGTTCAGCAATCTCACCTTCAATACCACGCCGACCAGCGGGTTCTATCTCTTCGCCAACGACCTGGTTCCGAGCGACGGGCAGGTCCTCACGATCGACATGGCTAATCCGACACCCTCGAGCGGCGGGATCTTCATCTCGCTCGGCGGCGGCGCGATGGTGAACTGGCCGGCCGGCGGCGGTGGCGGGAGCAGGACCTGGACCGGAGCCGTGTCCACCGATTGGAACACTGCCGGCAACTGGAGTCCGGCCGGCGTGCCGGGCACCGGGGCGGACGTACTCATACCGGTGAGTGCCGCGAACCAGCCGGTCCTCAACAACAACGTCACACTCAATAACCTGACGGTGGAGAACAACGCCCTCATCACGCTGGGCGCGACGGATACGATCACCATCACCGGGGACGCGACCAGTTCGGATCCCGAGTTCGGCGCCGGCGGGGTCTCCGGTGGCACGGTGATCCTCGAGGGCCCGGCCAATACCGTCTCGGGGATCTTCCCGGCGCTGGTGGTCACCGGCGACTACACGGTCACCGGCTTCTCGCTGTCGACCTCGCTGGAGATCAACGGGACCGGCGCCAACCTCACCCTGGGAGGGCAGTCCTTCACGACCGGGCCCCTGCTCACGGTGAACGGCGGCACCGTCACCATGACCGACCAGTTCGATTTCCTGTCGGTCTCCAGCGGGACGTTCGCGGGGGGCAACGAAACCGGCCTGCTCACCGACGGCGTCCTGGTCATGAACGGATCCCTGACCTCGGCGACCGGCCCGGCCTTTGTCGGCAGCGGTAACCACACAGTCGATTTCACCTCCGCCGGCGGCTCCATCAACCTGGCACCGGGGTCGACCATCTCGAACCTCATCCTGGTCTTCAGCGGCACGCTGACGATGCAGAGCCGGCTCGCGGTCACCGGGGTCGTGTCGTTCGCCTCCGGGACGCTGGTCCTGGGCGGGCACACGCTCGACGTCGGCGGGGACTTCTCCATCAGCGGGGTTGGCGCGTTCCTCGCCATGACCAATGCGCTGGACTCGCTGCTGGTGGGCGGGGACGCCCTGTTCGACGGAGATGACAGCTTCGCGGCCCAGACCTTCGGCAACGGCGTCATCCGGATCGGCGGCAGTTTCGTTCAGGGATCGAGCATCTCCCCCCAGAGCTTCGCGCCGACGACCGCCGCCGGACCGGGCACCCGGGTGGTCCTCACCGGCGCCGGCAGCACGATCTTCTCGAGCGCCGCGGCGAGCGGGGGGTCTTACTTCCTCAACCTCGACGTCGCCGGAAGCCAGTCGCTGGGCTCGCCGGTCTTCGTCAACGGAAGCCTGCAGATCCTCTCCGGCGGGGCCCTCAATCTGGCGGGCCAGCGGATGGACATCCTCGGCTCGTTGAACACCCTCGGGACGGGCACGCTCACCATGACGAGCTCCGCCGACAGCGTCCTGGTCACCGGCGCCGCGATCTTCGGCGGCGGTGATGAGACCGGGAAACTGACCGGCGGCTTCCTCAGCATCGGCGGGAGTTTCAACCAGACCGCGGCAAACAGCGGGTCCAGTTTCGCCGCGACCAGCCCGCATCTGACCCGGATCGGGGCGGGGGGCGTCCGGGTCGCGACGTTCGCGACGCCGGGTACCGGCGCCGGGTTCTCCCACTTCGGCGATCTCGACGTGGGCCCCGCCCTGGGCGGGCTCACGCTCAACAGCGACGTCTTTGTCGACGGCACCCTGATCCAGCAGAACCGCACCCCGCCGACCATCAGCGGCGGAGGCCGGCTGCTGACCGCGATGGGGCTCAATGTCGACGGCCTGAAGCTGGACAACACCCGGATCTTCTGGAACGAGCCGTCCGCGGCCCCCGTCCAGTTCGACAACGTCACCTGGACCGGGATCTCGACCTCGGTCACACAGCTCCGGATTTCGGCCTTTGGTGCGGCCCTGGCCCCGCGGGTGATTCCGTTCCAGAACCTCATGTTCACGCATATCAGCGCTACCCCGGGCCTCTATGTCGACCTCAAGTCCGCCAACGGCCTTGGGGTAACCGTCCAGTTGCCGGGATCCAACGAAAGCCCGTCGGTCAACGGAAACGGGCCGTCCTTCAGCAACCCGGTGGATCAGACAACGGTCGGCGGCGCCACGATCACCTGGCCCTAGGTCTTCTTCCCCGTCATCCGCAGTCCCCTTTGCCGGCCGCGCCCTCTGGCCGTATGATCAGGCTGTCCCCGCACCGGGAGATCCCATGCCCACGGCCTGGCGCACAGCTCTCGCGCTCGTCATCCTGCCCGCGCTGCTCAGCGGCCACGATCCCGGCCCGCCGGGCGACTGGCACCGGATCACCGAACTCACCGGCCGGAACATCGATGAGGCGGCCGCGGCCCGGAGGCCCGACGGGGTGCTGCACCTCGCCTGGGTACGGAAGACCGGAACCAGATGGGACCTGATGCACGGCACGATCGACTCGGCCGGAAATACGGTGGGGGCAGCTTCGGTCATCGCCGACGGCTGGGCTTCGCTCAGTAATCCCTATCTGCTGGTCCCGACGCGGGGCGGGTTGCGGGTCTTCATGAGCGGTATCCGGGGACAGGGCCCGAAGGACCCCTACCAGGGGTCGATCTACACCGCCACCGCGCCCGCCTCGGGGACACCCTGGTCCCTGGCCGAGGGCGGCATCACGAAGTCGTATAATACGGGCGCGCCCGGCGCCGCGAACACACCCGACGGCTCACCCGCCGTCGCCTGGTCCACCAGCAGCGGGCTCTTCGTGCACCGGGGTCTCGAGGAGAATACGCCGGACCAGAAGCTGCCCGTCACCGGCTGCTGCGCCTACAACCCGGCCCTGGCCACGGACGCCGTCTCGGGTGAGGTGGTGCTGGGCTGGTACTCCAATATCCGTCAGGATCACGGACTCTGGGCCGCCACCGTGTCGCCCTCCATGGGAGAAAAGGTCTATGCCCCCGGGTCCGCCCGGCCGGATCACTCGGCTTCGATTCAGCCCATGTACCGGACACCCATAGCCGCCCGGCTGGGTGCTCCCGGCGTATACCTGGCGTACTGCTCCGGCTACCCCGTGTGCGAGCGGGTCAATCTCTGGCGGGTGGGCGCGCCGCAGCCGCTGCCGGTCACGCGGGCCCGGCAGACCCGGTTCGTGAACCTGGCCCCGGGCCCCGAGGGCCGGCTCTGGATCATGTGGAACGAAGGCACGACGGTCCGGGCGACCCGAAGCAACCGGGCGGCTACCCGATTCGGCCCGATCGTCTCGGCGCCGCCGCCGCAGGGGAGCGGCGGGATCTGGAAAGTGATGGGGGAAGGGTCGCTCGGACCCATCGACCTCCTCGCCTCGTTCAGCAACGCGGCGCAGGAGATCGCCACCTGGCATGTGCGGTTGCTCCCGGCCCTGACGATCTCCGCCTCTCCGGGCAGCCTCACCGCGGGTGATTCGGCGTCGGTGACCTTTCTGGTCACCGACGCGGGCGATCCCGTCGCCGGGGCATCCGTGGCCGTCGGCGGGTCATCCGGCACGGCCGACAATACCGGTCGCTTCCGGATGACGTTCCCCGCGTCGACCCGTCCGGGCACGATCACCGCCCGGGCCTCCATGCGAGGCTACCAGGATGCCGCGGTCCGAATCACGGTCAAGCCTCCGCCTCCGCCGCCCCGACCGGGCCCATGAACGGCCAGACGGCCGGCCCGCACGCGAAACGGCCGCCCCGGGGCGCCAGCTCCGGGACGGCCGTTCGAAGGGCCGGCTTCAATTCAGTTCAGAACGCGTAGTTCACGCCGGCTTCGAGCGTCAGGTAATCCAGCCGCGCGGGCCGTTTGAGCCCGTCGATGGTCAGGTCGCGCCGCAGGGACCGGAACCTGAGTCCCGGCATGACGCTCCAGTGATTGGCCAGCGTCAGTCCCAGCGCCACTCCCAGTTCGCCCCCCAGCCCATGGCCGGTGTCCTCGGTCATGGTCCCGGACCAGGTCTTGGTCTCCAGATGCTCCAGTGTTCCGCCGGCGCGAGCCACCAGTGTGGGCCGCAGGCCGCGCCCCTGGAGTTCGTGGCTGTAGCGCAGGCCGAAGACATAGCCGGTCTGCACCACGTTGGCCGCTCCGTTCCTGAAGGGCGTGGCGAGGTCCTTGGACGTGAACCGGTGCCAGCCCCAGCCGGCATAGGCCGTGAGCGGCCCGTAAACCTGGTAGCCCACGGTCCCTTCGAAGCCGACTCCGGCATCGAGATCGGCGTTGCTCAGAGACTTGGTGGGGAAGGCCGCGCCACCCTGCACCGTGATGTCCCAGCGGCTCTGAGCGGCCAGGACAGAAGGAACCAGCAGCAGAACCATGCCCGCAAGGGCGAACCAGCGACGCAGCATAGACATATCTCCTTCAGACCGGCAGCAGGTACTCAGGGATGGAAAACCGACTAATGAGTACCCGTGATCCGGTATCGGAGGAGTGAATCGCTGGTGAAGATGTCTTCATCATACGCGCGAGGCGGCCGGCTCCCGCGGGAACCGGCCGCCACGTATCCCGACCGGGGCTGCCGCAACCCGGCTAGGGCTTCAGGAGCACGATCGGGACGTTCGCCAGGTGCTGATCCGGCCGCAGTGGAATCCCGCAGAGACCGCCGGGCTTGAAGCCCAGTCCGTCCTTTGGCACCGCGCGGATAGCGTAGATGCCGCTCGGCAGCCCCGTGAGCCGGAAGGAGCCGTTCTCTCCACTGGACACCGCGGTCACCAACATCCCCCCGTCGGTGCACCGCGCCGGAGGCGGCAGCGGCACGGAATCCGGTGGACCGACCACACTGTCTCCCAGGACCAGGACCATGCCGGTGCCTCCGGTGAGCATGGTATCGGGCGGTGGGGGCGGCGGGGGCGGCGGCCCGGGGGTGGTATCGGGCGGTGGCGGACCGGGGATGGTGTCGGTCGGGATGCTGTCGGGTGGGGGTGGTGGAGGCGGCAGGCTGTCGCGCGGCAGATCGGCAAGCCTGAATGCCGCAAGGCGGACACCGGCCAGCGGAAGAAGCAGTGAGTCGGACCTGTCGGACGGTGGGATGAACCCGTACACCGTCCCGCTGATGATACCGGCGCCGGCGGCGAAGTCAGTGGCCTGATGGTCGGCGGCCAGCCCGGCAGGGTCGTTCCGATCGGCACAGGCGCTGATCGCGGCCAGGCCGAGGGCGGCAGCGATGACGGAAGATCGAAGGTGCATGACGCTCTCCCCGGGTGATCTGGAAAAGGAAGGGGAATCATCGGGGAAGACCCACGGACATCCACCCGGGTCACTCCAACAGTGTCAGAAGACTGCAAGGAGGCCGGCGTGCCGGCGCGGCCGGCAGACAGCGCGCCCGGGATCCTCACCGCTCTGCCATCGGTTGCAGCGACCGAACCCGAAGCGTCTCCGCCGGTTGGGGTCACATGGCCCCTTCCGACCCGGTTTGTCGTTCTTCCATACGTTGCCGGGTGTGAGGGTTCTTTCTATACTGATCCGGGCAGTGGCCGCCCACCCCTCGCACCGGGACCAGCCGTTCCCGCGTCCCGCACGTCGCCTGTTGTCGCGCTGCATCAGGAAGATGCCGTCATGACTCGAGCTCTGTCGCGTTCGCTGACTGTGCTGGCTCTGGCCCTGGGAAGCAGCGGCTCCCTGGCCGCCCAGGGCATTACGGTCACGTTGTCCGTCAGTCAGCCGACGCCCTACCTGGCCGACTGGGAAACCAATGCCGGTGTGGTCACGCTGATCGTCTCCAACGGCAGCGGGTTCGACGTCGACGCGACGACCAGCCTGCGCCTGCTGCGCAATCAGGCGGTCGTCGGCACGCTGGCGGCCGATCTCACGACCTTCCCCGCGACGTCCTCCATTTTCAGCGGTCCCCAGATCGCCCAGTGGAGCCAGATGAAATTCACCGGGAGCGTGGCCTCTTCGGTGAACAGCACCGGGCGGATCCCCGAGGGCAGCTATCAGCTGTGCGTCGACCTGACCAACGTCACCGCCAGCGGGCGGCCGCTGAACGACGTCACCGGCTGCGGCTTCTTCACGGTGACCTTCCCCCAGCCGCCCAAACTGATCACACCGTTCAATGCGGCCCCGGTCACCTCGCCCTACCCCACCTTCCAGTGGACGCCGGTCATCGCCCCGGGCGTTCCCCAGGTGGACTATCTGCTGCGGGTGGTCGAGGTGCTGCCGGGCCAGACGCCGCTGCAGGCGGTGACCGGCAACGTTCCCGTGCTGGAGCAGGCCCTCACCACCGTGACGGCGGCGGTCTATCCGCCTTCGGCTCTCCCTCTGGAGGACGGCAAGCACTACGCGTGGCGGGTCCAGGCCATCCGCTCCCTGCAGGGGGAGGTGGGCAACATCGAGCCGGTGGGCGCCAACCAGGGACGGAGCGAGATCTTCACCTTTACCCGGAAGGCACCGGGTGGCGGCCCGACGGTTGCCGTCCAGCCGCCGGTGGTTGGACAGCCGGGAGGGGCCTTCCCCTACTGGAACGCGAGCCTGAGCGGAACGCTCAAGTACACCTTCCGGATGAACGCCGTCCCTGCACCGAAGAAGGTCGCGGTACCTTCGCCCGGGTACACGCCGATCTTCTTCACCTACGAGAACCCGCCGCCGGGCGGCCTGCCGCCCAACCTGCCGATCCAGGGCGTGGCGGTGCCGCCGCCCGGCGGACCCCAGGCGGTTGGCAACCCGCCCGGCCCGGACCCGGGACCGCTCGCGGGAGTGACGGTCCGACTGGTGGTCCGGTACCGCACCAGTGCGGGTGGCGTCTTCGGCCCGATCTACGCCGGAGGGAAATCCTATACCGACAACGGGCAGGTGATTGCCACCGCAACCACCCAGTCGGACGGGAAGTTCGGGTTTCTCTTTCACGACGACAATCCGACCGGCGTCATCGCGAGTAATACCGCCATCAACTGGGGCTCCGGCGACATCGTCGGCTCGACCACCGGCTCGCTGGTGCGTTTCTATAATCTCGAGGTCGGTGACGGTCACTTCCTGAATCCGTCCGACGAGCTGACGCTCGGCCCCAACCGCACCGCCAATGTCGGTACGCTGGTCTCGCTGGTCCGGAGCTACCGGACCGTTGTCAAGGTGGTCAAGGCCAACGCGCCGGCCGAAGTGCTGCCCGCCGTGACCGTGCAGGTGGTCCGCGGATACCGCCCGCCCGCCGTCCCGGTGAACGAGGGCAGTGCGCCGGGCCCCAGGAAGACGCTGCAGCAGGGTCTGCCCAACGTCTACTACGTCAACCTGCCCAGCTGGACCGTCATCGGAGAGCACGAGACCGGGGCCGATGGAACGACCTTCCTCAGCCGGCTGGTCAAGAACGTGGGCACCTCCGATCGGTACTACGTGCGGGTCTCCACGCCCGCCGGCGGGTTGCTGTACTACGAGACGGCGTTCCTGGAGTACTCGCGGAGCTGGCCGGGCCTGGGGCCCCAGGGTGACCTGGCCTACTACAACGAGCAGTATGGCCTGACCAAGACCGACACGCTGATCGTCAAACTGGTTCCGAGAAAGGCGCGCTACGTCGGGCGGCTGATGCGGCAGGATACGACCTCGGTGCCGATCCGGTACGGTCGCGCCGATCTCTGCTACAACTTCACCTGTACCAAGCGGTACATCGAGCCGGAAGACGACGGCTACTTCTCATTCAGCGACATCACGCCGGCGACCAAGACTCCGCCGTTCTGGCGGGTGGATGTCGGCAGCCTGGGCTTCATCCCCCAGTCGAAGGACAGCCTGGGCCTGCTGCTCGGTACCCAGAGCACCAAGGACGTCTACTACCTGCAGCCCGACGCTCACGTCAAAGGCAGGATCGTCGACGAGAACAATCAGCCGGCCTTCGGCTACGTCCAGGTGGAGGAGGGACCCTGGGTCGCCGCCAAGCCCGCCTTCGGCACCCCGCAGGGCAGCCCGGTAGGCTACCAGCTCTCGCCCCAGCTGTTCCAGTTCGGGCCGGTCGGCCAGCCCGCCCCGGCCCAGCCGGCGGCGCCACAGCAGGTGCAGGCCAAGCCGATCCTCCCGGGACAGGTCCAGCCGGGCCAGCAGGTCACGGCGGGGAACCAGCAGATCATCGCCTCGGGCCCGATCCAGATCTCCGCCTACGTCTTCGACTTCAACGCCGTTTCCGGCACGCAGCACCTGCGGATCAACGGCGGGCCCAAGTACTTCCCGCTGGATACGACGGTCACGATCCCCAAGGGAGGACCGACCAACCTCGGGACCTTCACCCTGCACCGCCGGCTGCACCGGCTGCGGCTGAGCGTCACCGGCGGAGTCGGCCGTCTGGATCTTCCGGGAGACACCAAGCCGGTCCCCGGCGCGATCGCGGTGCTCTCACTCAGCGGCTCCCCCACGGACACCGCGGACGCCAACGGCATCGTGGAGTTCACCTGGCAGTCTCCCAACGCGGCCGACAGCACCGTCACGGTGACGCTCACGGGCCCGGCCGGATCCGACTACATCGGCATCACCCGCACGCTCCAGGTCCCGGAAAGCCCGGCCTGGACCGCGAAGCACCTGCGGCTGCAGGAGGGCACCAGCATCGCGGGTACGGTCTACGCCGGCCAGGCGGACAGCGTCCCGGTCGCGGGGGCGCGGGTCTTCGCCGACCTGGGTCAGGCCGGGCTGGTCGAGACCATGACGGGCACCGACGGCAAGTACGTGCTCCATGGCGTGACCACCGGGAACCACGTGGTCCGGGCCGGAAAGTCCAACTCCAATTTCATCGGGGATTCGATCACGGTTACGGCCAAGCGTCCGTCCACCCCGGGTCAGGATTTCCATCTGCGGTACTACGACGGGATGGACATCTCCCATCTCTATGGTTTTGCCATCGAGGTGCACGACCTGCAGGACCTGCCGGGCGGCCGGGCGCTGATCCGCGGGGCATTCACGGAACTGCCCGACAACGGTGCCTTCGCACCGGGCGTCACCTCGCTCCCGTTCGATTCGGTCACGATCCAGTCCGACGGCACGCCGGCGAAACACGCTCTGCCGACGGCGGGCGTGATTCTGCTCCGGGACAACGTCGTCCCGCTGGATCCCTTCGGCAGCGGGAAATACCTGGCACGGCAGCGGAACACTTCGGGACTCGTGGTGCGCCCGGTCTCGGGCGGCACCGGCGCGGTCTTCGGTCCGATCGAGCTGGATGTCGCGGGGAGCTTCACCAACGTCACCTCCAGCGAGATCGACTCGCTGGGCACCCCGTTCCTGCTGAAGACCGGCGCCACCGGGCAGGATCGCACGATCCTGGCGTCGATCACGGCGGACTCTTCGTCGCCGGCCGGGCCGCAGGGCTACAACCTGGGGACCGCCACCGGCGGCCCGCTCGGATTCCGGCTCTTCGGTTTCCGGGCCGAGGCCGACCCGACGACGTCGTTCCTCAAGCCGGACGCCGTGTACCTGGGAACGGTCCTGCACACCGATATCCAGGGGGTAGCGGATCTGGCGGTGAAGATCCCGGCCCTGCGGATGGCGCCGGGTCCGGCGCCGATCGGTGGTATCAGCTCGGTCTCTGACAGCCAGCCGATTTCGGTCAAGCTGGGCGGGTGGACGCTGCAGGCGAGCAGCTGGAATCTCGCGGCGGGAGGCGGCAAGCTGTATCTGGCCGAAGGCCAGGTGCTGGTGCCGCTGGACCCGACCAAACCCAACGCGACCGTGGCATTCCCCTTCACCGGGGTTCAGGTGACGCCCACCTCCCTCGGCGGCGGGAACTTCGGCACCGGGCCGGTGATGCTGGCCGGCATCGTCCCGTTGACGTCCAGCCAGCCGATCAGCTTCGGCATGGAGAAGGCCGGCGGCCCCTGGGTCCTCACCTCCCTGGGCGGGACCATTCCGGCGCTGGACGGGATGGACCCCGGCAGCAGCATCGCCATCGGCAATTTCTCGTTCCGCTCCGACGGCACCAGCGGCCTTACGGCGGCCAACAACGCGTCGGTCCGCTACTACCAGACGGCCGATTATGCCATCAAGGCCATCGGCGTCACCCAGACCGCGGTGCAGTTCAACGGGAACCTCGACATTCACGTGCCGAACCTGGGGCCGCAGGCGTTCATCTTCACCTACAGCAAGGCCGGCGGCCAGGTGAAGCTGGTGCAGCCGCCGCTCAGCTTCCAGGCGTTCGACGTCGGCGGCGCCAAGATCACGCTGAAGGACGGCGTACTGGATCCCACCGGGTTCCACAGCGGCGGCGCCCTCGATGTGACCGGCAAATGGAACATTCCGATCGAGTTCACCCGCTCGACCCTGAACGCCCCGGCCCAGGTGATCAGCGCGGTACCCGCGCCGGGGGCGACGCTTGCCATCGGCCAGATCCTGGTGGACTCGCTGAAGGGCGGATCGAAGGTGGCTGGTGGACAGTGGAGCACCCGGCTCGACGGCCACATGGACGTGAACAACGGCGAAGCGACGGGGCCGGTCTCCTTCACCGTGTCGGCCAGCGATGTGGCGGTCGGCTCGACCGGGCTCACGGTGCGCCAGATTCCGACGCCGTTCGGCAACATCACGGTCACGCTGAACTACCCGCTGCGGCGCCTGGAAGGGCACATGCAGGTGAGCAAGCAACTGGCCGCGGGCGCCAACGCCACCGGCACCGCCGAGCTCGCCATCAGCGGCCTGCCCTCGGACCAGTACTGGTACTTCTTCGGCGGCCTGAACGTGACCCTGGCCAACCCCGGATTCTCCGGTACCGCCGCCCTGATCATCGGGAACGCGAAACTCTCGGGGACGCTGCTGAACGACTTCAACGCCTATTCGACCAAGGGTGTGCCGGCGTCGTTCCACACGATCAACGGGTTCTTCCTTGAAGGGAAGATGGTCGTCCCGGTGCCGATCTGCCCCAACGGCAGTTTCGATGTCGGCGTCGGCAGCGTCGCCGTGTGGTGCAACGTCTGGGGCGATATCCGCCTGGGTATGAACTTCCAGGAGCTCAACACCTACCACGTCGGGATGGAAGCGGGCGTGAACGCGGGGGCCAAGGGGGGCGTCGGCCTGGGCGCCTGCCTGCATGTCTCGGGATCGGTGGCCGCGCAGGGCAGCCTGGAAGGCGAGTACCGCTCCGACGGCGCCTGGTATGTGCTGGGCGGCTACGACCTCGACCTGCACGGGACCGTGTCCGGCGGGGTCGGCATCGATGACGCCTGTATCGAAGGCTCGGCCGGCTTCACGCTCGGACTCGGCGCTCAGGCCCAGATCGGTCACAACTGGAACGACGGTACCGGGCCCTTCTTCCACGTGTACAAGCGATGAAACGCGCATTCATCCGGGCCGCGCTCGCGGCCCTCGTGCTGATTCCGGCTCCGGCCCTGGCCCAGCGGCCGGATACTCTCGCCTGGGCCGGAGCATCCGGCGTCTATGTCTGGCTCGGGGGCAGCGTGGGTTCCCGGGCCCATCCGGTAGATGGGGTGGTGGCCCACCGGCTGGAGCGGCGGCGGCCGGGCGCGGGGGCCTGGGAGCGGGTGGATGAGGTGCAGGCCGTCGCGTCGGCCGACGGGTTCTTCAGCCGCCTCGACCGGGCGACCCGCTCCGCCGTCGTCGCCGCGTTGCGACAGCCGAACGAAGCCGCGGCCTGGGAGTACATCGTCCGGTTCCCCCGGGCCGACTCCCTCGCCCGGATCATCGGGGATGATCGGATCCGGCTGGCCCTGGGCATCTACGCCCTCGATACCCGGGTGCACCCGGGTGAGACCTGGGAGTATCGGATCGGGGCCGTCGCCGCGGCCGGGTCGGTCGGCCGCACCGTCATGACCGCACCGGTCGGGTTCCCCGCGCGGCCGGACTTCCGTCCCGTCAACACCGCGCGGGTCGAGGACGGCGACTCGACCGCCGTCATCTGGTGGCGGATTCCCACCGCCGGGCATCCGGTGCGGTCGGTCGAAGTCTGGCGGCGTCGCGGCCGCGAGGGAGATTTCAGCCGGGTCGATTCGATCACCAGCTTCATCGCCTCGGGCGACACGCTGTTTGGCCGGTTCGAGGCTCACGGACTCGAACCCAGGGCCATCTACGAGTACTACGCGGTTCCACGGGACATTTTTCTCAATCGTGGCACCGCCGGCGATACCGCCACCGTCTACACGGTACAGGCGCTGCGCTACCGGCTGCCGGATTCGCTGAGCGCCGAGAGCGACGACACGATGGGTATCGTGCTCAGGTGGCGTCTGGCGCAGCCGGAGCTGGTTCGCGCGATCCAGATCTTCCGGGCCCCGTCGCAGGACAGCGGCTGGCGCCAGATCGCGGAGCTGCCGCGGGATGCCCGGATGTTCGTGGACCGGCAGGCGCCGGAGATGCGCATCACCTACTACCGCCTGGCGGTGGTGGGACCGCGCAACGAGGCGTCGCCGCCCACCGCCGCGGTCTTCGGTTACTTCCAGAGTTCCATGCCGCCCGCACCGCCCTACGGCCTCCAGGCACAGGCGGGCCCGGGCGGGCGCGGTGTGCGGCTCACCTGGCTCCGGAACGGCGGGCGCGAACTCTCCGGCTACTACCTCTTCACCACCCCCCGCGCGGTGGATTCCATCACCTCCGGGACACCGCTCACCCAGGCGGGCGGCCTCATCGCGCCGGGGGATACCACCTGGCTCGACACCCTGAGCGCGCTGGTCCCGGGCCGGGAATACACCTACGTACTGCAGGCCGTGAGCCGGAGCAATGTGCGCAGCGGCTATTCCAACCCGGCCTTCTTCGCGCCGGCATCCCCGGCCGGGATCGCCCGGCCCACCGGCCTGCGTGGATTCGTGGACGGCACCGCGGTGCAGCTGTTCTGGGATGACATGGGCGCCGTGGACCTGGGCGTCGCCGGCTACCGGGTGTACCGGCGGATGGCCGGCTCGCGCGACACGGCCTTCACTCCGCTGACGCCCGAGGCGCTGCCCGGAAACATCAACACCTGGACCGACACGACGGTCGACGCGGGGCGGGTCTACGAGTATGCCGTCCGCGGCGTCGACCGGGCCAGGGAGCAGAGCGCGCCGTCGGTCCCGGTGCGGGTGGCGATCCCGCTTCCCCGTCCTCCGGCACCCGCGGCGCTGCGCGCGACCGCCGGGCCGGACGGGATTACGGTAAGCTGGGCCGAGATCGAAGGACTGGCCGGCACCGTGCGGGTATTCCGCTACCTGCGCGGCGGCCGTGCCGGACGGCTGGCGGAGGTGCAGACGGCCGACGCGTCCTATCTGGACCGCACGGCGCAACCCGGCCGCCGCTACTACTACTACGCGACCCTGGTCGTGAACGGGATCGAGAGCGCCCCCAGCCTGGAAGCGACGGCCCGGCGATGAGACGCGCGGCACTGTTCCACCTGGTGCTCCTGGCCGGTCTGCTGCGGCCGGCGGATGGGGCCGCTCAGCAGTTCGGCGCAACCGGCAGTCTCACCGCCTACGGCGAGCTGTACAGCCGGGACGGCATCGGCACCGCCAACCGGCCGGATGAGACCGGGCGGATCACCGCCAACCTCACGTTGAGCCTGTTCAACGGGCTGCTGACCGCACCGCTCACCGCGATCATCAGCTCGGATCAGGTGAGCTTCCGCCAGCAGATCAACCAGATCGGCGTGAGCCCGACCTACAAGTGGGCGACGTTCCACGCCGGCAACTTCACCCCCGAGTATTCCCGCTACACCATCGCCGACGCCACGCTGCTCGGCGGTGGCGTCGACCTGCACCCCGGCCTCTTCCGGATCGGCGCGGTGTACGGCCGCTCACGGCGGGCCATCGCGGGGAACGGGAACTACACCCAGATCCAGTGGGCCCAATGGATGTACGGCGGCCGGCTGGGATACGGCGACGAGCAGAAGAGCTTCCTGGACCTCTTCCTGGTCCGGGGCGAGGACGACAGGAACTCGCTCGACACGGCCGCGGTCTTTCCGGTTCCTCCGGTCGAAGCCAGTACCGTGGCGGGCTACAAGGGGCAGCTGTCCTTCGGGGGCGGACGGGTCCAGCTGCAGAGCGAAGGCGCCCTGTCACGCTACCGGCGGGACGAGCTGGCGACGAACGAGGAAGTGACCGACAAATCAGCCCAGGTGAAGCTTCTCTTCAACAGTACGGTCTGGTCCATCGGCGGAACGGTAGAGTATGTCGGTCCGGGATTCGTCACCCTGGGCAACAGCGGCCTGGCCGGCGACCGGATCGACTACGGCCTCACCGGATCGGCCCGCCTGTCCGGCGGGCGGCTCGCCCTCCAGGGGATGGCGGGCTGGCGGGAGAACAACCTGGATGGGGACCTGGAAGCCACGGCCAAACAGGCGATCTACAATTTTTCCGGAAGCTGGCAACCGGGTACGGCGGTCGGCATCGACTGGCAGGTGGCCAACAACGTGAACGACAACCGGGCCCGGGATGATACGTCGTCCATCAAGAACGTCACCGGCGTCTACAGCCTGACCCCCCGGCTGCTCTGGCGGACCGGTTCGGTCCAGCATGTTCTGGTTGTGGCGGGATCCTACCAGAGCTCGGAGAACACCACCCCGGGATCGATCAGCCTGCTGGACACCAAAACCACGACGGTGGTGGCCAACTACACGGCCGCGTTTGCCTCGAGTCTGTCGTTCATCGCGACGGCGACCTACACCAAGGTCGACCTCGACACCCTGGGCACCTCGAAGATCACCACCGTTGCCCCGGGCCTGTCCTATGCCTTCTTCAACCGGAAGGTTCAGGCCCAGGCCCAGGCCCAGTTCATGCACGCCGACAATCCCAACGGCCAGAACGAACACGAGGTGTTTCCGCTCGTGAGCCTCCGCTGGACCGTGGCCCGGGGACAGAGCTTTCTGCTCCGGACGTCCTACCGGCATCACGAGTTCTCCAACACCGGGGATTTCAACGAGCAGATCGTCTCGCTCCAGTACTCCGCCGCCTTCCGGTAGCCCCCGGCCCGTCCTCGCATCGAGCGTTCCTCAAACCTCGGCCCTCGGTCGGCTCACTCCCGGCCCTTGACGCTCGCGTCCATCCGGCCTTCCTTGCGGGGTCACTCCAGGGGAGGCCCGGCAGACGATGGAGTTCTTCGACAAGACGTTCTACGGCAACACCCTGCGCGAGTGGGCCGTGGGTATCGGCATCACGCTCATCGCGGTCACCGCGCTGCGGATCGTCGTCTCCGTGCTGGTGAAGCGCCTTTCCACGCTCACCCAGCGTACCCAGACCGAGTGGGACGACCTGATCATCCACGCCATCAGCCGGACCAAGTGGTTCTTCCTGTTTGTCCTGTCGGTTCATATCGGTTCGGTCGCGTTGGCGCTGCCGGGCGGCGTGCGCAAGGGCCTGGCGGCCGTCACCGTCCTGGCGGCGCTGATGCAGGCCGGGATCTGGGCCGGCTCGGCCCTGCGGTTCTGGATCGGGAACTACCGGAAGGTGAACCTGGAGAAGGACCGGTCCGGGACGACGACGATCAGCGCCCTGGGCTTCGTCGGGCAGATTGTCATCTGGTCGGCGGTGCTGCTGCTGTCGCTGGACAACCTCGGCGTGGATGTCACCGCGCTCATCGCGGGCCTCGGCGTGGGCGGCGTGGCGGTGGCTCTCGCGCTGCAGAAGATCCTGGGCGACCTGTTCGCCTCGCTGGCCATCGTCCTGGACAAGCCGTTCGTCCTGGGCGATTTCATCATCGTCGACAACTACCTCGGCTCGATCGAGAACATCGGCCTCAAGACCACCCGGGTCCGGAGCCTTTCCGGAGAGCAACTGGTGTTCTCCAACTCCGACCTGCTGGGGAGCCGGATCCGCAACTACGGCCGGATGTTCGAGCGGCGGGTCGTCTTCTCGATCGGGGTGATCTACCAGACCACCAAAGAGCAGCTGCAGGCGATCCCCGGGATCATCCGGACCGCGATCGAGGCACAGGACAAGACCCGCTTTGACCGGTCGCACTTCCAGAAGTACGGCGACTTCTCCCTCGACTTCGAGACGGTCTACTACGTCAAGAGTCCGGACTACAACATCTACATGGACATCCAGCAGGCGATCAACCTGCAGATCTTCGAGGAGTTCGGGAAGCGCGGCATCGAGTTCGCCTATCCGACCCAGACTCTGTTCGTCTCGCGCGAAGGCACCGGCGCGGCCTAGCCCCGGCGCCGGTCCGGGAGGCCGCCGTTCAGGCGGCCCGCCCGGGATCCGCGACCCGGACTTCCATCGGCGCCAGCTGCAGCGTCTCGAACGGCATCTCCACCCCCGCCTGGCGCAGGGCTTCGAACACCCGCTCGCGCAGCTCGAACCGCTTCTCGATGTGGGTCCGCTCATCCCGCCAGGCCTGGAGCTCCAGCTGCACGTTGTAGTCGTTCAGCCGCGTCACGACCACCCGGGGCGCGGGGGTCTCCAGATAGTCCTGGTCCACGCGCACCAGGCCCAGCAGCAGTTCCCGGGTCCGGCTCAGGTTTTCGGTGACCGCGATGGTCACGGGAATGTCGACCCGGAGATTGGGGAAGTTGGTGTAGGACGCGACCCGCTTGTTGATCACCTCGCTGTTGGGTATCGCCAGCATCCGGCCGTCGGGCGTGACCACCCGGGTGGACCGGAGCGTGATACGCGCCACCCGGCCGTAGGCATCCTCCAGCTCGACCAGGTCGTCGATCACGAACGGCCGGTCGATGAAGATCAGAATCCCCGAAATCAGATTCGACAATGCGTCACGCGCCGCGAAGCCGATCGTGAGGCCGACGATGCCCAGGGAGGTGAGCACCGCCCCGGTCTGGACTCCGGCCGCGTCCAGCGCCGAGACCGCCCCAATGGTAAGCGTGACGTACTTGGCGACGGTCATCACGAAGGAGGCGCTGGTGGCGTCCACCTGGGTCTGGCGCAGCGCCGCGCGAAGCATCAACTTCAGCAGCAGCCACGCGATGGAGAACGCCGCGAAGACGGCCAGCGCGACCAGCACGTTGGCGATGACGCGCGCCATGACCGCGCCCAGGGCTTCCGGATCGAACAACATCTGAAGTCGGGTAACGATTCCCTCGATGAAACGCTGCATGGATCGGCTCCGAGCGACGGGGTGAAGACATGACTGTGGCCGGTTCCGGACGATACAAGTTACTGCTCCTCGCACTGGCCGGCGCCATGGCGGCACCGCTGCTCGACCGCTGGCTGCCGGCCGCCGAACTCATCGGAGCGAGGCTGGAGCCCACGGCCGGCGGGTGGAATACGCCGGTGGGCTGGCATGCTACCGCGCCCGGACCGGAACTTTCTCCTGCCGGGCTGGAATCACTGGCCCACCGGAGCAACCGAGGTTCAGGTCAACTGGATCGTGGATCTCGACCGGACCGCCGTGCGGTACCAGCAGGGACTCGTCAATCTGCAGATAGCGTTCTGACCTGAGCCGGCCCACCGCCATGAATCTGTCCGAACTGCTCAACCTGGGGATATCCGAGGCGAACCTGAACCGGATACTGGCCTCGATCGCCGTGATCGCGGGACTGGTCCTGCTCCGGCGTCTCCTCATGCGCCTGGTCCAGCGACGCAGTTCCGCCGACCTCGAGTTCATTTACCGGCTGCGGAAGACCTCGACCTACCTGAGCGTTCTGATCGGGCTCCTGATCATCGGACGAATCTGGGTCGAAGGACTCAAGGATCTCGTCACCTTCCTGGGGCTGCTCTCCGCCGGCCTCGCCATCGCCCTGAAGGATCTGGTGTCCAATGTGGCCGGCTGGCTCTTTATCATCTGGCGGAGGCCGTTCAACGTGGGAGACCGGATCCAGCTCGGAGAGCACCACGGCGATGTGATCGACGTCCGGCTCTTCCAGTTCACCATCCTCGAAATCGGCAACTGGGTGGCCGCCGACCAGACCACCGGCAGGATCATCCATATTCCCAACGGCCGGGTGCTCACCGACCCGCTGGTGAACTACACCCGCGGGTTCCGGTATATCTGGGTCGAGATTCCGGTGCTGGTGACCTTCGAGAGCAACTGGAAGAAGGCCAAGCAGCTGATGGAGGAGGTCATGGCCCGGCATGCGGAACCGGTGACGGAGGAAGCCAGCCGGCAGCTGGTCCGGGCGGCGCACCGGTACCTGCTCCCGATGCCGGAGACCCAGCCGGCGGTCTATACTACCGTCGCCGACAGCGGCGTGCTGCTCACCGGCCGCCTGCCCTGCGACGCCCGCTCGCGACGGGATCTCACCGAGGCGATCTGGGAGGATATCCTGACGGTCTTCAGCCAGAACGACGATATCGATTTCGCCTACCCGACGATCAGGTACTACGACAATGTGACGGAAGGAAAGCCGGAGGCGAGAGCGGAAAAGGGGTGAGAAGTGAGAAGTGAGAAGTGAGAGGGAAGAAGAAAGAGGGGCCGAAACACCCGGACTGGCTACAGCTGTCATATCCCTTCTTGCTTCTTACTTCTCACTTCTCACTCTCTCCAGCTCCCGCTCCACCTCCCGGGCCTCCTTCTGCCGCAGCGGATCCGCCGCGAGGGTCTTCCAGCTCTGCTCCAGCAGCGGCAACGCCTCGGCCCGCCGCCCCAGGGCGGCCAGGGTCAGCCCCAGTTCCCGGCGGCTTGCGGCGACCCGGTAGTCGGCGCCGTCCAGGGTACTGTCGCGGATCGCCATCGCTTCCCTCAGCAGAGGTTCGGCCTCCGCCGCCCGGCCGCTCTCCCGGAGCATCGCGCCGAGGGCCACCAGCGGCTCGGCCAGCCGGGGGCCACCCGGATCGAGCAGGCGCCGGTAGTCGGAGACCGCACGCCGGAGCAGCGGCTCGGCTTCGCGAGAGCGCCCGGTCCGGGCATAGAGATCTCCCAGATACCGGCGGGAGGCCGCGACATCGAACGTCGAATCCCCCTGGGTCCCGACCCTGAGGCGCATGGCCTCACGCAGCGCCCGTTCGGCCTCCGGGTAGCGCCCCAGCTGGAGCAGGGCCACGCCCTCGTTGTGCAGCGCGGTGTTGTAGGAGCGGTGCTGCGCGCCCAGCGTGCGCCGGAACGCATCGCTCAGCTCGCCGAAGCTCCGGGCGGCGCCGGCGTAGTCTCCCAGCCGGTATCGGACCACCGCCAGGTTGTTGAGCGACCCCAGGGTCTGCTCATGATCCGGTCCCAGCACCCGCCGCCGCAGGGCAAGGGCCTGCACATGGAGCGATTCAGCCTCGGCCAGCCGCCCGGCCTCCTCATGGATCAGGGCCAGCTGATCCAGTGAGAAACCGATGTAGGGGTGATCCGGGGGCAGGACAGAACGCCTGATCCGCAGCACGGCGGCGCCCAGGCTCTCCGCTTCCGGCATCTTCCCCTGCAGCCGCAGGGACTCGGTGAGGTTGGCCATCGAGGTGAGCACGTCCGGATGTGTGGCCGGCAGGCGGCGGCTGCGGATGGCGAACGACGCCCGGAAGAGGCTCTCGGCTTCCGCCGCATCATCCAGCATGACCGCCAAGTCGTTGAGATCGGTGGCCACCTCGAGATTGTCCTCGCCGTACAGGCTCCGGTCGATCGCCAGGGCTTCCCGATAGAGCGACTCGGCCTCCGCCGAACGGCCCAGCGGCCAGAGGGCGCCGGCCAGCTCGTTCATGGTCGTGGCGATCGCGGCACGGTCTCCGGGTACCTTCCGCCGCTGAATCTCCAGGGCCCTGGTGAGGAGGGATTCCGCGGCCGAATACTGTCCGGCCTGTGACAGCGTTTCGCCACGAGAGGCGAGCTGGCCCGCGCTCAGCGGACCCTCGCCACCGTCCACCGCGGCCGCCACCTGGACGGCCCGGCGGAGCAGGGAGTCCGCCTGGGAATACAGACCCAGCCGCCGGTGCATTTCTCCCAGAACGCCGAGCATCTCCGCGTGGAGCGCGGGCCGGTCCGCCAGCGCGCTGTCTACCTGCATGGCCCCGCGTTCCAGGATGTCGCGCGCGGTCAGTGTATCTCCCAGCGATTCCTCCGGCGTGGCCCCGGAGAAGAGCCCCACCAGGAAGTCCCGGGCCGCCGATGCCCGGGCGGCCTCGTCGCGGGCGATCCGGGTCTGACGGCCGGCCGCCACCAGACCCAGCGCCAGACTCAGGATGACGGCCGCCGTGGCACCCAGGCCAACGGGGTGCCGCCGGACGAAACGTGAGAACCGGTACCACAGGGTGGCCGGCCGCGCCCGGATCGGCAGGCCGGCCTCGCGGCGCTGCAGATCCAGGAGCAGGTCGGCCGCATCGGCGTAGCGCCGGTCCGGCTCCTTCCGGAGGCAGTGGAGAATGATCGTGTCGAGATCCCCGCGCAGGAGCCGGCGATGCGCACCCGATGCCGCCGCCCGGCTCGGCACCACGGGCTCGATGTCGCAGATGATCCGCTCGACCTCCGAGGGCGTAGTGCGCTCGATCATGAGCGCGGGACGCTCGACCAGCAGCTCGTACAACACCGCCCCGAGGGCGTAGACGTCTGTCGAGGGAGACACCCCCCGGCCGCGGACCTGCTCAGGGGCGGCATATTCCGGCGTCATGGCGCGCAGCTCGGTGTGGCCGGCGTCCTGGGGACTCTCTTCGACGACCTTGGCGATCCCGAAATCGAGCAGCTTTACCTGGCCCTCGGCGGTGACCAGGATGTTGGAGGGCTTGAGGTCTCGGTGAACGATGCGCCGGGCGTGCGCGTAGCGCATGGCGTCACACACCTCGGTGAACAGCCGGATCCGTCCGCCCAGGTCGAGAGAATGCCGCAAGCACCAGGCGGTGATGGGTTCCCCCTCGACGTACTCCATGGCGAACCAGGGCTCCCCATCGCCGGTCGTGCCGCCGTCGAGCAGCCGCGCAATATTCGGATGCGCCAGCCGGGCGAGGATCTGCCGTTCCGCCAGGAACCGTCTCGCCACTTCGGCCCGGTCGGCCTGTCCCCGGACGACCTTGATGGCGACCTGTTGCTCGAATTCTCCGTCGGCCCGCTCACCGAGATACACCGTACCCATGCCGCCGTGACCGATTTCGCGCACCACCCGGTACGGGCCGAATCTCTCCGGGAGTGCCGGAGCTTCGGGGGCATCGAAGATCCCCGCGGCGAACGCCTCAACCGGCCGGTCAAGCAGGCCGTCTTCGGTGGAGGCGGCGACCACCAGCGCCTCCAGCCTGGCCCGGAGGGCCGGGTCATCCGCGCAGTGCCGGGTCAGGAACGCGGAGCGTTCGCCCGGCGGCAGGTCGAGAATCTGGTCCAGGAGCGGAGCGAGGCGGCCCCACTCATCGGGGGTGAAAGCGGTCATGGGTTCCGAAGAGAAGAACGCGGAAGCGGGCGATCAGGGGCCGAGCAGGCGCTGCACCTCATCGTGCAGCACCGCGCGGGCCTTCTGCCAGTCGCGCTTGACCGTGCGGGGCGCGACGTTGAGCACGGCAGCCGTCTCCTCGACCGACAGTCCACCGAAGAAACGCAGTTCGACCGTCCGGGCAAGACGCTCATCCACCGTGGCCAGCCGTCCAAGGGCCTCGTCCAGGGCAACCAGTTCCTCGGCCGGCTCGGGTGCGCCCACCTTCCCCGCCTCGAGCGAGACCGGAACCGCGCCGCCGCCCCGCTTGGCGGTAAGCCGCCGGCGGGCCTGATCCACCAGGATCTGCCGCATGGCGCGGGAGGCGACGGCGTAGAAGTGAATCCGGTCGTTATAGGACTGGTGCGCGCTGTCGACCAGCTTGAGGTAGGCCTCGTGGACCAGCGCCGTCGTATCCAGCGTCCCGCCGCGGCCGACCCGGACGAGGTGCAGATGCGCCCGCCGGCGGAGTTCGTCATAGACCAGCGCGAAGAGATCGTTCATCGCGCCGGTGTCGCCGGCTCGCATCCGGGCAAGCAGCCGGGTCACCGCTCCTGGGGTCTCAGAGGGCACGCTCACCGGGAGCCCTGTCGCTCGGGGATCTTGGGGGAGGATTCACTCTCAAGCTACCGGCCGCCCGGACCGCAATCAAGCCGAAGATGGCCCGCCGGACGGGCCCATCTCGTTCGATTCAGTGGACCTTCATTCCGGGAGATACCATGAACGCACGAACCACGTGGGGAGTCCTGCTGCTGACGGTCGCGGCCTGCGGCGGCGGAGAGGCCGGCGGTGACCGGGGCGCGACGGCGAGCCGGGCCGCCCTGCCCGAATTCGACGCCTGTGATCTCCTGCCACAGAGCGCCGCCGAGGCGATCCTTGGAGAGGCGGTCACCCGGGGCCCGCAACGACTCGACCAGCGGAGTGAGTCATCCGGGGTCGCCGTGTCCGACTGTCTCTATAACGGAACGGAAACGCCCCGTTCGGTCCACGTCGTGGTGCGGTACTCGGCACGGGAAGTGCCGCCGGCCAGCTACGACGCCCTGCTTCAGGCCGCACGGGCGGACACCGGTTCCATGGGCCGGATGACGACCGACCTGCTCGAGGCCAGCCGCCCGGTGGAAGGCCTGGGGCCGGTGGCGTACTGGACACCCGGGATCCGCACCCTCACGGCGTACACCGTGAGCCACTATCTGATCTCCGCCACCGCCGATCCGCCCCGCGGGGGCGGAGATGCCGCGGCCTACGATCAGGCAACAGAAGTGGTGCGGAAGGTGATCGAACGACTGTAAGCGGCGGAGAACATGTGGAAGGACTGAAGACTGATGCCAGCGCGGGCCCTCAGTCCTCAGTCCTCGTCCTCAGTCCTCAATCCTCATTCTCCCCAACTGCCTCCCAGCGCCCGGTACAGCTGCACCGTGGAGGTCAGCTGGAGCCGCTGGACCTGGGCGAGGCCGACCTCGGCGAGGAACAGACTCCGCTGTGCGTCCAGCACTTCGAGGTAGCTGGAGAGGCCGCTCCGGTAGCGCAGTTCGGCCAGGCTGAGTCCGCGGCGCAGGGCATCGACCTGGATCCGCTGGGCGTCGACCTGATCGCGGGAAGTCCGCACCCCGACCATTGCGTCGTTCACATCCCGCAAGGCAGACAGCACGACCTGCTCGTAGCCGGCCTGGGCCTGGGTTACCCGGGCCTGGGCCGCGCGCAACTGGTTGCGGAGCCGGCCGCCGGTAAACAGGGGGAAGGAGATGCCGCCCTGCAGCTGGTAGATCTCGGCGTTCGACCCGAAGAGTCCGGAGAAGTCGGGGCTCTGGGAGCCGTACTGCCCGACCACCGTGATCCGGGGGAGACGGGCCGAGGACGCCGACCCGGCCCGATGGGCGGCCGCCGCCAGCTCGCGCTCGGCCCGGCGTACGTCCGGCCGGCCGGCAATGAGACTCGCCGGCAGCGAGTCGGGGACCGTCACCGCCGTGACCACCTGGTCCAGGGGCAGTCCGCGGGGAATGGCACCGTCCCGCCGGCCGAGCAGGACCCGGATCAGGTTCTCCTGCTGGCTCACCAGCCGGCTGAACTGAGCCACCGACGCCGCCGCCGCGGCCGCCTCGGATTCAAACTGCCTGACATCGAGCTCCGAGACCACCCCTTCCGAAAAGCGCCGGCGGGCCAGCCGGAGCGTCTCCTGCCGTGAGGCCATGGTCCGCCGGGCGATATCCAGTTCCGCGTCGTATTCCCGCAACTGCAGGTAGGCCGTCGCGACATCGCTCACCAGTGAAAGAATGACTGCCCGCCGGTCCTCCTCCCGCGCGCCGAGGTCGGCTCGTGCGGCATCGGCGGAGCGGCGGATCCGGCCCCAGAAATCCAGCTCCCAGGTGGCATCGGCTTCGACCCGCACCGCGTTGAACGAGGCCGGCGGGACGATCCCGAGCGCGATCTGCTGGGTCAGTACCGCCCCGTTCAGCGAGATCTGGGGGAAGAACTCGCTCTGCGCCACTCCGGCCTGGGCCCGGTACTCCCGGATCCGTGCGATGGCCTGCCGCAGGTCCCGGTTCTCGTCCAGGGCGCTCCGGACCAGACCGGAGAGCACCGTATCCGAGAAGACATCCAGCCAGGCGACCGCCCCCGCCGTGTCGGGGCTGATCTCCCTGACCCCCGCGGTATCCGTGCGGGGTTCGCCGGCGATGGCGTCCAGCGCCAGGCGGAGCGAGTCCGCCGCTACGGTACCGACCCGGCTGCCCGCCGGAGCGACCTCCGGGGCCCGGTACCCGCTGGAGCAGCCGGCGAGCACGGCGGCCAGCAATCCCCCTGCAACAACCCGTCTCATACCCCCTCCTCGGCCGCCGCGCCGGACTCTTCCGCACGGCGCCGGAACAGGCCACCCTCGGTCGCGCCGCGGATGACCGCAAAGAAGCTCGGAATGAAGAAGATGCCGATCGTCGTGGCGAAGAGCATGCCGGCGAAGACGCCGGTGCCGATGGAATGGCGCCCGCCGGCTCCCGGGCCGCTCGCGATCACCAGCGGCAGCACGCCGAGGATGAAGGCGAACGACGTCATGAGGATCGGGCGGAACCGTTCCCGCGCCGCTTCGATCGCCGCATCCCGGATCGACCGCCCGTGCGCCCGCAGTTCGCTGGCGAACTCCACGATCAGGATCGCGTTCTTGGCGGCGAGTCCGACCACGGTGATGAGCCCGACCTGGAAATAGACGTCGATCGGGAGCCCGCGAAGATAGACTCCGAGGAGGGCGCCCAGCGCGCCGAAGGGAATTCCCAGCAACACGGCGAACGGAATCGACCAGCTCTCGTACTGCGCCGCCAGGACCAGGAAAACCAGAATGAGGCCGAGGACCATGATCTCGGATCCCTGTTCCCCGGTGGACCGCTCCTGGTAGGACTGGCCCGAGTAGGCGTACCCCACGCCCTGCGGGATGAACCGCTCGTTCATCAGCCGTTCAATGGCGTCGAGCATGTCTCCGGTACTCTTCCCCGCGGCCGGAACCCCGGTGACCAGTGCCGAGGTGAACCCGTTGAACCGGCTGAGCACGCTGGGGCCGGCGCTGAACTCGGTATGGGTAAGCGCGGAGAGCGGGATCATCTCACCCGTGGTCACCGAGCGGACGTAGAGCCGTCCGATATCCGAGGGTTTCTGCCGGAAGCGCTCCTGCGCTTCCGCCTGCACCCGGTAGGTTCTCCCGTACAGGTTGAAGTCGTTGATGTACACCGACGACAGCATGGCCTGCAGGGTCTGGAAGACGTCGCTCAGCAGCACGCCGCGGGATTTTGCCGCGGCCCGGTCCACCGTGACGTGCACCTGCGGCGCGTCGGCCCGGAAGGTCGACTGCACGCCCGCGACCTCCGGCAGCTGGTTGGCGGCGGCGACGAACGCGTTCACCTGCTGGGCGAACGTCTGCAGGTCGGTCCCCGCCCGGGCCTGCAGGTGCATCTCCAGGCCGGCGGTCTGACCCAGGCCGGGGACCTCGGGGAAGTTGAACGAGAAGGCCAGCGCGTCCCGCAGCATGAACAGCTGCCCGTTGATCCGGCCGAGGATGGCCGGCAGCTGGGTCTCGGGGGTGGTGCGTTCGTCCCAGGGCTTGAGCCGGACGAACATCGTCGCGGCGTTGGTCTTGGTGGCCTGGGTGAGGATGTCCAGGCCGACCAGCACGGCGATCTGCTCCACGCCCGGGTCCTGCAGGACGAACTGTTCGATCTGTGAAACGACCGCTTCGGTCCGCTGCCGGGAGGCGCCGTCGGGCAGGGCCAGCGCCACCAGGGCAAAGCCCTTGTCCTCCGCGGGCAGGAAGCTCCGCGGAATGTGGCGCCACAGGAGGCCCGTCAGGCCCACCAGCACCAGGAACGCCGCGAACACCGTCCTGGGCCGGCCCAGGAAGCGCCCGACTGTTCCGGTGTAGCCCCGGGTCACCCGGGCAAACCCCCGGTTGAACCAGCCGAAGGCTCCATGCTCCGACGGCTCGTCCTTTTCCCGCAGCATGAGGGCGCAGAGCGCCGGCGTGAGCGTCAGGGCGACGATGCCGGACAGCACTACCGCGATGACGATGGTTACGGCAAACTGCTTGTAGAGCTCACCCGTGATCCCGCCGACGAATGCGACCGGGATGAACACCGAGCAGAGCACGATCACGATGGCCACCAGCGCCCCGGCCACCTGCCGGATGGCGCGGTCCGCCGCGACCCGGGCGCTGACCTTCTCGGCCGCCATGATGCGTTCGACGTTTTCGATCACCACGATGGCATCGTCCACCACGATACCGATGGCCAGGACCAGGCCGAACAGCGTCAGGACGTTGACCGAGAACCCGAGAAACTGGAGACCGAGAAACGTCCCGATCACGCTGACCGGCACCGCCAGAATCGGGATCAGCGTAGCCCGCCAGCTCTGCAGGAAGACGAACACCACCAGGGTCACCAGCAGCATCGCCTCGATCAGCGTCTTGACCACCTCGTGGATGGAGGCGTCGATGAACAGCGTCGTGTCGTAGGGGAGCGACCAGGTGACGCCGGACGGGAAATCCCCGGCCAGTTCGTTCATCCGGCTCACGACCTGGTCTTTCACCTGGAGCGCATTGGCCCCGGCCCGCAGATAGACCAGGAGGAAGGTGGTCGGATTCCCGTTGAGCCGGCCGGCGGCGTCGTAGTCGCGGGAGCCGAGTTCCACCGTGCCGATGTCTCCCAGGCGCACCAGTGACGCATCGGGCCGGGCCCGCACGATGATCTGCTCGAACTCCCGGGCCGTGGTGAGCCGTCCCTGGGTCGTGACCGGCAGCGTGAACTGCGTGCCCGGCGGGGCCGGCTCCCGGCCCAGCCGGCCGGCCGGGTTGGTCGTATTCTGTTCCTGGACCGCAGCGGCCACATCCCCGACGGTGAGCCCCAACTGGGCCATCCGGTCGGGGTCCAGCTGCAGCCGCATGGCGAAGTCCAGCTCGCCGAAGAACTGGGCGTTGCCCACACCGGGCAACCGCTTGATCTCGTCCTCGATGTACAGCTTGCCGTAGTTGCTGAGATAGGCCGCGTCATACCGCGGGTCGGCCGAGGTCAGCGCCGCCACGAGCAGGATGTTGCTCTGCGCCTTCTGCACCACAATACCCTGCCGGCGGACCTCCTCGGGCAGCTGGGGCTCGGCCAGTTTCACCGCGTTCTGCACGTCGATGGCGGCGAGATCGGGATCCCGGGAGATGTCGAACAGAATCTGGATCTGGGACACCCCGGAGCTCGAGTTGGAGCTCTGATAGTAGAGCAGCCCCTCCAGCCCCGAGAGCTGCTCCTCGATCGGCGCGGCGACCGCCTTGGCCAGATCCTCGGCCGTCGCGCCGGGATAGACCGCGGTGACCGAGATCGTCGGCGGCGAGATCTCGGGATACTGGTTGACCGGCAGCCGCTGCAGGGCGAACAGTCCGAGCAGGGTGATGACGATGGAAATGACCATCGCCAGCACCGGCCGGCGCACAAAGAAATACCGGACGTCCGATCCGTCACTCATGGGAGGCTCCCCCGGCCTGCGCCGTGGAATCGGTGCCGGTGAACGGAACCGGGCTCACCACCCGCCCGGGGCCGATCTTCTGCAGGTTGTCCACCACGACCCGGTCTCCCGGGACGAGGCCCTGCTCGATGATCCACTCCCGGCCGCTCCAGCTGCCCGGCTGCACGTCCCGCGCGACTACGGTATCGCCGTTGCCGACCAGGAAGACATACGAACGCCCCAGATCCTGCAGCACCGACTGGGCCGGCACCGTGATGGCGCTGTCGCGGGTGAAGCCCGTGAGCCGCACCCGGACGTACTGGCCCGGCACCAGCGCCCGGTCGGGGTTGGCCAGGCGGGCCCGGAACTCCTGGGTCCCGGTCGTGAGGTCGACCGCCGGCGCCACATAGTCCAGGCGCCCCGTGCGCGGCAGCACCGACCCGTCGGCCAACACTACCTCGACCACCAGACGACTCCCCGGGCGGATCAGCGCCATGGCGTCGGGATCCTGCTGCCACCGGAACAGATCCTGGGCCGACGGGCGGAAACTCACATACACCGGGTCGAGCTGATCGATGGTGGAAAGCAGATCGTCCGCCCCCCGGACCCGCGCGCCCGGCTCGAGCTGGGCACGGCCGATCCGGCCGGCCAACTCGGCCCGGATCACGGTGTCGTCCAGATTCTGTTTCGCTTCGGTCGCGGCGGCCTGGGCCTGTTCCAGCTCGGTGCGGGCATCGTCCACGTCACGCTGCGCCACGGCGTTCTCGGCCAGCAGCGGCTCCAGCCGACGGAAATTGCGTTCGGCGTTCCTGAGCCGCGCCGCGGCACTCTGGTAGGCGGCGGCATAGCGCACCGTGTCGAGCCGGAACAGCACCTCGCCGGGCCGGACCTGGGCGCCTTCGGTGAAGGGGCGGCTCATGATGATGCCGTCGACCCGGGCGCGGACCTCGACCCGGCGGAACGGTTGAACCTCTCCCACGAACTCGTAGGTCTCGGGTACGTCGTGCCGGGCAACGGTCACCACGCCGACCTGCGCGGGAGGAAACGCCGGTGGCGGGGCCTCACCGCCGCAGCCGAGCACCAGACCGCCGGCAAGCATCAGCGCGGCGCGGACGGACCGCGGGGGGAAACGCGGAGAGGAAACGGGAACAGGGCTCACGGTACGGATTCCGGATGAGGGCGTGAGTGAATTCAGCTGCCGGCCACGCCGGAGGGATCCGGCGGACTCAGCAGCACGAGGTGGTCAATCATGTCGACGAAACCGGCCCAGAGCGCCTCCTGGTCCGGCATGTTCTGGTCGTGAACGCAGCAACTCTGCTTGATGAGGCCCATGAGCGAGAAGCCGATGATCCGGGAAGCCGTCTCGAGCGGGAGTTCCCGGAACTCTCCCCGGCGGGCCCCGGCGTCGAGGATCGCCCGGAAGAGCCGGGTCCAGCGCTCCTGCAGCTGGCGGAAATACAGCTGGCTCGACTCCGGAAAGCCGGCGCCCTCCGACTCGATGACGCGGCTCAACTGCACCACCCCGGGCTCGAGCATGTGGTCCCAGACCCGGCGCAGCATGGCATGCAGCAGATCGATGACCGGCCCCTGGTGCGCCACCAGCAGCGCCTCTTCATCGGCCACCAGGCGCTCGCTCCGGTCCTCGACCACGGCCTGAAACAGGTCCGCCTTGGAGCCGAAGTAGTGGCAGACCGTCCCGGCCGAGATCCCGGCGCGCCGGGCGATGTCTCCCAGGGTGCAACCCTCGAATCCACGCTCCCCGAACGCCTGGAAGGCCGCCTGGAGGATCTCACCCCGGCGTTCGTCCGGCCGCCGCTGCCACCGCGGCGCATGCTCATCCACTGCGCTCTGATCGGTCATGGGGCGCGGACGCTAATTGAACTCAACATCAAATACAAGTCCTATCCGCATGTGTTACAATGATCTTACCTGCTTCAGAGCATTTGAACGACTATTCAGGTTGTTGTGTTCCAACGGGTTAGAACATCTTCCGCCCAGCCCGGCTCGGCCGGCCCCGACTTCCTTTAAACCATTGCGCCCGAATCTCGTCGCGGACGACAGGTTGGGGCGAGCATGCCCAAAGAAAAGGGCCGGGGGAGAATGCCCCCGGCCCCTGCAATCGCGCGTTGGAGGAATCAGGGCATCGGCGGCCCGACACTCGCCATTCCGGCCTGAACCACCGGATGCATCACCCATTTTCCTGACTGTCCGGCCCGGGCACCGAAGCTCTGCCCGACGTCGAATTCGGCGCCGAGCAGGACGTCGCCTTCGGTGAAGGTGAGCGGCCCGCCGGTAAGGGCCACCTTCAGTCCGCTCTGGCCATAGGACGGCATCTGCAGGTCTCCGGTCACCGTGGCGCCGACGGGAAGGCCGGCATAGTCGGGGGCGGAAGCATAGAGACTGGTGGTCCCATCGCCGTTGTCGACCGAGACATAACCACCCGAGATCACGAATCGGAGCTGATGGTATGCGCCGGATGGAATGGTCGCGTCCTGCACCCACGAGCCCGTACTGTCTGCCAAGGCGCGGAGATCGGCGGTAACCGGCGTGTTCCGCAGCATCACGACGCCACTGTCACCGACCAGGTCGATCTCGGTCACCGTTACCACGGCTTCGGTGATGGCGCCAGGATCGATGCTGCCTACCGCCAGGGAGAGGCGGGGACTGGCCGCCGGAGCCGAGGAATCGGTACAGGCCGCGAGGACCATCAGGGCGGCGGCAAGCGCGGGACGAAAGCGGAGAGGGAGCATAGGGCATTGGCGGTTGAAGAGGACCAAAACGATACACCGGCCCGGAATACGGGCGGGGCGACTGGAAGTCCAATATGACCCGGACCTTGCCCCGCGACCGTGACTCGGAACACACTCACCTTCAATGCCCCGTCCCGGTGAGCCGCTCCAGCGCCGCACGGGAGGTCGCCGTGTGGGGATCGATCTCCAGCGCCTTGCGATAGGCCCGTACCGCCTGCTCCCGCCGGCCCCAGCGTTCCAGCCCTTCACCCAGACTGTCCCAGACGTTGGCGGATCCGTGATACACCCGCGTGTTGAGGCCGAAGACCAGCACGGCCTCCCGGGTCTTCCCGGCGCCGAGCAACTGATAGCCCAGGGCGTTGACCTCGGCTTCGAGGTTCCGGAACCGGTTGACCTCGTCCTGCCGGGCGTCCCGCAACGCCCGCTCGGCCGACGCGGTATCGCCCCGGCCGACCAGTCCGGCCAGACGATGGGCCAGAGCGGGCTGGGTAATGCGGCGCAGAATGGCGGCCATCACCGGGTCCAGGTTGGTCCGGTAGTCCTCCGAACCGGTTTCGGCGTAGATGCCCGGCGCGATGAACGGGCGCTGGTCGCGCGGGTTCGCGGTCTGCCACCAGAGCGTCGAGATGTTCAGGGCGAGGCCGCTGTTGGGGAGTGTGAGCGGCTCATGGTCCCCGAAGAAATTGGGAGGGGAGCCGGTCGGTTCTCCCGCGAAGGTCGCATTGCTGTAGGTCTCGAGCTCGTTTACCAGGTTCATCGCGGCCGAATAGGTGCGCCGGCCCGTGATCACGAAGACCCCGCCCGGCCGATCCAGCGTGGGCCGCCGGAGGATCCCCATGAGCAGGGGCCGGTTATAGAAGCCGTTGCCGCCCAGATTGTCCCGTACATCCACCACCAGATGATCAACCCCGCCCGAGTCGACGCGGGCGAAGACGTCCGCAAAGAACTGCGGCAGGGGGTAATCCGGCCGCGAAAAGACCGCCCGGTATGAGATGTAGAGCGTGCGGCTCTCCGGAAGGTACTCCCGCCAGTACGGCTCTCCGGGGTGCCGCAGGTACAGGGGGGCGCGGCCCGCGGTGTCGCGCATGTCGACCCAGCCGGATTTGTCGACCGCGCCGTCAGGGTTATGCCCCTGGGGCACGAGCGGTCCTGCCGGCCGGAGCCACACCCGGCGGGGGCGCCCCCCGGCCTCGATCTCGAGCGACACCGAGTCGGACCCGTCGGCCAGTCCGAGCGCATCCAGGACTTCGGGGATTGCAAGATAGAACGGGGCAAACGCCTTGAGCAGCTGGTGGTTCTCGTGGGAGATCACCGGGGCCACCGCCATGAGCGCGGAATCCGCGCTGACCCGGCCGATGCGCCGCACGCGTGCGCCCGCCAGCGTGCGGTATTCCGGCGCGGCCCGGCGGATGAACAGCCCGTCCTTGAACACGTAGAATTCCACCGGGTAGTAGTGAAAGCCCAGCGGGCTGAACATCGGATTGAGCGACGTGTGTCCATCACGCCCCATGGCCACCAGCCGCATGAACCCGACGATCACGTCCTGCCGCCTGAGACCGGGAATCCGCGCGTCCAGGCCGGCCACGGCGGAGTCGAACGCGGCCGGCTGGAGCCGGTAGAAGAAGTTCTTGTGCCGCCGGGGGAGTTCGGTGGCGAGAACCTTGAGATCCTCCCGCCAGGCGGCGGACTGCGCCGGCGAGAGCACCTGGCCGGGCTGCTGAGCGGCGGCCGGGACCAGGGGGAGGAGAATGGCGAGAATCAACGAGGGAAAGCGCATGCGGGACCGCTCCGGATCGGGACATTGCCCGCAATGTTACGCCGCGGGCAGGGCTCCCGTCTTGAACCGGAGTTGCGTCCTCAGACCCAGAGCGCGGAGCCGGGCCGGACTCATCCCGAATGCCCGGCTCACCTCCCGGGTCATGTGGCTCTGGTCGGCGTATCCGGCGAGGCATGCCACGCGGGCCAGGGGCGCGTCTTCGCGCTGAAGCATCCGGCTGGCGCGCAGCAGCCGGATCCGGCGGGCGTAGCCTCCGACGGTCAGACCGTAGTGCTCACGGAACGCGCGGGCCAGGTGCGCCCGGTGGATCCCGGCCCGCGCCGCAAGCGCCTCGAGCGAGGGGCTCTCACCCTCGACCAGCCGGTCCCGGATGTCAGCCAGCCACCGGGGCGGGACCGGAGGCACCCGCTTTCCACGCCGCCGCTCCACCTGGGCGAGAAGCTCGAGACAGGACGTTTCGGCCGAGAGGGCGCTGGCCGGGTCAGGGTTCGACATCTCGGCGGCGAGTGTCCGCGCGATCCGGATGAGCCGGTCGTCCCTGAGAAAAACCGAGCGCTCGAGCCCGCGGCCCCCCGAAGGCCAGGAGCCGTCCTCCAGGTCCACGACGAGGCACCGGGCGCCGCCCGTGCCGAACGCGATATCATGCCGGCAGGGGGGAGAGACCCGGACCGTCCCGGCCGGAGCCTCGACGGCGCCGCCCCGCTGGTCCTCGATGAAGCCGCCGCGCAGGACGATCGAGAGGTGGAGGCCGGCGTGCTCGTGCCGACGGAACCGGGTGGCCGGCGGGACGCGAACGTCCTCGACCCCGAAGCCGGGGAAGGACCGCATGAGGATCTGACCGGAAGACATACTCTCCGGACGACCGGTGCAGGGGGAGGTTTCATCCCGGGCCGGCCCGGAGCGTTCCCGCCCGGGATCGACTAGCTTCCCTCCCCGGTTCCCGGACCGGTCCTCGTCACTCCATTTCCTCAGCCCTCAGTCCCGGTGTCCTTCAGCCACCTGACGCTCGTGATTCTTGCCGCCGCGCTGGGCGGGGCGATGAACTCCATCGCGGGGGGCGGAACGCTGGTGACCTTCCCGGCCATCGTCTGGCTGGGCGTTCCGCCGATCATCGCCAACGCCACCAGTGCGGTCGGGCTGTGGCCCGCGGCGGCGGGGAGCATCTGGGGCTATCGACGTCTGTTTGCCGGGGGCCGGTTCTGGGTGCTGCACTTCACCCTGCCGAGCCTCGCGGGCGGGGGCGCGGGAGCCTGGCTGCTGCTGCACACGCCGGCGGCCCGGTTCGCGAAGATCGTTCCGTTCCTGGTACTGGGCGCGACGACGCTGTTCATCGTGCAGCAGCCCCTGATGCGCCTGTTGAGCCGCCGGGGCGTAGGGACCGAAACACACGCCGAGGGCGGCTGGCCGTCACCCACGATTCCACTGTCGCTGCTGTACCCGCTGCAGTTCGCCATCGGCATCTATGGCGGGTATTTCGGGGCCGGCAACGGCATTCTGATGCTGGCGGTGATGGGCCTGATCGGGCTCACCAGCATCCACCGGATGAACGGGCTCAAGAACTGGGCGGGGCTGTGCATGAACGCCGTGGCCGCCACCTCGTTCGCCATCGGCGGGCTGGTGGACTGGCCGGTCGCGTTTGCCATGGCGGCCGGCGCGCTGGTCGGCGGCTATGGCGGCGCCCGCGTGGCCCAGCGGGTGGGTCAGGCGCCGGTGCGCCGGACGGTGGTTCTTATCGGTCTGGTATCGTTCGTCTGGCTGCTCCTGCGGAGGGGCTGATCACGGGATACATTGCAGGCATACGCCACCCGGAGCCCACGGCATGCGCCCCTTCCTCCTCTCCGATTCCGGTCCCTCGATCCGTTTCCCCGCCGTCCTGACGGTGCTCGCCCTGACGGCCGCCTGCCGGGCCGCGCCGGACCGGACGGAATCGGCAACGGGGGCCGCGCTGCCTACCGGGGTGACGCTGGATCCGGCCGGGCGCATGACCGACCTGGGCCCGCTCCCGCTCTCCATGGTCATGTCGCCCGACGGCGGATCGCTGGTGGCGCTGCTCTGCGGCTGGCGCGAGCAGGGCGTACAGATCATCGACCGGACGACCGGCACCGTCCGGCAGACGCTGACCCAGCCCTCGGCGTTCCTGGGCCTGGCCTTCGCGCCGGACGGGAAGACGCTCTATGCCTCCGGCGGCGGGGCCGACCGGGTCTACCGGTATGACTGGACCGGATCGCGGGCGACGCTCCGCGACAGCATCGTGCTGGGTCCGGGCCGCGGCGCGGGCCAGCGCTACGTGTCGGGACTGGCGGTTTCGCGGGACGGCGGCCGGCTGTATGTCGCGCTGAACCTGGCCGATTCGCTGGCGGTGGTGGATCCGGGAACCGGCCGCGAGCTGCAGCGGCTTCCGACCGGCCGCTATCCGTACGCGGTCGTGACCGGACCGGACGGGACGGTGTACGTCTCCGCCTGGGGCGGTGAGGCGATCAACGTGTTCCCGGCCGCCGCCGCGGGCCGGCTGACCCGCGCGGCCGATCTGCCCGGCGGCCGCCATCCCTCGGCGCTGCTGCTGAACCGCGACGGGTCGCGACTCTTCGCCGTCTCGGCGACCACCAACCTGATCACGGTCCTCGACACCCGCAGCGGAACGGTGGCGGCGACCCTCGCCGACCCGCCCCCGGCGGGCCCCAACGAAGGAACCACGCCGAACGCACTCGCGCTTTCGGTGGACGGCCGGCATCTCTATGCGGCGGAAGCCGATGCCAACGCGGTCGCGGTATTCGGGCTGAGTGCGGCATCGGCCGGCATGCCGGAAGCGCGGGGGAACGACAGCCTGATGGGACGCATCCCGGTCGGGTGGTACCCCAGCGCCGTTCTGGCCACGGCCGACACCCTGCTGGTCGTCAACGGCAAGGGCACCCGGGCGGGACCCAATCCCGGCGGGCCACAGCCGGGCAAGCGGTCGGCGGCAAGGACCGACTACACGCTGGGACAGATCTCGGGGACGCTCACCCGGCTCCGGTTCGATCCCGCCGACGCGAACGCCCTGCGGGACTACAGCCGCCGGGTGGCGCACGCCAACGGCTGGGACCGGGAGCGCTCACCGGCCGCCGGCTACCCGCCGTTCGAGCACGTGATCTACATCATCAAGGAAAACCGGACCTACGACCAGCTCTTCGGTGATCTGCCGATCGGCGACGGTGACAGCGCGCTGGTCTTCTTTCCCCGCGAGGTGACGCCCAACCATCATGCCCTGGCGGAGCGGTTCGGCCTGTTCGACCGGTTCTTCGTCAACGCCGAAGTCAGCGCCGACGGGCACAACTGGTCCACGGCCGCCTACGCCACCGACTACGTGGAGAAGACCGTCCAGAGCAACTACAGCAGCGGGGGCCGGGATTACGACTACGAGGGGGAAAACCGCGGCGTGATCGCGGAGGACGACGTCAACGAACCCGCCAACGGCTACCTCTGGGATCTGGCCGAGCGCGCGGGCATCTCGCTCCGGAACTACGGCGAGTTCGTGGTCGACCGGAAACAGCCCGACGGCAGTGTCCGCTACGTCGCGACCAAGCCCTGGCTGGCCCTGCATACCGATCCGGACGCTCCGGGGTGGGATCTCGACATTCTCGATCAGCGTCGGGTGGATGCCTGGCTGGAGGAGTTCCGCGCCTTCGAGCTGGCCGACTCCCTGCCCCGGCTCGAGATCCTCAGGCTGCCCAACGACCATACTTCCGGCACGGCGGCCGGCGCGCCGACCCCGCGCGCCATGATGGCCGACAACGACCTGGCCCTGGGCCGGGTCGTGGAAGCCGTGTCGAAGTCCCCCTTCTGGAAGAACACGGTGATCTTCGTGCTGGAGGACGATGCCCAGAACGGGCCCGACCACGTCGACTCGCATCGCTCCCCACTGCTGGTGATCTCGGCGTACAACGACGCGGGGGTAGTGCACCGCTTCGCCAACACGACCGATGTCATCGCGACGATGGCGGAGATCCTGCACCTCGGATCGCTCTCGCAGTTCGACTACTATGGAAGGCCGCTCCGGGAGATCTGGTCGGCGGCGCCGGACCTCCGGCCCTATGAGTCGCTCACCCCGGCCGTGCCGCTGGACGAGCGCAACCCGGCGAAGACCGCGCTGGCCCGGCGGGCGGAGCGGCTGCAGCTGGCGCAGGAGGACCGCTCGGACGACGACCTGTTCAACCGGATCCTGTGGCAGGCGATCAAGGGCGACACCCCGTACCCGGGAATCCGGCGGATGTCGATGCAGGAACTGCATCGGGGGAGGTAGGGCAGGCGGGCGGGCAGACGGTCAGACGGTCAGACGGTCTGACGGTCAGACGGTCAGACGGTCAGACGGTCTGACGGTGGTCGGCAACCGCCTTTGGACCGTCAACCCGAACCGCCCTCTCACTTCTCACCTCTCACCTCTCACCCTATTCTCGTGTCCATGGGTCCATTGCCGGATACCGTCCTGCCCCGCCTGCGCGGGCTCAAGAGCCTGATCGGCAACACGCCGCTGCTGGCGATCGAATATGCCTGGCACGGCCGGCGGCGGGTCCTGTACGCCAAGTGTGAAACGCTCAACATGACCGGCAGCGTCAAGGACCGGATGGCGCTGCACGTCATCCGGCGAGCCTACGAACGGGGCAGCCTGACGCCCGGCGCGCTCATCATCGAGGCCACCAGCGGCAATACCGGTATCTCCTTCTCGGCGGTGGGCCGGGCCATGGGCCACCCGGTCGCCATCTTCATGCCGGACTGGATGAGCACCGAGCGGATCAACCTGATCCGCTCGTTCGGGTCCGAGGTGCATCTGGTCTCCCCGGCGGAGGGCGGCTTTCTGGGGAGCATCCGGCTGGCGGAGGAGCTGGCGGAACGGATTCCGGGGGCGTTTCTGCCCCGGCAGTTCTCCAATCAGGACAACTGCGAAGCGCATGAGCGGACGACCGGCCCGGAGATCTGGTCCCAGCTCCGGCAGCATGGGGCGGTACCGGACGCGTTCGTCGCCGGGGTCGGCACCGGCGGGACGGTCATGGGCGTCGGGCGCCATCTCCGGGGCGTGAACCCCGCGGTCAGCATCCATCCGCTGGAGCCGGCCAACAGCCCCACGCTCTCGACCGGGCACCGGGTCGGCAGGCACCGGATTCAGGGCATTTCGGACGAGTTCATACCGCCCATCGTGGATCTGAAGTATCTGGATGAGGTGATCGCGGTGGACGACGGCGACGCCATCCTCATGGCCCAGCAGCTGGCCGGCAGACTGGGGCTGGCCGTCGGGATCTCGTCGGGCGCCAATTTCCTGGGTGCGGTCGAAGCCCAGAACCGCCTCGGGCCGGATGCGACCGTGGTCACCATCTTCCCCGACAGCAACAAGAAATACCTCAGCACCGACCTGATGCGGCAGGAGCCGGTCAAGGACGGCTTCCTCTCGCCCGACATCGAACTGCTCGGCCTGCGGGCCCTCAACCGGACCTGCGGGATGTGTATGGACCCGGAGGCGTTCTGACGGACGGTCCGACGGTCCGACGGTCCGACGGTCCGACGGTCCGACGGGCAGGCGGGCAGGCGGCCAGGCGGGCAGGCTTGCCAGGCGGGCAGGCTTGCCAGGCGGGCAGGCTTGCCAGGCGGGCAGGCGGGCAGGCGGGCAGGCGGGCAGGCGGGCAGGCGGGCAAGGTAGCCCCCACCTGGTGTCATGGCGAGGGCGCTGAGGGCAACGGACGGTCCGGCGGTCCGACGGTCGGACGGCCGGTGGGTGGTAAATTCTCGATCGCAGCCGATTCCATGCGTCGCCGCAGGCGACGCGCTGCCGAGCCGCGAATTCGTTTACGGATGGTCCGACGGTCCGACGGTCGGACGGCCGGTGGGTGGTAAATTCTCGATCGCAGCCGATTCCATGCGTCGCCGCAGGCGACGCGCTGCCGAGCCGCGAATTCATTCGCGTCTGCGCCGGCCGTCCTGGCCGTCCCGGTCGTCCCGGCCGTCCCGGCCGCCCCGACCCATATGAACTCAACATTAACGCCGGCCCTGGAACCTCCCACCCTACTCACTCGTACGGCCACCCAGCTGGATGCCGGGGCGAGCGCGGCCTCGCGCCGCAATCCGACATCTGGTCTCAAATGCCTGATCTCCAGTCCCCAATCCCTGGCCCCTGATCCCCGACCCCTCCCATGCGCTCTTCTCTGCTGCTCGCGACCGTCCTCGCCCTCCCTGCCACCGCGGCCGCCCAGGCCGGCCATGTCATCGGGGAGTATCACGAACCCCGCACCTGGAACGCGCCGCCGCACGGGTTCGATCTGCTCCATCAGAGAATCGCGGTGAGTTTCGACATGGGCCGGCGGCTGGTGAGTGGAGAGGTGACGACAACCGTCGTGATCAGGGACCAGCCGGCCGGCTCGGTCCGGCTGGACGCGGGCAATCTCACGATCGACGCCGCCGCCGATGCCCAGGGCCGCAGGCTGCCCTTCACGTTCGATACGTCATCGGTGACCGTCCGGCTGCCGCGCCGCGCGGCGGTGGGAGACACCGTGGTGTTCTCGCTTCGTTACCACACGGTGCCGGAACGGGGCATCTACTTCGTACCGCGCCGCGGAGTCATCTGGTCCCAGGGCGAGGCCACCGAGACCCGCAACTGGGTCCCCACCTACGACCGCTCGAACGACAAGACCACCTGGGAATTCCTGGTCACCGCCGACACCGGCTTCAAGGTCCTCTCCAACGGCCGGCTGGTGGATACCACCCGCACGGCGGACGGCCGGGCGATGGTCTGGCACTGGTCCCAGGGAGAACCGGCCTCCACCTATCTCTATTCGGTCGTGGTGGCGCCGTTCACCGTGCTGCGGGACCAGTGGCGCGGCAAGCCGGTCGACTACTGGGTGGCGCCCGATACCGTTCTGGCGGCGTGGCGCAGTTTCGGTGAAACGCCGAGCATGATCGAGATCTACAGCCGGGTGCTGGGCGTCCCCTATCCCTGGGACAAATACGATCAGGCGATCATCCCCGACTTCACCTACGGCGGCATGGAGAACGTCTCCGCCACCACCCAGACCGATCTGGCGCTGCACACGGTTTCCGCCGAGCCCGAGTTTTCCACCCGGGGCCTCAACGCGCATGAGCTGGCCCATCAGTGGTTCGGGGATTACACCACCACGGCCAACTGGGCCAACATCTGGCTCAACGAAGGCCTCACCACCTACATGGAGTCGGTCCAGGAAGAGAAGAGCCGCGGCTGGGAGGCCGCCCAGTGGAACTGGTTCAACCAGCAGCAGGCGGCGATGAACGCCGACCGCAACCAGGAGCGCCCGCTGGTCTGGGGTGAATACCAGGGCGACGATCCGATCGTGCTCTTCTTCAGCGGACACGTCTATCCCAAGGGCGCCCAGGTGGCCCACCAGCTGCGGCGCCTGCTGGGCGACTCGCTCTTCTGGGCCGGCATGCACCGCTTCCTGGTCGACAATGCCCACAAACCGGTGACCACGGCGGACTACGCCATCGCCATGGAGAAGGTGAGCGGACGGGACCTCGACTGGTTCTTCGACCAGTGGGCCTACGGCATCGGTTATCCGAAGCTCAACGTCACCCGCCGGTGGGACCCCGCGAGCGGAACGCTGACGGTGGACGTGGAACAGACCCAGACCGTCGACTCGCTCCATCCGGTGTTCCGGTTCCCGGTCACGGTCCGGGTGATCACGGCGGACTCGGTGGTCCGGCAGGAGATCATGATCACCCAGGTGAAGCAGAGCTTTCGGGTCCGTCTGCCGGGACCGCCGCTCTCCTTCCGGTTCGACGAGGGCGGCTGGCTGCTGGGCACGGTGAGCACCGACCAGACGCCGGCGGAGCTGGCCGCCATGGCGGCACACGACCTGGACTTCTCCGCCCGCAACTGGGCCCTGCGCCGGCTGCGCGGCTCGACCGATACGGCGGCCGTGAGCGCCCGGCGGCTCATCGCGCTCAACGAACACGAGCCGCATCTGCGGGCCGAAGCCGTCACCCAGCTGGGGGGTGACAGTTCCGCGGTGTCCGTGGCGGTGGTCCGCGCCGCGACGGGTGATCCCGACAGCCGGGTGCGGGCCCCGGCGCTCGCCAGCCTTGCGAAATACGACAGCACCATGGCGGAAGATCTGGCGGCTCGGCTTTACCGGACCGATCCCAGCCTGGTCGTGCGGATCAACGCCCTGAACCTGTGGGCCCGCACCGGGAGTGCCGAGTCTCAGGATGCCGTCCTGGCCGCGGCCGGGAGCGACAACCCCAACCCGCTGCGCCAGCAGGCGGCGGCCATGCTGGGTGCCTCGAAAGACCCGCGGGCGGCCGACGTGCTGGCCGGCCTCACCGGCGCGGTCGAGAATCGCGGTCTTCGGACGACTGCGCTCAACTCACTGGCACGGGCCTTCCCCGACCGCGCGGCGCAGGTTGCCACCCGCGGGCTGGCCGACGAAGATCCGCTCTACGCCGTTGCCGCCGCGAACACGCTGGGCCGGGTGGGCGGCGAGGCGGGCAAGGCCGCCCTGCGGCAGGCCCTGACGAACGAGACCAGGGTCACCGTCAAGGCGGCGATCCAGCGGGCCCTGCGGAGGAAATGAGGACCGGAACGGCCAGGGCGGCCGTCTCGGCCGTCTCTGGCCGTCTCGGCCGCCTCGGCCGTCCTCTCCCCACCTGCCCCCACCTTCCTCCTTTCAAACCAGCTTCTCCTTCCACCTGCCACGCCGGAAGACCAGCGCGCTCAGGACGGTGAGGGCGGACTCGGCGATCGGAATCGCCAGGTAGTCGCCGACCGCGCCGAGCTGGGCCGAGAGGATCCAGGCGATCGGGATCTCCATCAGCCAGAAGCACAGCAGATTGAGCAGCAGCGGGGTCCGGGTGTCCCCGGCGCCGTTGAACGCCTGATGCAGGACCATGCCGTACGCGTAGAAGGCGAGCCCCGCGCTGACGGTCCGGAGCGCCAGCACGCCGTTGGGGAGCACCGCCGGATCGCGGCTGAAGACACCGACGATCGGTACCGCCAGCACCAGGAACACCAGGCTCACCGCCCCAAGCATCAGCATGTTGTAGAATGCCGCGAGCCGTACCGACCGCTCCGCCCGGTCCGGTTTCTGCGCGCCGAGCGCCTGGCCGACCATGGTGGCGGCGGCGTTGCTGAGCCCCCAGGACGGCAGCATCACGAAGATGACGAGCCGGATGGCGATGGTGTATCCGGCCAGGACATTGCTGCCGAAGTTGGACACGAGCCGCACCAGCGCCACGTAGCTCGCGGTGCCGATGAAGACCTGGAACGTCCCCGTCGCCGAGAGCCGCACCAGGGTCCGCAGGGCGGCCGGGCGGACCGCGAGGTCCTGCCGCCCGATCCGGATCCGGCCATCCCGGCGCATCAGCCGGCTCACCTGGTACAGCACCCCGATGCCCCGCCCGATCGTGGTGGCGACCGCGGCGCCGGTCACGCCCATCGCGGGGAACGGTCCCAGCCCGAAGATCAGGCAGGGATCCAGCGCGATGTTGATCCCGTTGGCCAGCCAGAGCGACCGCATGGCGATGGTGGCATCTCCGGCACCGCGAAAGACCGCGTTGATCAGAAACAGCATCAGCACCGTCCCGCTGCCGCCCAGCATGACGCGGGTATAACCCGCGCCTCCGGCCTGCACCGATCCGCTGGCCCCCATGAGGGCCAGCAGATCCGGCGCGTAGAGGATCCCGACCGCCGCGACCAGGCAGGCCACGATCAGGCCCAGCACGATGCCCTGGAAGGCGCCCTGGGCCGCGCCCCGGGGGTCTTTCTCGCCGATCCGCCGGGCCACCACCGCGGTGACCCCGATCGAGAGCCCGATGGCCGCGGTGTAGACCATCGTGAGCATCGACTCGGTGAGGCCGACGGTCGCGACCGCGTCGGGTCCGAGCCGGGAGACGAAGAACACGTCTACCAGGGCGAAGATCGATTCCATCGCGGTCTCGAGCACCATCGGGATCGCCAGCAGGATGAGCGAGCGGGCGATCGGACCGCTGGTGTAGTCCTGCCGGGAGCCTTGCAGGGCCTCGCGGATGAGGTCCCACCATCGGCCGCGCGGTTCTATGGCGTGTTCCATGGGAGTCGAGAGGTCGAGAGGTCGAGAAGTCGAGAGGTCGAGAGGTCGAGAGGTCGAGAGGTTGAGAGGTCGAGAAGTCGAGAAGTCGAGAAGTCGAGGGGTCGAGGGGTCGAGGGTCGAGAGGGCGAGAGGACGAGAGGCTGCACTCTGCACTCTGCACTCTGCACCCTGCACTCTGTACTCTGCACCCTGCACTCTGCACCCTGCACCCTGCACTCAGTGACACATAGAGAACGCCCCACCTGTCAGGAGTACAGGTGGGGCGTATGTGATCCGCGGTCTGTTGCTGGATCCTAGCCGAGTCCCGGCGCATGCCAGGCACCCCTGTACCCTCTTCCGGCGCACACCCGGACGGCGTCCACCCGCAGCCCGGTAACGGGGGCGCGGACGGTGTCCGGGGTCGTGGGGATGAAGGCGAGGCGCATTGGCATTCAGGTTGTGCTGCCGGGTTTCGGTACGGACTCCAGTGAGAACAAGGTCGACAATTTCTTCGGGCGCGTCAAGCCCGGCATCACCGCCACTGGACCCCCAGGCCGAACCGGAGCAGGCTCGGGCTCAGGGATTCCACCGTCGGGCTGCCGTCGACCGCGGTGCTCACCCCGGTGGACACCAGGCCCCGGATGAACGGGACCGCGGAGATCGACCGGGTGATGGGCAGCCGGTATCCCAGCCCGGCCTGGAGGGCGACCCCGGTGGCCTTCTGGGTGGCGGGCCCCGACTCCTCCTTGTAGTCCTCGTAGCCGGCGCCGCCGTCCAGAAAGAACCCGGTCAGCCGGCCCAGCGGGTACCAGGTCGCGATCAGGGAGACGAGCGCCAGCCGCCGATCGACACCGAGGTGGTCCCCGGTCCACCAGGTTCCCTCGACCCCCAACCGGAAGCGCGACGACACGGCATACCCGACCTGGCCCTGCCAGCCGAACCCGCTGAAATCCGGCAGCCTCGGCCCGGTGCATCCGTCACACCGCTCCGCGACCGACCCGACCGAGACCGAGCCGCCAACCACCAGATGCGGACTGCCGTCCGCCTGACCAGCCAGTGGTGCGGCCCCGAGAACCGCCGCAAGCAGCGCGACCACACTCGTCTGAACCCGCATATCAACCTCCCGGATCGAGGGAACCCCCTCCCATCCTCCCGCCTTTCCGTCCTTCCGTCCTTCCGTCCTTCCGTCCTTTGGAGCATATCCCTTATGGCCCGTAGCTCAAGGTCAGCCGGGTGACGTCGCCGAAGCTGCCCAGGTTGAACCCACCGAGCCGCCCCTTGGGGAACCGCATCCGGCCTACCAGGTCGTCATCGTTGTAGATGATGGCCGGGTTCCCGATGCTGGGCAGATACCTGGGGCAATGATCGGGGTCGTCGTTCTCGGTCACGACCAGCCACCAGTCGTAGGCGATGGTGGAATCGGGGTAGAGGTTCCGGTAGATCTGCGGCTGCGGCGAGGGTGTGACATACTGGCCCACCTCGTCGTAGTCCCAGTAGGCGGGCGCCGACGCGTACTGGCTGATGCACCCGGCCGCGATCGCGGTGGTGATCACGTGGACGAACTCGCTGCCGGGATCCTGCATGTTGTGCAGCAGGGGATCCCCGTTCTGATCTCCGGCCCAGACATAGAGTTCATACTCCGGGTCTCCCGCGAGCCACCCCTCGTGATCGTCGCTGGTCTGGATCCCGGCCAGGCGCAGGATGTCGGGTGGCGGCGGGTTGTTGCCGCCGGATCCTCCGCAGGAGGTCCCGGTACAGGGTGGCGGACAGCTGGTCCCGCAGGTGGCCCGCTCCATACGGGCATACGCATCGAAGTCGGTCTCGACCGGCACCAGCGCCAGCACCGGCGTGTCCGGCACCGCGTCACGGGAGATCCCGGGGACGCGGCGGCCCCGCGGGTCGAACGCGATCGGTTCTTCCCGGTGGTTCAGAACGCTCGCGACGATGATCCCGTCGTCCCCGTTCCACCGGGCCCAGTGGGCGGGCACGGGGAGGTAGAGTTCGAAATCCACCAGGCTGTCGAGGGCCGCGAGTACCCGCCCCCCGCCCCGGCCGTCCTCGGCCCCCATTGCGGCGAGCAACCCGGCCCCATCCCCCCGCAGCAGATCCGAGAGCCGGAGCTTATGCTCGGGAAAGGCCGAGGCGTGCAGCAGTTGGTAGAGCCGGCGGCGGACTCCTTCCCGGGACAGGGCGCGGGCCAGGGCCCGGGCCATCCGGACCTGGATCGGCCGGGCGACGCCGGTATCTACCACCGTGCCGCTCCGGGCCCGGATGGCATGCGGCGCGGGGGTCGGGGGAGCCGGCTGCACGCCGTTGACCAGGCCTGAATCGGAGATCGTGGTGGGGGTGTCGCGACCGCACGCGGTGAGGAGCACCGTGGCCGCAACCGCGGCGCACAGGCGGTGGACGGTCAGACTCG
>JBFXBG010000007.1:0-56377 GCA_050183505.1 Gemmatimonadales bacterium | reverse complement strand
CGAAAGGTGTCTCCCACCGACGCCTCGGTGCTCATCAGCGGGGAGAGCGGCACCGGCAAGGAAGTGATTGCCCAGTTCATTCATCAGAACAGCCGGCGCTCCAGCCGGACGCTGGTCCCGATCAATTGTGCCGCGCTGCCCGAGCCGCTGCTGGAGTCGGAGATGTTCGGACACCGCAAGGGCGCCTTTACCGGGGCCGACCGGGACAAGCCGGGCCTGCTCGAAACGGCCAACGGCGGCACCCTGTTTCTGGACGAACTCACGGAAATGTCGCTCCCGCTGCAGGCCAAGCTGCTGCGGGTCATTCAGGACGGCGTCGTCCGCCGGGTCGGCAGCGAGGGCGTCGATGCGGTGGTGGACGTCCGCTTCATCTCAGCCACCAACCGGGATCCCCAGGAGTCCGTGAATGCGGGCGTTTTGCGAAACGACCTCTTCTATCGCCTCCAGGTGGTGCCGATCCGGCTCCCCCCGCTGCGCAAGCGGCAGGAGGATATCCCCCTGCTGGCCAATCACTTCCTTACCTATTACTGGCAGCGGCACCGCCAGATGGGCGACCGGGCACCGAAGTTGAGCGAAGCGGCAATCGCGTTCCTCCGGTCCCGTCCCTGGCGGGGTAACGTCCGGGAACTGCAGAACGTCATCGAGCATGTCGCGGTGCTGGCGGAACCCGATCAGGTGATCCAGCCGAGCGACGTCCCGATCTATGAAGACGGCGAGGAATGGCCGGCGGAGACCGGGCTCCCGCCCGGCATCATGGAGGAGGCCTACCATCCGGCCAAAGACCGGGTGGTCGCCCAGTTCGAAAGAGAGTACCTTACCCGGCTGGTAACCCGGGCCGGTGGGAATATGTCCAAGGCCGCCCGCCTGGCGAGCATCGACCGCACGACGCTCTACCGGCTGATGGACAAACACAAATTCGAGCGGGATGGATTCACGGGCTCGGTCGAGTAACACCCGAAGCGAGGCGCCGGTGACCGGAAAGCTGACGGATGAGCGCACCCGCCACGGCGGGCGACGAACACCGGAGCGCGGGACCGCTTCCGGTCGTTCGGCGGAATCGGCCGTTACGGCCGGTGGCGATCTGGTCAGCGCCCTCGATCACGCGGTGGAGCGGGCCCGGCGGGCCTGGCCGGAAACCGGACCGGAAGGCCGCCACCTCACCGAAGAGGTCGACGGACACTGTGTTCTGCTGCAGGCGGCCCTGCATCAGGCGCTCGCCGGCCGGGAACCGGATTTCGCCGAGATCACCCGGCCTCCCCTCGCCCGGCAGCTGCTGGGCATCGCCCGCGGCTACCTGATCCAGGAGCTCGAAGCCCTCCCCGGGCCCCCGCCCGGAGACCAGCTGCTCCGGGTGTTCCGGGCGATGGAACGGGTGGGCCACGCGCTGGACCCCCAATGGGCTCAGCATTTCGCCGACAGCCTGTCCGGCCCGAACGGGCTCGAACTGGTGGTTGAAGTGGCCCACGATATCCGGTCGCCGCTGACCTCCATTCTGTTTCTGGCCGAGACGCTCCAGCGGGCCCGGAGCGGGCCGGTCAACGAGATTCAGGAACGCCAGCTCGGCCTCATCTACAGCGCCGCATTCGGGCTGAGCGCCATGGCCAGCGATGTCATCGAACTGGCCCGCGGCGGCGACCGACTGGTGGACCTGGATCCGATTCCGTTCTCGGTGACCGACATTCTGGAATCGGTCCGGGATATCGTGCTCCCGATCGCGGAGGAGAAGGGCCTGGCCGTCCGGCTCACGCCACCGGGCTCGGATTTCCGTATCGGGCACCCGGTGGCCCTCTCCCGTGTGCTTCTCAACCTCACGACCAACGCCCTCAAGTTCACCGACGAAGGCTACGTCGAGATGGTCGCGCACCAGACCACCCGGACCGGCATCGAGTTCTCCGTCCGGGATACCGGGCGGGGCATCCCCCAGGACGCGATGACGACCCTGTTCCAGCCGTTCCGGCGCCGGCTCAAGGACGGCGACTACAAGTTCTCCGGGGCCGGCCTGGGGCTGTCGATCTGCCGCAAGCTGGTGCAGGCCATGGGATCCGATCTCCAGGTCGAAACCGCTCCCAATGCCGGGACCCGGTTCTACTTTGAACTGGACCTGCCGCAGGCGTCCCAGCTATGAGGCTGTAAGCGAAGGACCGCCCTCCGTTCCGTCACCGCCACTCTCGTCCACCGCCGCTTCCAGCCTCACTCTCCGCATGCGTCTTCTCCACATCGTCGGCGCCCGTCCGAATTTCATGAAGGTGGCGCCGGTCATGCGCGCGGCCGCGGCCCGGGGGAAGATCGACCAGGTGCTGGTGCACACCGGACAGCACTATGACGAGGCCATGAGCGCGGCCTTTTTTCGCGATCTCGATCTTCCCGAACCCGATGTCAATCTCGGCATCGGCTCGGGATCGCACGCCGTCCAGACCGGGCGGATGATGGTCGAGTTCGAACCGGTGCTGGATCAGGCCGCCCCGGACTGGGTTCTGGTCTACGGAGACGTGAACTCGACCGTCGCCTGTGCCCTGGTGTCGGCCAAGAAGGGAGTGCGGGTGGCGCATGTCGAAGCCGGACTCCGCAGCCGCGACCGCACGATGCCGGAAGAGCTGAACCGGCTGCTCACCGACCAGCTGGCCGACCTCTGCCTCACCCCCAGCCGGGATGCGGATGAGAATCTCCGGGCCGAGGGTATCCCGCCGGAGCGGATCCGGTTCGTCGGAAATGTCATGGTGGATACGCTGCTGCATCTGCGGTCCCGGGCCCACGCGACCCGGGCCCCGGCCCGCTACGAGGTGGCGGGATCCCCCTACGCCTTTGTGACCCTGCACCGCCCGTCCAATGTCGACACCCGGGAAATCCTCGCCGGGTTGCTGCAGGCGCTGGATGACCTGGCGGCCCGCATGCCGGTGATCTTTCCGATCCACCCCCGTACCCGCACCCGGATCGAGCAGTTCGGCCTGGGGGACCTGGCCCGGCGAGTCCGGCTGCTGGCGCCCCTGGGGTATCTCGAGACCGTGGCGCTGGTCGAGCAGGCGGCCCTGGTCCTGACCGATTCCGGCGGCCTGCAGGAGGAGACCACCGTGCTGGGCGTCCCATGCCTGACGGCGCGGGCCAATACCGAACGGCCGGTGACCGTTACCGAGGGTACCAACCGCCTGGTGGCCTCGACCCGCGAGGCCATTCGGGAAGCGGTCACGGAGGTGTTGGGCCGGGCCGACGCACGGCCTGCCCCCAGGCGCCCGGAGTACTGGGATGGACGGGCAGGGGAGCGAGTGATCGAGGCGGTGAACCGTGAACCGTGAACCGTGAACGGCAGGTGGGTTGCCGTTCCCTGTGCGGTCGCGAGCTTCAGGGCCCGCCCGCCCGCCCGCCCGCCCGCCCGCCTTCCACCCGCCCCTAACCTGCGCTAGATTCAAAGTTTACATTGTTGGGGGAGGTGGGTTTGGCGTCGAATCATCTCGGCGAGGTGTTCCGCGAACAGGTTCGCGCGCACCCGAACCGGGAGTTGCTGGTGGCCGGGGAGCGCCGGATGACCTACGCCCAGGTCGACCGGCAGGCCGCCGCTCTGGCGGCATCGCTGGCGAGTCTTGGCCTCCAGCCGGCCGACCGACTGGCCGTCATCCTGCCCAACTGGCCCGAGTGGGTGATTACCCTGCTGGCCGCGACCCGGCTCGGGGTCACCCTGGTCCCGCTGGATCCCGCGCTGAGTTTTCACGATCTCAAGTACCAGCTGCGCCACAGCGCGGTGACCGCCGCGGTGTGCGTCGAGTCGTACGGTGGGCAGGACTACATGGAGTTGTTCGACGAGCTCCTGCCCGAACTGCCGGACCTGCACTACCTCATCACGGTCGGTGAGGAGGATCTCTGGTACGACGACCGGGTCTTTCAGTTCGAGGATCTGGTGGCCCGGGGGATCGTGGACGACGCGCCGTTCTTCAGCGCGGACCCGGCGGAGACCCCCCTGGCGATGCTCTACACCTCGGGGACGATGGGCAAGCCCAAGGGAGTGGTGCTCACCCATCGGAGCATCGTGCACTCGGCGGTGCAGACCGGGACCGTGCTTGAAACCGGAGCGGAGGAGCGGGCGCTGGCGGCCGTGCCGCTGTTCACCGTGTTCGGCATGAGCGTGGTCGCCGGGACCATCGCCTACGGCGGGACCCTGATTCTGCAGGAGCGTTTCGAGCCCGGAGCGGCGCTCGCGCTGATGGCCCTGGAGCGGGTGACGCTGTGTCACGGGGTCCCGACCATGTTCCAGCTCCTCATGCGGGATCCCGGTTTCGCGGGGCGGGACCTCTCCTCAGTCCGGACCGGGATCGTGGCCGGCAGCCTGGTCTCCCCCGACCTGGTCCGCCGGGTCCGGGAGTGGTGCAATGTTCAGATCGCGTACGGTCTCACCGAGACCGGCCCCACGGTCAGCATCACGCGCTTCAGCGACCCGGCTGAGAAGCGTGAGACGACCGTGGGACGTCCACTGCCCGGGGTGGACGTGAAGGTGGTGGATCTCTCATCCGGGGCCCTGCACGGGGAAGAGGCGGTGGGTGAGCTGGCGGTGCGGGGGCCCGCGCTGATGCGAGGCTACCATCGTATGCCGGGGGAAACGGCACGCAGCATGACCGGAGACGGTTATTTCCTGACCGGTGATCTGGCCATGATCGACGAGGAGGGTTACCTCCAGATCATCGGACGCCGGAAGGAAATCATCATCCGCGGCGGCTTCAACGTGCCCCCCCGGGAAGTAGAAGATGTCCTCCGCCTGCATCCCGCCGTGGATGATGTATGCGCGGTGGGGATTCCCAACGAGGTTCTTGGGGAACTCATCTGCGCCTGCGTGGTACCGGTGGAGGGCGCCATTGTGACCGGCGACGAACTCAAGGAGTTCTGTCGCGAACATCTTATCGAGTACAAGGTCCCCGACCTCGTGCGCTTCTTCGACCGCTTCCCGATGACCGGGTCCGGGAAAGTGAAACGACGGGAGCTCGCGCAGGTGGTGGGCCTGGAGATGAGCGCTCTGTGAATCAGAATCTGCGGCCCGTCCGGGCCGAAAAGGCGCTGCACGCGCCCAATGCGGCACTGCTGATCGATTTCGACAACGTTACGCTGGGTATCCGGTCGGACCTGACCAAGGAACTCAAGACCCTGCTGGGCAGTGAGATCATCCGCGGGAAGGTCGCGGTCCAGCGGGCGTACGCCGACTGGCGGCGCTATCCGCAGTACATCGTCCCGCTGTCCGAGTCCTCGATCGATCTGATCTTCGCGCCCGCCTTCGGCGCCAACAAGAAGAACGCGACCGATATCCGGCTCGCCATCGATGCCATCGAACTGGTCTTCACCCGCCCCGAAATCGGCACCTTCATCCTGCTCTCGGGCGACAGTGACTTCTCGACGATGGTCATCAAGCTCAAGGAGTATGGCAAGTACGTCATCGGCGTCGGGATCCGGGAATCCGCCAGCGACCTGCTGATCCAGAACTGCGACGAGTACTACTCCTACAACGATCTGGCCGGGCTCACCCGTGAGGTCGATACCCCGTCGATTCAGCGCGATCCCTGGGAGCTGGTCGTCGAGGCGGTCGCCCAGATGACCCGGAACCGCGACGTCATGCGGTCGGACCGGCTGAAGCAGGTGATGCAGCAGATCGACCCCAACTTCGACGAGAAGAACGCCGGCTTCAACCGGTTCAGCAAGTTCGTCTCCGAAGCGGGGCAGCGCGGGCTGATCCGGGTCATCAAGCAGGACAACGGACAGTTCGATGTCGCACCGCTCGAAGGGGCGGCCGCCCCCGCCCCCGCCGCACGGTCCGCGACCCCCCGCGCCCAGGCGACGGCAGCGCCGGCCGCCGAGGCACCCGCCCGCGAGGAGCCCCGCGGGCGCGGGGGGCGGGGGCGGGGCAGGGGGAGGGGAAGAGACCGGGAGAAGGAAGCCGGTGCGGCCCCCCGTGGCCGGGAGGCACCGCCCGAACGCGCGGCCGGGCGGCCCGAGCGCGGCTCCCTCACCCTGGCCCAGGCATTCGATCTCCTGCGGACCGCCCTGGCCGAGCTGCCCGGTCCGGTCGACAGCGAGCAGCTGCGTCTCCGGATGTCCGCCTCGCATGGACGGGGTGATTCCCTGCTCGAGCCCGGCCGGTTCAGCCGGCTGCTGCGCCAGGCCCATGACGCCGAAGTGGCCGATGTGCGCAAGGTGGGAGACAACGAGTACGAAGTGCTGGCCCGGCCCGGCATGCGGGCGGACCGTCCGGCGGCCCGGCCGCCGGAGAGCGAGGACCGTCCGCCCCGCCGCGAACGACGGCCGGAACCGGAACCCGGGACCGGGCAGCCGGTCGAGGTGGTCGAGCCCGCGCTGGAGGCGGTCGCTCCGGAGCCTGAAGCCACGCCGTCCAACGGGCAGCGTCCCGGCCTGCGCTTCCGCCGGGGATCCCGCGGCCCGGTGCGCAAGGCGGACATCCCGATGGTCGGCGTGGTCAGCGTCGAGGAGGCGGAGAAACCGAAGAAGAGTACCGGGAGCAGAAAGAAGAGCACCGGGCCGCGCCGGAAGAGTACCCGGAAGAAGGCGGAGTCGGCGGCGGCCGCCGCCACGGGCGAGGCCGGCGAGACCGAAACCGCCGCCGCCACCAAACGGCCACGGCGGCCGCGAACCCGGAAGAAAGCTGAAGAATGACCGGCAACGTACGGGCAGCGGAGGAGCTGCCCGTTTCGTTTTTCGCCCGGCAGGCCGGCAGCGTCGCGCGCGATCTGCTGGGGAAGGTGCTGGTGTCGGTCGTCGGAGGCCGGCGGGTGGCCGGCCGGATCGTGGAGACCGAGGCCTATCTCGGGCGCGACGACCCGGCGTCCCACGCCTGGCAGATGCGGCGGAACGCCCGGAACGGGGCCCTGTATGGGCCGCCCGGCTCCTGGTACGTGTACCTCTCCTACGGCATCCACTGGTGCGCCAACCTGGTCTGTAACCCGGAGGGCATCGGCGCGGCCGTCCTGCTGCGCGCGGCCGAGCCGCTGGAGGGGCTGGAGGTGATGCGCCGCCGCCGCGGCGGGCAGCCTGACCGGCTGCTCTGCGCCGGGCCGGGCCGGCTCTGTCAGGCGTTCGGCATCACCCGCCGGCTGGACAGCCGCGCCATGGACCGGTCCCCGGTCCGCATCCTCGTGGCGCCCGGTCTTCCGCGGCGCGCCATCGAGGTCTCCACCCGGGTCGGCATCACGCGGGCGGCGGACCGGCCGCTCAGATTCAGCGTCCGGGATTCTCCCTGGGTATCGGCCGGACGCGGCAGGGGCTGAGACGTCCTCGGACGCCTCAGCCCCTGTCTGGTTGTTTCCGGGTGGCAGTCTCCGCCACGGCGCTCACCTTGCGCTTCAGTATCCGCCGCCCGAAATCCCTTCTCTGGCGCCGCCCAGGCTCACCCGGATTCCGCCGGAAAGCGTGTGGGTGGGCCCTTCAAGCAGGTGTCCGGACGTGGGGGATGTGGTGATCTGATACATGCCGAACGCCCCGACGCTGCCGAGCTGGAACTGCAGGCCGGCCACGAAAGTGCCGAATCCGCTGCTGCCCAGATCCTGCGCCGTGGCCTTGGCGTTGGCCTGCTCGTCCGGGGTGGCAAACGGTCCGGCCGGGAAGGGGTTGTGCAGGTGGATCAAGCCGAAGCCCACGCCGACGAACGGCTGGGCCGACGATTTCACCGGATACACCATCAGAATGGCGGAGTACTTCCGGATGTCGTTGAAGCTCACGTTCCGGACGCCGGCGGCGGCACTGGGGTCGATGTAGCTGGTCTGTTCGGTACTCCCGAGTCCCTCTTCGACCGAGAGCATCAGTGCGGTCCGCCGGGCGGTCACCAGGACATTGCCGCCGATCATGGGGATGCCGGTCCGTTCCTGACGCGGCGTCTCGAACACCATCACACCGCCCTGGGCGCCCAGATACCACTGGAACGCGCTGCCGATCACCTGCGCCGGCAGAGTCGGGGTGTTCAGGGTGAGGACAATGGCCGCCACGGCCAGAGCGCGGGTCATCATCTTCTTCACGGGACAACCTCCCAGGTGTAAGCGCCGGCAGGCGGCGCGGGCGGGAGCCTCCGGAATCACTGGAGGACGCCAAAAGGGAACCATGGACCGGCCGGTGCGGCCGTATGTGCTCAGAAGGAGCGCTCACAGAATCGGTCTCGCGGCCCTAACTGTGCAAATCGATGGCCGCGAGCAGACAAGATAGGAAACCATCGGGGAAAATGCGAGCCCTCCGCAGGTACCTACTGCGTTCTCCTGTCACGGTTTGGCGAGTTTACTTGCGAAACTACTTGAAGTTAGGCTCGCGCCACGCCGGCCGACGGAGACACCACTCTCCCGGTCCGGGAAGGACGGAGGAAGCTGTTTTCGGGATTTATTCGGCTGACGCACGCGCCGGAATGCTAACGCATTTTCTTCAAATGGCTTGCAAGACGCGAGAGAGAACGGGTGACCGTGCCATGGTCCCGTTTCAGACGAGACCGAGCTTCCTGCCGGTTTTCCGAATGGCCTCCAGGGCCTGGTCCAGGTCCTCCCGGGAGTGTGCCGCCGAGATCTGACAGCGGATCCGGGCCTCTCCCTGGGGCACGACGGGAAAGCCGAACCCGGTCACGAACACGCCTTCCTTCAGCAGCAGCTGGCTCATCTCGATGGCCTTGGCGGTCTCACCCAGGATCACCGGAATGATCGGGGTCTGGCCGGGAAGCGGCTTGAACCCGGCCGCGAGCAGCTGCTCCCGGAAGTAGTTGGCGTTGTCGCGCAGCCGACGGACCAGCTCAGGGTGGGCTTCCAGATACCGGATGCTGGCCAGGGAACTGGCGGCGACGGTCGGCGGCAGCGCATTGGAAAAGAGCTGGGGCCGGGCCCGTTGCGTGAGATAATCGCAGAGCGCCTCGGAGCCCGCGGCGAAGCCGCCGGCGGCTCCGCCCAGGGCCTTGCCCAGGGTGGAGGTGATGATGTCGATCTCGCCGGTCATGCCGAAGTGTTCGGCGGTCCCGCGGCCGTGTTCTCCCAGGACGCCGGTGGCGTGGGAGTCGTCCACCATGAGAATGGCGTCATGCCGGCGGCACAGCTGGAGGAGATCCGGGAGCGGCGCAATCGCGCCTTCCATCGAAAAGACCCCGTCGGTAATCACCAGCTTGAGCCGGCGGTCCTTCGCCGCCTTGAGTTTCTGCTCCAGATCCTTCAGATCCGCGTGCAGGTAGACGCCGGTCCGGCATTTGGTGATCGACTTGGCCAGGCGGATGCCGTCGATGATGGAGGCGTGGTTGAGCTGGTCGCTCAGGATGATGTCGTCCTCGCCCAGGATGGTGGCGGGGACGGCCTCGTTGGCGTTCCAGCAGCTGACGAAGCTGAGTGACGCGGCGGTCCCCACGAGCCGGGCGCAGGCGGCTTCCAGTTCGCGGTGGATGGTGAAGGTGCCGCAGATGAACCGGACGGAGGCCGTGCCGGCGCCGTAGCGGTCGAGGGCGGCTTTGCCGGCCGCGACGACCTCTGCCTGGTTGCTCAGACCCAGGTAGTTGTTCGAACTCAGGACGATGACCTCACCGCGCCCTTCCATGGTGACGCGCGGGGCCTGCGGGCCCTCGATGAAATTGAGTGTCTTGTAGACCCGGTCGCGCCGGAACTGCTCCAGGTCGGCCGTCAGGCGGGATTCGAGCTGCTGGTTCATGCGCCGATCTCCAGGATCACCTTGCCGGCGGATCCATCCTTGATCACCTGGATGGCATCGGCAATGCGATCGAGCGGGAAACGGTGGGTGACGACCGGGCGGGGATCGAACTGCCCGGCCCGGAGGAAACGGGACATCTGGTGCCAGGTCCGGTACATCCGGCGGCCGGTGACGCCGTAGACGGTGAGCCCCTTGAAGATGACGTCCCGGGCAAAGTCGACCTCGGTGGTCCGGCTTGGCGTGCCGAGCATGTTCACCCGGCCGCCCGGGCGGGCGACGGCGAATGCCTGGGCATGGCCGCTCGGGTGACCGCTCATTTCGCAGACGACATCGACACCGTCCCCGCCGGTGAGTTCCTGAACCCGGGCGAGAATGTCGTCACTCCGTGGATCGAGCACCGCGTGCGCCCCCATGCCCCGCGCGATTTCCCGGCGGGTCTGGTTCAGGTCACTGGCGATCACCAGCGAGGCGCCCGCGGCGCGGGCGATCCCGACCGCGAAACACCCGATCGGCCCGCAGCCCACGACCATGACGACCGCGCCGGGGACATCACCGCCCTCGAGGGCGGTGTGCACCGCGTTGCCGATCGGATCCATGATCGCCCCCACTTCGGTGGGAATGCCGTCCAGCGGAATGACGTTGGACACCGGCATGGCGATGAACTCGGCAAAGGCCCCGTCACGGTCCACGCCGATAATCGATGTCCGCCGGCAGACATGGGCATCTCCCGTGCGGCAGGGCAGGCAGTGGCCGCAGACGATATGGCCCTCGGCGGTGACCCGGTCTCCCACCGCGAGCAGACCCGACTCCCGGGCCTCGGTTCCCAGCTCCACGATTTCGCCGGCGAATTCATGGCCGATGACCAGCGGCGGCTTGAGCCGGCCGCTGGCCCAGGCGTCCCACTCCCAGATGTGCAGGTCGGTCCCGCAGACCCCCGCATAGTGGACCCGGATGAGGACATCGTGGGCTCCGACGGTCGGAACCGGGACGTCGCGAACGACCATGCCGGGACCGGGTTGTTCCTTGACGAGGGCGCGCATGAGGAGATCGAATGAGTAGGAAGGGATTTCGTGGGAGGGAATATAAGGGCGGAATGGCGGAAAGGCGGAAGAGACGGATCGGACCCGCGCTATCCGTCGTTCCTTCCGCCCTTCCGTCCCTCCATCCTTCCGCCCTTCCGTCCTTCCGCCCTCGCTCAGACCGGTACCGGAACCCTGACCGGCTCCACCCGCACGGCGCTCACCTTGAACGACGCGATCTTGGCGTACGGGTCGAGCCTCGGGTTGGTGAGGAGATTGACCGCGGCCTCGCGATAATGCATCGGGATGAACACCTGGCCGCGGGCCTGGCGTTCGGAGATCCGGACCGGAATGAGCAGATTCCCCCGGCGGGAGGTGACCCGCACCGTGTCACCGTCGGTGACCCCCAGGGCGAGGGCATCCTGCAGGTTCATCTCGACCACCGGGACCGGTTCCCGGGCGTCGAGACCCTCCGAGCGGCGGGTCATGGTTCCGGTGTGCCAGTGGTACATCTGGCGGCCCGAATTCAGAATGAACGGATACTCGGCATCGGGCAGCTCGCTGGGCGGCAGGTACTCGACCGGAACGAACGAAGCCTTGCCGTCCGGCGTGGGGAACCGGTCCGCGAACAGGAACGGCGTGCCGGTGGAGTCGGGCGTCAGCACCGGATACTGCAGCCCGTTGTTGGCGGCCCGCAGACCGGCGTAGGTGACGCCCCGCCAGGACGGCGTCACCGCCGCGATCTCCCGCATCACCGCCTCGGCATCGGGGAAGTCGGTCGGCAGCCCCAGCCGGTTGGACAGATCGATCAGGATGTCCAGGTCCCGCCGCGCATGGCCGGGCGGGTCCAGCGCCGGCTGGGACAGCTGGATCCGGCGCTCGGTGTTCACGAAGGTCCCTTCCTTCTCGGCAAAGGACGATCCCGGCAGGACCACATCCGCCCAGCGGGCGGTCTCGGTGAGGAAGAGATCCTGCACCGCCAGGAACTCGAGGCCCCGGACCCATTCTTCGGCGTGGGACACGTCCGGATCCGACAGCACCGGGTTCTCGCCCATGATGTAGAGGCCGCGAACGCCGCTTTCCGGCCTGGGCATCTCGGTGGTCATCAGGCCGTCTTCCAGGGAGAGCGAGTCCTCCGGCACTCCCCAGGCCCGGGCATACTCCGCCCGCACGGCCGGGTCGGTGACCTTCCGGTAGTCGGTGTAGACGAACGGGATGGCGCCCATGTCGCTGGCACCCTGCACGTTGTTCTGGCCCCGGATGGGCATCATCGCCGCGCCCCAGCGGCCGATCATGCCGGTGGCAAGAATCAGGTGGAGCAGGGTCGTGACGATATCGGTTCCGGTCGCGTGCTGGGTGAGTCCCATGGCCCAGAGCGTCGAAGTCCTGGGCCCACGGGCGTACAGCTCGGCCGCGCGGCAGACCCGGTCCGCGGGAATGCCGGTGAGTTTCTCTCCCATTTCCGGCGTGTAGGGTTCGACGGCCTGCTTCACGGCCTCGAACCCGGAGGTGCGTGCCGCGATGAACTCGTGATTGATCAGGTCCTGCCGGATCATCCAGTTGAGCATCGTGGAGTACAGTGCCACATCGGTGCCGGGCAGCATCTGCAGGTGGATGTCGGCCAGCCGCGCCAGTTCGGTCCGGCGCACGTCGGCGACGATGAGCCTGGCACCCCGGGCGACGGCCCGTTTGATGAGCGCGCCGAAGACGGGGTGAGACTCGGTGGTGTTGGCGCCCGAGATGAAGATGACGTCGCAGGCCTGTTCGATCTCCCGCATCGAACCGGAGGCGGCGGAGGTACTCATGGCCCGGCTCATCGCCGAGACCGACGTGGAGTGGCAGAGCCGGGTGCAGTGGTCGACGCTGTTGGTCCGGAAGGCGCCGCGCACCATGCGCTGGAACAGGTAGTTCTCTTCGTTGCTGCACTTGGCGGAGCTCAAGGCCGCCAGCGTGCGCGGACCGAAGGTGTCGCGGATCCGGAGCAGTTCCTGAGACGCGAGGCTCAGCGCCTCGTCCCAGGTCGCCTCGCGGAAGGGGCTGAACCAGCCCGGCGGGGTCGCGGCGCGATCCCGGACATCATCGGTGCCCAATACCGGGAGTCCGGTCTGCCGGCCCTTGCCGGCCGTCCGGTACGGCGGGCGCGGCTTGGGCTCCCTGCCGGTCTCGGCGATGGTGTGCCAGGGACCCTCGCGATACCGCGGCGACTCGCCCCGCCAGACCCAGCGTCCGTCCTGTCGCACCCACCCTTTCCGGATGAGGGGGACCGTCAGGCGGTCACGGTGCTGGAGGAAATCATACCCGAACCGTCCCTTCACGCAGGTACTGCCGTCGTTGGGCGTGTTCTCCTCGATCCAGGGCGAGGTGACCCGCATCAGCCGGTCGTCCTTCACGTGCAGGTCGACCTGGCAGCCGACCCCGCAGTAGGGACAGACCGAGCGGGCCACCGTGTCCGGGTTGCGCACCGCGTCGGTGCCGAAGCGTTGCCGGGGAATGAACTCGAAGATCGCCCCCGTGGGGCAGACCCGGACGCACTCGCCACACCAGGTGCAGCCGGCGTGGTCCGCGTTGCCGTCTCCGCCCACGACGATGCGGGTGGATTCTCCCCGCTGGGCCACCTCGAGCACGCCCACCTGCTGGATTTCCTCGCACGCGCGTACGCACCGGGTACAGAGCACGCAGACGCTCATGTCATGCTGAATCATGACATCGCCCGGACGCTCCTCCCCGCTGCGGAGCGGCAGTTCGGAGGAGGACCGGACCGGGACATCGTACTGGACTACGTACTGCTCGAATTCGTTGCGCGGGCTCGCGCGGCCGCCATTCTGGAGGTGCCCGGCGGGATACCGCTCGAGCAGCAGGCCCAGCACCGACCGCCGGTTTTCGACCGCCGCGTCGCTGTCGGTCTCGATCCGCATCCCGTCGGCGGCGGCGGTGGCGCAGGCGGGGATGAGCTTCCCCTGGCCCTCGACCGAGACCAGGCAGATGCGGCAGTTGCCGACGATGGACAGCTTGGGGTACCAGCAGAGCGTCGGGATGTCGATTCCCCCGGCGCGGGCCGCTTCCAGAATGGTCTGCCCCGGCTCGAACGAGCACCGGGTGCCGTTGACTGTGATCGTGGGCATGATGGAACCTGGAAAAGCGAGGAGTCAATTCGAATATACACCCGGTCGGCGCGGGGGAAGGGGCGCGCGGGTTGACCGGGGACAAACCAAAAGCGCGCTCCCGGGCGGGACGCGCGCTTCGGTGTGGGGCTGGCGATCAGTCGATCAGGCCGCGCGGTCGATCGGCACGTGGAGGTGCCAGTGATCGGTCGCCCCCTCTTCGTCGGAGGCCCACATGTAGGCCCAGATCACCGCCGGCTTCTTGGCCGGCAGACCGTTTCGAATCACGATCCCGATGGGCTCGTCCGGGACCTCACGCGGCAGGCTCGTCATGCGTCCATCCTCCATCCAGCCAGAAAGTCGATTCAAGGCACGCTGGAGAATGGGTCGCACCGGTTGTGCCGCCGGTACGAGTTTGTAACCGATTGCTATCTATTGCCTTACTAACCGGAAGCTCGGCCGCCGTGTCGGTCTGACGCGTTCTCATCCGTGTCGGTTTGACACGGCGGCTTGCCCAGGACCAGCCCGGTGCGGTTGGTGCTCCGGCGTCGCTCGGGGTGTTCCCGGGTCCATCCGGCGTAGAAGGGAAGCAGGGCTTCGGGCGCGAGTTTGGGAGAACCGGGCACGACGATATGCACGCCCATGGGGGTGGTGGCGTCCTGCAGCCGGCTCATCAGGCGGTGGCGATCGGGCGGATCGATGTCGACCAGGGCGGCCGCGTCGATGATGACCGCATTGGCCTGGGCCTCGAGTTCGGGGAACCAGTGGCCCAGGTGCGCGACCCAGGCCAGGAACTGGGCGCCCAGCGATTCGGCGGCGACCCGCTGTTCGACCCGTTCGACGGTGCCGAGGTCCGCGCCCACGAAGGTGACGGCGGCGTCATGGGACGCCATGAGGTAGGCCGCGGGTTCGGTGGCCGCGCCCACGGCCAGCACGTGGTCGCCGGCTTCGATCCGCGGGAGGAGGGCCGTGACCGCGCTGGAGGAATCGAGTCCCCAGTGGTTGGGTTCCTGCTGCGCGGCGCGGAGCTTGAGGAAGTGCTGCCGCCAGCGGCGATACGACTGCAGGCCGAGCCGCCTGGTGATCAGGCGGTCGACGCAGTCGAGCATGAGCACCTCGGTCAGGATGAACTGACCCTCGGTGGTCGCCTGCAGCTCGGCCACGGCCTCGTCTCCCAGGCGCAGCAGCTCGGCCCGGGGAATCGAGTTCTTGAAGCTCTCGATCCGCTGCAGCACGTACTCCTGGTACTGCTGCTTGAGCGAAGGCGGCGGCCGCCGGCGCCGCTGAGCGCGGACCTGATCGAGTGTCAGCATGGTTCGACGTGCACCACGACTTCCTGGACATCCAGGGTTTCCCGGAGCCGGGTCTCGACCTGATCGGCGATCGCATGCGCGGCCGAGACGTTCTCCCGCCCGTCGACCGCGATGGTGAGCTCGGCGAACCGGATATTCGAGGCCGTCCGGGAGCGGATGGCGTAGGCGCTCCTGACCCCCGGGATCCCCTCGGCGACGTGCTGGATCTCGCTGCCTTCGAGAGCCCGTTCATCTACCAGGGTCGGCATGGAGCGGCGGATGATCTGGAATCCGGCCCGGCCGATCAGGACCGAGACGACGATGGCGAGCAGTGGGTCGGCCCAGCCGTAGCCCGCGCTGGCCACAGCCAGCCCGCCGATGACCGCCAGGGTGATATACACGTCCATCCGGGTGTGGGCCGCGTCCGCCACCAGGAGTTCGCTCCGCAGCCGCTTGCCGGCCCGGTTCTCATACCACGAGACCCAGATATTGACCAGCAGGGTAAAGCCCAGCAGGCCCGCCTCGAGCAGCCCCACCTGCAGCGGCGCCGGCGGATGGGTCAGCCGGCCCACCGCACCCTTGAGGATCTCGAACAGGGTGACCGAGAGGAATACCACGATCATCAGCGCGCCGAGCGATTCGAACTTGGCATGGCCGTAGGGATGGTCGTCGTCGGGACCCTTGGCGGCCACGCGCATCACGGCCAGGCCGAGGACGTTGTTGAGCCCGTCGACCGAGGAATGAACGGCATCACCGTACACGGCGAGCGAGCCGGTCATGTAACCCACCACCACCTTGACGAGGACGACCGCGATATTGGCGACAAGAAGGCCCAGCAGAACACGCCGAACGGCGGCATTGCGGGCCGGAACCGCAGAAGTGTCACTCACGGTACCTTGGAAGCTCGCGAAGTGAGGGAGCGGAGTCAATGATATTGGATGATTGGATGATCGGATGTTTGGTGATTGAAGGGTTGGTGACTGGATGGATTCGGGCTACGGGGCTCTGATGAAGGCGGCCGCCGCCGCGCGGTTTCCCCGCCAGACATCCACCCCCCCGCCGCTGCCCCCTACTCGACCGCAACGACCGCCCCCTTCAGGTAGCCCGTCTCCGGAATCGTCAGGACCTCCGGATGGTCCTCACCCTGGCCCAGCAGTTCCCGGAGGACCGCCCGGCGTCCGCTGTCGCCGGCGGCGGCGGCGAGCATGGCCAGGAAGGCCGGTCGCTGGACGTGAAAGGAACATGACGCGGTGATCAGGGTCCCGCCGGGGCGGAGAATCCGCAGGGCGCGCAGGTTGATCTCGGTGTAGCCCCGGATCGCACCGGACACGGCCGCGCGGGTCTTGGCAAAGGCCGGCGGGTCGAGGACGATGGTGTCGAATCGGCGCCCTTCGCGCTCGAAGCGCCGGAGGACCTCCGGCACGTCGCCCTCGAGCCAGGTCATGTTGGTGAAGCCGTTGAGGCGGGCGTTTTCTTCTCCCCGGGCGAGGGCCTCCGCGCTGGAATCGACGGCCGTGACACTGCCCGCCCGGGCGGCGAGGTGCAGCGCGAACGAGCCGTGGTAACTGAAGCAGTCGAGTGCCTCGCCGCCGGGGCGGGTGCACTCGCCCGCCCGGATCCGGTTGGGCCGCTGGTCCAGGAAGGCGCCGGTCTTCTGGCCGGTCCAGGGCGCGGCAAGGTACCGGATGGGCCCTTCCCGGACTTCGATGGACTCCGGTACGGTGCCCCACGCCAGTTCGACGGCCTCATCGAGGCCTTCGCGCTTCCGCACCGGGACGTCGTTCCGGAGCAGGATGCCCCGGGGCTCGAGCAGGCTCCGGAGAGCGTCAATCAGCGTTTCCCGCCGGGTCTCCAGGGCCGCGGAGAGGATCTGGACCACGATCCACCGGTCGTACCGGTCGACGATGAGCGCCGGGAGCGCATCGCCCTCGGCATGGACCATCCGGCAGGCGGTGGCGTCGATCGTCCGCCGTCGCTCGATGCATTGCGCCAGCCGCTCCCGCCACCAGGCGCCATCGACGGGCCGCTCGCTCCGCTCGAGGAGCCGGAGCCGGATCTCCGAGCGGGGCGAGTGGAGCGCCTGGCCCAGGAACCGTCCCTGGTCGTCCGCCACGCGGACCACCCCGGCGTGATCCAGCGTATCCAGACAGTCGCTGCGGTAGATCCAGGGATGCCCGCGGACCCAGCGGGCGGCGCCGCGAGGGGAGACGCGGACGGTAGGGAGGGCGGGGAGCATGCACAACGATAATGGATGATCGGGTGATTGGTGATTGGAATGATGGCGGGCGGGCCGGCGGGCGCCGGCTTCAACTCCAGTTCACCGTTCACCGATCACCGTTTACCGTTCACCGGACCATGGACCTTCACGCGATGCTCCGCCTGGTGCTGGTCACCGACGACCGCCTGCTGGCCGGCCGGGACCCGGTGGCCGTCTGCCGGGCCGCCGTGTCGGGTGGGGTGACCTCGGTGCAGCTCCGGCTCAAGCACGCCTCGCCGCGGGAACTGGTGGCGGTGCTGCGATCGCTTCGGGCGGCGGTGGAGGTGCCGATCCTGGTGAATGACCGGCTGGACGTGGCGCTGGCCGGCCTCGCCGACGGGGTCCATCTGGGGAGCGACGACATTCCGCTGGCGCTGGCGCGGAAGATCGCCCCCCGGGGATTCGTCATCGGGGCCAGCGTCGGCACGGAGGAGGAGGCCGCGCCGGGCGCCGGCGCCGACTACTGGGGCGTGGGTCCGCTTCGCCCGACCGGGACCAAGACGGACGCGGGGGAGGCGCTGGGCCTGGCCGGGTTCCGGCATCTGGTCGGGTTGGCGCAGGGCATTCCGTGTGTTGCGATCGGCGGCGTCCGGCCGGAAGATGTCGAGCCGGTCCGGACGGCTGGCGGTGCGGGTGTTGCGGTGGCAGGCGGAATCCTGGGCGCGCCCGACCCGGAGTCGGCGGCGGGGGAGTACCGGAGCACCGGGTGACGGGCGGACGGGTTGCCGGATGCGTGACCGGGCCGGGCTCGCGTGATCGCAAGTCCCACTGCTCCAGCCGGTCGGGCCGTCCTACCTCCGTTCTCTCCGCGCGGCTGCCACCGCGGCCAGGTGCTCGCGGTAACTCCGGCTGAACCGGTGGCGGCCTTCCGGGCCGGCGACAAAATAGAGGAACGGCACGTCTGCCGGATGCAGGGTCGCCTCGATACTGCGGAGGCCGGGTGAGTTGATGGGGCCCGGGGGCAGGCCCGGATGCAGGTAGGTGTTGTAGAGCGACGGTATCTGGTAGTCCTTCTCGTACAATCTGGGCTTGGGCTTGCCGGCTTTCAGCTCGATGGCGTACTGCACCGTCGGGTCGGCCTGCAGCGCCATACCGATCCGGAGCCGGTTCAGGTACACGCCGGCGATGATGGCCCGTTCATCGTCGACCCTGGCTTCTCCTTCGACAATCGATGCGAGGGTCACCGCCTGGCGCCGGGTGAGACCGAGGCTGTCGAGCTGCCGGGCCCATTCGGGTCGCCAGGCGCGGAGGAAGGCCCGTCCCATGTATCGGACCAGATCCCGTCCATCGGTACCGGCGGGCAGCTGGTAGGTATCGGGCAGGAGGAACCCTTCGAGGGTCGGGCCCGCCAGGCCCAGCGCTTCGGCCTCCCGCGGATCCCGGGCCGCGGCGATTACCGAGTCCCGGGGAATCTGGAGTTCGCGCTGTGCCAGGTCGGCGACTTCGAAGAGCGACAGTCCCTCGGGGACGGTGAACCGGGTCGTCACCACCCGGCCGTCACGCAGCAGGTTGAGCACCTGCCACGCGGACTCGCCGGGTCTGACCTCGTAGAGCCCCGCCTGCACCGAGCGATCCAGGCCGCGCACCCGCGCCAGGAACTTGAACCAGCCCCGGTGCTCAACCACCCCCCGGGCCACCAGCGAGTCGGTTACCTGGCTGAAACTCGCGCCGGCGGGAATCGTGATCCGCTCCGGTGTGGCCCCCGGCTCCGGGCCGCGGCAGGCGGCGAGAGCGAGGACACCGAGGGTGAGGACGGCGGGCAGCTGGCGCCGGGGCGGAATCGGCCGGATCGGGGTCACCGCGAATCTTCGCCCGGGCACGGGTGGCCGGTCAATCGTCCGCGGGCCTGGGCCGGCGGCTGTCGAGGAAGTGCTGCAGGAGGACGGCGGCCGCGAGCGCGTCCACGTCCTCCCGGCGGCCCCGGGTGGAGCCGCCCACTTCCCGGATGGCGCCCAGGGCCCGGGCGGTGGAAAACCGCTCATCCCAGAACTCGACCGGCAGCCGGGCCAGGGGGGCCAGCTGCTCCGCCAGGGCTCGGGCGCCGGCGGCCGCTTCCGCTTCGGTGCCCTCCGGGGTGAGCGGGAGTCCGATGAGGATGCCGGCGGGCTGGTGGGCCTCCACCAGTTCCAGCAGCCGGCGCATGGGGAACCGTTTGCCCGGCCGGCGGACCAGCGCGGTGAGCGGGGTCGCGAGAATCTGGAGCTCGTCGCTCAGCGCGACGCCGGTGCGCACGGTGCCCCAGTCGAGGGCGAGGAGCCGGCCGGTGGGCGGTAGCGAGGACATCGGAGTGGAAGATTGGAAGATTGGAGGGTTGGTGGTTGGATGATTAGGGGGAGCTGCCCGCCACCGACGATGGCCGCGGCCCGCCCCGGCGATTGGGGGACCGCCCAATCATCCAATCCTCCAATTCTTCCGATCTTCCAGTCACTCCCTGGCTCCTATTGCGCCATGGTGGCGAAGAATTCCTTGTTGTTCTTCGTCCGTTTCATGCGCTCGAGCAGGAACTCGAGGGCTTCGACCGGCGGCATGTCGGCCAGGAAGTTCCGCAGCAGATAGACCCGGTTGAGCTCGTCCTTGTCCATCAGGAGTTCCTCCTTCCGGGTGCTGGTCCGCTGGATGTCGATGGCGGGCCAGATGCGGCGGTCGGCCAGGCGCCGGTCGAGGACCAGTTCCATGTTGCCGGTGCCCTTGAACTCCTCGAAGATGACCTCGTCCATCCGGCTGCCGGTATCGATGAGGGCCGTGGCGATGATGGTCAGGCTGCCGCCGCCGTCGATATTCCGGGCGGCACCGAAGAACCGCTTGGGTTTCTGCAGCGCGTTGGCATCGACACCGCCGGAGAGGATCTTGCCGGAATGGGGGACCACCACGTTGTGCGCCCGGGCCAGACGGGTGATGGAGTCGAGCAGGATGACCACGTCCTTCCCGTGTTCGACCAGCCGCTTGGACTTCTCGATGACCATGTCCGCGACCTGGACGTGGCGGTCGGCCGGTTCGTCGAAGGTCGAGGAGATGACCTCCGCTTCGACGTTCTCCTGCATGTCGGTCACTTCTTCGGGCCGCTCGTCGATGAGCAGCACGATGAGCGTGATCTCGGGATGATTTTCGCTGATGGCGTTGGCGAGCTTCTGCAGCAGGATGGTCTTGCCGGCCTTGGGCGGGGCCACGATCAGCCCGCGCTGGCCCTTCCCGATGGGCGAGAGCAGGTCCACTACGCGCATCGAGAGGTCGGCCGTCTTGCGTTCCAGCCGGATCCGGGCATCGGGGTAGCGCGGCTTCAGGTTGTCGAAGGCGATCCGGTGCTTGGTCTTCTCCGGCTCCTCGAAATTGACGCTCTCGACCTTGAGCAGGGCGAGATAGCGCTCGCCTTCCTTGGGCGGCCTCACCTGCCCGCTGACGGTGTCCCCGGTCCGCAGGTCAAACCGCTTGATCTGGCTGGGGCTGACGTAGATGTCGTCCGGGCCGTACAGGTAGTTCCAGTCCTGGCTGCGGAGGAATCCATACCCCTCCGGCAGGATTTCCAGGACGCCTTCTCCGCGGATGACCGTGTCGGCATCCAGGAGCGACTGTTCGATGCGGAAGATGAGATCCTGCTTGCGGAGGCCCGAGTAGTTGGTGATGTTCAGTTGCTCGGCCAGCGCATGCAGTTCCGCCACGGACTTCTGCTTCAATTCAGCGATATCCACGGGGATACGACTCCATGCGGGACTGACTGCCCCGGCCCCAGGATGGGCCAGGTGGTCGGTGGGAATGATTTGGGAATGCGCGAGTGCTATCAGGTAGTGGTCCCGGCAGTCGGGACGGGTCGGTCGGGGTTGTGACGGGGAGTAACCGTAGGTCAGGAAGCAATTCATGATAGAGAGAGACCGTGGCGCCGTCAAGGCCTGAACTGGACAACCTGGCCCCGATGTTCTCCGCCTGGCGCGTGGTGCAGGCCGGCAGCCGGGAGATCATCGATGCCATTGTCGCGCCGGAACATCGCGGCCCGTCGGAGGCCCTCGCCGGGCAGCTCCGCCGCTGGCCCGGGGCCCACTACTGGCCGGGGCCGGACCACGGACACCTGGTTCTGGTCCGGCAGGCCGAAGCCGGCACCCGGGAACCCTGGCTGCTCCACGCGGTCCTGATTTCGGTCACCATTCTCTGTACCCTGGGCGCCGGGGCGGCCCTGGCCGGGACATGGCTCCCGCCGGGGGAGCCGTTCATCGGCGGGTCCCAGAACCTGCTCGGCCGGGTGGCGTTTGCCATTGCCGGAACGGTGCAGGCCGGGGTCCAGTTCTTCGTGAACATGTACCTGGGTGAGTGGCGGGATGTTCTGGCGGGCTGGTCCTTTGCCGCCCCGCTCCTGGGAATCCTCCTGATCCACGAGCTGGGGCACTACTTTGCCGCCCGGCGCTACGCCATTGATACCTCGCCACCGTACTTCCTGCCGATTCCACCGACCATCTCTCCCATCGGCAGCCTCGGCGCCTTTATCCGCCTGAGGTCGCCGGTACTGGACCGGCGCCAGCTGCTCGACGTGGGCGCGGCCGGTCCGATCGCCGGGTTCGTCGTGGCCCTCGGCGTCATGATCTGGGGGTACGCGACCTCGACCATCGTCCCGGCGGGGCCGGAGACGTCGGCCACCTATGTGGTCTTTGCCGCCCACCCCATCGCCCTGGGCGATTCACTGCTGACCAGCGCCTTCCGGGACTACTTCTTCCGCGGCGCCGCAGCGGTGCATCTGAGCCTGCCGGCGTTTGCCGGCTGGGTGGGGATGTTCATTACCGGGCTTAACCTGCTGCCCCTGAGCCAGCTGGACGGCGGCCACGTCCTCTATGGCCTGCTCGGCCGGCGGCAGTCCTTCGTGGGGCTGCTCACGATCATCGGACTGCTGGTGCTGGCGCAATGGCACTGGACCTGGTACGTGTGGGTTGCCCTGGCCCTGCTGGTGGGTGGCGGCCGGGTCAGCCATCCCTCGGTCATGGCCCCGGACCGGCGGGTACCCCGCAGCCGGCACCTGGTGGCCTGGCTTTGCGTGGTGATCTTCCTGCTGACGTTCGTGCCGTTCCCGTTTGCGGTCTGAGCGGCCCAGGGCCGCAGGCGGTGTCGGGGAGGCGACTTGACGCGCTCGGCGGGGGCTTCGAGATTCTGGCCCGCCCGCCCGCCCGCCCGCCCGCCCGCCCGCCCGCCCGCCCGCCCGCCCGCCCGCCCGCCCGCCCGCCCGCCCCGTTATTGCGCCCCTAACCCTTTGTATTATCTTGGACTTACCGGCTCTCCCCGGGCGTTGCGGCGCCCCGGTCCCCCGTGCAGAGGACAGGCATGACGGCCCAGACCCTGCGGCATCAGGCGAACGATCCTCGCGAACCGGTCGTCCACGAACTGCCCCCCCTCCGTTTCGACGGCGCTTCCATCTCCATCAAACTCACGATCCACCAGGCCGACGACGGCATGTGGCGGGGTCGTCTGCATTTCCTGGATCTGGCGGCCAACCTCGAACGGGACACCGCGGAGATTCTCTGCGGCGTGTCGCAACAGGATCTCTGGGAGTCGGTCCGGGACCTGCGGGAGCACCACCTTCGGGATCTATATCGTTCCCTTCTCTAGAGCGGAGTGTATGAACGACGACCGCCTGAGCAAGCTGCGCCACGATATCTCCAACCCGCTTTCGGCTCTTCTGGCCGAGACTCAATTGCTCCTCCTCAACGAAGCCCAGTTCGACGCCGAGACCGTCGCCAGCCTGCGGGAAATCGAGGCGCTGGCGGTCCGGATGCGAACCATCCTCCGCGAGAATTAGCGTTGCGGCGTCACAGTCGCCGCTTCCGGTTGCCGGCTCCCTGTCCCGGGCGGCGCGGCCGGGGGGCTACGCCGCTCTGGATCTGGCCGGGCCGCCGGCGGCTGACCCGGTGGCGCCGGGGTGAAGGTATCTGGCGCCGTTGAGCAGGTAGAGCACCAGGAAGACCACGCTGGCCCAGCTTACCGTCAGCCGGAACCCGGTTCCCCCGCCGCCCGCCGACACGAAACCTTCAATCACGCCCGCAATGCCGAGGAAGATGATCACGGCGCCGACCATGCGGATGGCGAGGCGGCCGTTGAGCACCAGGGCATCTCCCCGGGTACGCCGGCCCGGCGCAATAACCGACAGCCCCAGCAGAAATCCCGCCCCGCCCGCCACCCAGATGGCGAACAGTTCCAGGATGCCGTGGCCGACGACGAACCGGAGGATGTAGCCCAGCACGCCGACATTGTCGAAGTGGCCCAGGACGCTGCCGAAGCTGAGGCCGTTGAACGCCAGGGCCGCCAGCGAACCGACTCCCAGGAAGATCCCCATGGCGAAGCAGGCGAAGGCGACCCGGATATTGTTGCTGATGATCCAGGAGGCCATGGGCGCCTGGGAGGAAGGATCCACCTCGGCGTACCCCAGTCCGCGGGCCATGCGTTCCTCCGCCTGATCCGCCCGGGCCAGAATCACATCCGGCAGGACCTCCGCGGCGAGGCCGGGCTGTTCCCGGAGCATGATGAAGCCAACGACGGCGGGCAGCAGGAAGGCGAGGAACGCCGCCAGCACATAGCGTCGGGCCGTGATGATGGCGGCCGGGCATTCACGGAGTGCCATGTGGGCGACTCGCGCCAGCGGGCGTCGCTCGTCGCGGTAGAGCGCGTTGTGGCCCGCCGTGACCAGTCGTTCCAGGCGGAAGATGACTGCGGGCGGGGCATCGTAGGTACGCGCGCGTGCCAGGTCCGCGGCTACCTCCCGGTAACGGGCCGCGAAATCGGGCAGCTCCGCGGCGTTGAAATCATCCAGTCCCTTGCGGGCGGCCCGGTCCGCCAGCCGCTGGAACTCGTTCCACCGCTCCTGCTTCCGTGACGCAAAGCGCTCGGCCAGCCCACCGCCGCGGCGGTGGGTCACATACCGGCTGCTCCGGCGAGCCAGTTCATCGCGCAGCAGCCGGGCGAGAAAGACCTGGTTGTTCCCGGGCCGGGTCGGGTAGCGCGGGGCGAAGCGTTCCACCAGGCGGTCCGTCAGGCGTGTCCGGGCCTCCGGGTCGAGGCTCCCGGCCCGGTCCATGAACTCGCGGAGGACGCGGAATTCCTCGTCGGTCAGTTCCGGAGCGCCGATGGCCGCATCCGGCATGGTGTCCGCCCCGGCCGGGGGGACCAGACCGGCGGTTTCGGCGGGCCGATCCCGCACCACGACCGTACCGGCGACGATGTCGCCCAGGCGCTTCCCCCGGGGATGGAACAGGACCAGCAGCAGCCCGGTGAGATAGGGCGGGGGCAGGAAGTCGGCAATCCGGAGCAGGTTGCGGAGCGCCGCGGCGGAGAAGCTGACGCCGTGACCGGTGTCCCGTATGACCCGGATCCCGGCGGCCCGTTTGCCGGGAGTCTGGCCCTGGCGGAGGCCCTCGAACAGGGTGAAGTAGGCCCAGTACCCGGCGAAGTTCACCAGGATAAGGACCGCCTCGATCCAGCCGCTGCCGGTGCCGCCGAACACGGCACCGACCACCCGGAAGAACGCCCAGGTCCAGATGCCGAGGATCAGCATGTCGAGCGTGGCGGCGAGGGCCCGGGAGCCGAGGCCGGCGATCTCGACTTCGACCACGACATTCTCGGGTGTCTCGACGGCAAGATGCTGGCTGAAATCCACCGGGGGCGGGAGCGTACTCATGCCCACCATGTTAGCAGCCCGCGCGGCGGCAGGCCACGCGGTCCCTTGCGCGGGGTCCCGCCGGTCGCCAACATCAGACGCCCCCACGCCACCCGGCGCGTCCACCTGACCGGAGCCCCCGCCCCATGGCCGACCTGGTCCTGCGACCCCTGTCGATCGGAGAACTGCTGGACCGTTCTCTGTTCATCTTCCGCCGCCGATTCGCGGTGCTGCTCATCATCACCCTCATCTGTCTGGCCATCCCGCTCGCCCTCAGCGCCCGGACCCTGGCGCGCCTGGGCAACGTCGGGAGCCTGGAGCAGGCCGCGAGCACGAGTGCCATGCTGGCCGGGTTCGGCGACCTGCTGATCTACTCGCTGCTCTTTTTCGTTCTCAACTCGGTGGCCAACGCGGCCATCGTGTTCGTGGTCTCGGAGGCGTACCTGGGCCGGGCCATGGGCGCGGGTGCGGCGCTGAGCCGTACCCTCCGGGTGGCGGCCCCGGTGATCGTGCTCGCGATCCTGCAGCAGGTGATCCTGCTGGCCGGGGCCGTGGTGCTGATTCCGGTATCCCTCCTGGCCCCGGCAGCCGGAACGGTCAGCGGCACCAGCCTGGGACTGGCGGTCGGCGGTTTCATCCTCTACCAGGCGGTGGAACTCTTCCTGGCGGTGTCGATCTTCGTGTCGCTTCCTGCCCTGGTGCTCGAGCCGGACGCCAACCCGATCGGCGCCATGGGCCGGGCCTGGCGCCTGGCCAGCGGCAACCGCTGGAGGATTCTGGGAGTGCTGATGGTGCTCGGCGTGATCACGTTCCTCATCTTCATTGCCATGGCCGTGGTGGCGGGAGTCATCGCCGGTGCCGCCTCCGCCGGGGCGGAGACCGGGACCATGGGCGCGATCACCCTGGCGGTCATGGTCATCCTCTGGGTCCTGGTGTTCTCCCTCGTCTACTGTCTGCAGACGGTGACCTACTACGACCTCAGGGTCCGCAAGGAAGGCTTCGATCTGGAGCTGCTGGCGGCGAACATGAGCGAGGCATGATCCCGCGGGTTCCCGACGATTCGCTGCGGGCGGTGCTCGACAGCGTGTTTGCCGGCCACGCCTACGACTGGGCCCCCCGTGCCCCGTCGGCGATCGGCTGGATGGGCGATCTGTGGCGGCGGCTGGTGGAATGGCTCGAGGCCTTCCGCACTCAGAGCCCGACGGCTTTCAACTGGTTCTACGCCGGCATGATCCTCCTCCTCGCCGCCATCCTGGTTCACGGGCTGGTGGTGCTGGTCCGGACCATGCGCGCGGCGCACGCCCCGATGGGCGGGTCCGCCACGGTAGCCGCGGCGGTTCACGATGAGGCCTGGTACCGCCGGCTGGCCGCCGACCTCGCCCGGAGCGGCCGGTTTCCCGAGGCCATGCTGGCGTCCTTCCAGGCCGAGGTGCTGGCGCTCGACCGCCAGCGAATCGTGAGCTTTCATCCCGCCAAGACGCCGAGGGAATACGCCCGGGAAGCCCGGTTGCCGCCGGCGGACCGCAGCGCGTTCGAGGGATTGGTGCGCGCGCTCTATCGCTACGCCTTCGCCGCCGAACCGTGTGACGCGGCCGCCTACGCGGACTGGCTGCAGGGTCTGAGACGAGGATGGCATGCGGGCCCGGCTTGAGATTCTTCTCGCGCTCGTCCTGCTTCTGTTCCTGACGGTCTTCGTCGTTGCCACCCGGGAGCGTGGGCCGGCGCAGGAGGACCGCCGGGCCTCCACGTTTCTCGCCGGGCCCGCCGGCGCACGCGGGCTCGCCGACGCGCTGGCGGCGCTGGGCGTCCGGGTCGAGCGGTACCGGCGGCGGGCCTCGATGCTGGTAACCCAGGCGCCCGACAGCGGCGTGTTCGTCTCGCTCAACCCGCCCTATGGCATCGACCCGCTGGAGGCACGGATCTACGCACAGCGGGGGGCCGAAGGGTGGGACTTCCTGCTCGCGGGCGCCGGGACCGACGACCTCATGGCCTGCTACGGTTACTCGGTTGACCGGCGGACGGGAGACTCGATTCCGGTAACGCCGCCCGGCCGCCGTCCGGATAGCCGGACCCCCCGGGTCGGGAATGCCGTGCTGGCCTCCCTGACCGACAGCCCCGAAGGGGATACGACCGGTGCCGCAATCGAAGACACCGGGTGCCGGTTTTCCGAGGTGCTTCGGGTCGACACGCTGCTGGTGACACCGGGGGGCAGGGTGGCGGCTGCGCGGCTCACGACCGAACACAACCATGTCATTCTGCTGGCGGACGCCGCCCTGCTGACCAACCGGACGGTGCGCTACACCGCCGCGGGCGAATTCGGACTGCAAGTGCTGCTGCCCTACCGGAAGGTACTGTTCGACGAGTACCACCAGGGGTTTGGCGGCGGCGGCTCGCTGGGCGGATCGGTGATAAGCTGGAGCCTGAGGGATCCGCGCGGCTGGGTGATCTGGCAACTCGCCGCCATCGGCGTGCTGGCACTCCTCGCCGCGGCCGTCCGCTTCGGCCCGGTCGTCCGGCTGGAGGAGCACCGGCGACGTTCACCACTGGAGCACGTGGCCGCCCTGGCCACGGCCCTGGCCGCGGCCAGCGGCGCCGATGTCGCCGTCCGGCTCATGGTGCAGGGCCTCCGCCGCCGGCTGGCGCCGGGGACGGCGCTGCGGAGCGATCCCCGGCCCTGGCTGGCGGATCTGGAAGCCAACGTCCGGACGGAGCGCTCGCGGCGCGCCGTGCGGACCCTGCGAGGACTCACCCGCGGCGCGCCCGACGCTGATGGCGTCCTGCGTGCCGCCAACGCTGTGGAGGATGTGTGGCAGGACTTGAGCCCATCTCGAACGACGAAGTAGCCCGACAGGGCGTGACCGCCCAGGCCCTCCTGGACCAGATGAGCCGCGTGGTCCTGGGCCAGTCCGAAGCCCTGCGCGATGTGCTGGTGGTCCTCGTCGCCCGGGGACACGTGCTGCTGGAAGGCGTGCCCGGTACGGCCAAGACCCTGCTGGTGCGGACGCTGAGTCAGTTGCTCGGGCTCCAGTTCCGCCGGATTCAGTTCACCCCCGACCTCATGCCCTCGGACATCACCGGGGTCAACCTGATTGCCGCCCAGGGGCAGTTCGCATTCCGTCCCGGCCCGCTCTTCGGGGACCTGATTCTCGCCGACGAAATCAATCGCGCCCCGGCCAAGACCCAGGCCGCGCTGCTGGAGGCCATGCAGGAGCGGAGCGTGACGGTCGACGGGGTCTCCCACCTGCTTTCGGACAGCTTCACCGTCTTCGCCACCCAGAACCCGATCGAGTTCGAAGGCACCTATCCGCTTCCCGAGGCCGAGCTGGACCGGTTTCTCATGAAGGTCCTGCTGCCCTACCCGGACGAGGCGGCCGAGCGCGGAATTCTGGACCGGGTCCTGGAGGGATTCGAGGCCGATGATCCCGGCAGTTACGGCGTGACGCCGGTAACCGGTGTGGACGGCCTCGCGGGACTCCGGCTGGCGAGCCGCCGGATCCATGCCGAGCCGTCGATCGTCCGGTACGTGACCGACCTGGTGCGGGCCACCCGCAACGCCCCGGCCCTGACCCTGGGCGCTTCGCCCCGGGCCAGCGTGGCGCTGCTGAAGGCCTCCCAGGCCGCGGCCCTGCTTGACGGCCGGCCATTCGTGGTACCGGATGACGTCAAGGCGATCGCGCCTGCCGTCCTGCGACACCGGGTGACGGTCGCCCCGGAACTCGAGCTGGAAGGCGTGACTCCGGACCAGGCGCTCCGCACGATCATCGACAAGATCGAGGTTGCCAGGTGAACCTGCTGGGACCGTCGCGCCGCTGGTTCATCGGCGGCGCGCTGCTTGCGATCGTCGGTCTGCTCGGCTTTGTCCGGGCCGATGCGCTCTCCTGGCTCCTGTTGCTGGATGCCATGTGGGTGCTCGCGCTCCTGGTGGATGCCTGGCTTGTTCCCGCCCCCGCGGCACTCCGGATGGAGCGGGTGTCGCCCCCGGCCTTTTCGGTCGGCCGGGCACTGCCGGTGAGCGTGATCTGGCGCCAGGGTGGCTCCCGCCCGTTGCGCGTGATCGTCCGGGAGCGGTTTCCCGAACCGCTGGGGGGTGCGGACACGCCGGAACGCCGGTTCGTGATCCCCGCGGGGGGCCTGGCCGAGGAAACACTCCGCATTCTGCCGCGCGCGAGGGGGAAAGGCGCGGGAGGCTCCGTCACCGCGCGCGTCGTGGGGCCGCTCGGCCTGGTCTGGCGGCAGGGTACGGTCCCGGCCGAGCCATGGCAGGTCACGGTCTATCCCAGGCTCGAGGGAGCATCCATCCGATCGTTGCCGGCGCAGGCCGCCCGGCGGCGGGAGGCCGGTCGGCGGAGCGTGCGCCGGATCGGCGAGGGTCGAGTCTTCGAGACCCTGCGGGAGTGGGTCCCGGGGGACGATACCAGGACCATCGACTGGAAGGCCACGGCCCGGCGGGGCAAGGTGATGGCGCGCCAGTATGAAGACGAACGGCGCCAGCCGGTCATGCTGGTGCTGGACGCCGGCCGTCTCATGACGGCCGAGATCGACGGCGTTCCCCGGCTGGAATCGGCCATCGATGCGGCGCTGCACCTGGCATACAGCGTAGTCGAACACGACGATGACGTCGGCCTCATGATCTTCGCCGACGAGGTCCAGGTCTTCCTGCCACCCGGCCGGGGGCGCCGGGCTCTGCGCGCCGTGCTGGACGGGCTGGCCGCTGCCGAAGGCCGGCTCATCGAGCCCAACTATCCGGCGGCCCTGAGCTACCTGGCCGCCCGCAACCGGAAGCGTGCCCTGACGGTCCTGTTCACCGACCTGATCGACCGGACCGCCAGCGACGCGCTGGTCACCCGGAGCGGGTCGCTCCGCCGCCGTCACCTGCCGGTGGCCGTGACCCTCCGGGATCCGGCGCTCGAGCAGCTGGGTTCGCGGCGGCCGGCCACCGTCCCCGAGGCCTATCAGCGCGCCGCGGCCGAAGAACTTCTGCTGGCGCGAGAGGAAGCCCTGGCCGAGATGCGCCGCCGGGGGGTGATTACCCTGGATGTTCCTCCCCGGCGCGCCGCCGCGGCGGTGGTGGAGCAGTACACCAGGCTGAAGCGGCGGGGCGTGCTGTGATCGGCCGGATGAGGGGATCCGGGATCGATTGATCGGACCGCGGCCGCGGAGCCCGCCCGGTTGACGAGTCCGGGTGCGGGATGGAGATTCCCCGAAGGCAGTTCCAGGGGCAAGCGGACGCGTCCAATCGTCCAATCACCAGTCATCCACGCGCCGATCACCAGGCCGTCCAGCTCACCGTTCATAATCCCCACACTGCCGGGGGTCCTCATGTATCGGTCGTACCTGTTTCTCGCCATTCCCGTCCTGATCGCCGCTCCGGTGCAGGCCCAGGACGCGGACATCGCCGGGGCGGTCCTGCGCGCCCAGCCCACCAAATACGAGCAGCCGGAGTGCGGGATCAAGACCGGACACTTCCGGGTCACCAGCGGCGCCACCTACCTCAGCACCGCGATCCGGAACGAAACCAATCGTGAGCGTCTGCTTCGGGATGGTGCCGCGTCGATCGTCACGGCGATTACCGAAAACGGGCAGGACAAGAATCCGGGCGCCTGGTTCTACCTGGGCCGGATTTACCTCTATCAGGGCGATGTGATCGGGGCCGACACCGCCCTGGCGCGGGCTGAAACGCTGGCGCCGCAGTGCAAGGAGGAGATCCAGACCATGCGGCGGCTGACCTCGCTGGCCCTGTTGACGCCGGCCGGTCTCTATGCCCAGGCCGAGAAGCCGGATTCCGCCATCCTGGCCTACCGGCTGGCGGTGCGGATCTACCCCGACGGGAGCCAGGCGGCCTATACCCTGGGGTCGACGTTCGAGGGCCAGGAAAAGACCGACAGCGCCCTGGCCTATTATCGGAGAGCGGCCAACGCCGAAGGGGGCAAGGAGCGGTACTCGCTGATCGCCCGGTCCCGTGCGGCCTCGCTCTTTGCCCAGGCCGGTGAACTCGACAGTGCCACGGTCTACTACCAGGCCGCCATCGCAGCCGCGGAGGAAGCCAAGGACACCGAAACCCGGGATCGGAACACACTCGCTCTGGCCATCGCGCTGTACAACGGCCAGCGCTACGCCCAGGCCATTCCGCTGCTGCGCCGCTACGCCGAGGCACGGCCCGACGTGTCGGCCGTCAAGACATACCTGGCCAACGCCTTCCGCGCCAACGGGCAGGTCGACAGTGCCGAGGCCATCATGCGCCAGCTCGGTGCGACAACGGGTGGGGGTCCGGACACGAACTCGGCGGCCTATCTGATCAACCGTGGTGCCGCCCGGTTCCAGGCCAAGGAGTTCGACAAGGCAGCGGCGGACTTCTCGCGTGCTCTCGAGGCCGAACCCACCAACCGGCTCGCACTCAAGAATCTGGCCATCACCTACTACAACACCAAGGAAGCGCAGAAGCTCGCGGACGTCGCCGGCAAACTGGTGTCGCTGGAACCGCTCAGTGAGTGGGCCCGCCGTCTGCAGAACCAGGGGTACATCTGGCTGGAGGACAAGGAGCACCTGCCCGGCCTGGTCAAGGAACTGGAAGCGCTGCCCTTCGCCATCGAAAACGTCCGGAGCAGCTCCTCCGGTGACGGCATGGACCTGGCGGGGACGGTGAAGGGACTTCAGTCGAGTGCCGGTGCCAAACCGGTGACGGTCGTCTTCGAGTTTCTCGACGGCAGCGGCGCCGTCGTGGCCGCGAAAGAAATCGAGATCACGCCGCCCGCGCCGGCGGCCGAGTCTCCCTTGTCGGTCTCGGCGGCGGGCAGCGGCATCGTGGACTGGCGGTATCATGTGAAATAGGACGGAAGGACGGAAGGGCGGGAGGACGGAAGGACTGAGTCCGGGATCCTCCGTCCTTCCGCGCCGCCTTATCTTCCCCCCTCATGTCAGGCCTCACGTTTCATCTGATTCCCCATACGCACTGGGATCGGGAATGGTACCTGCCGCAGGCGGCGTTTCAGGTGCGGCTGGTGACCATGATGGACGACCTCATCGACCAAATGGAGGCGGACGAACGGCTCCGCTTCGTGCTCGATGGGCAGACGGTGCATCTGGAGGACTATCTCGCGGTCCGCCCCGAACGCGAAGACAACCTCCGCCGGCTGGTGGGGAGCGGACGGCTCGGGGTGGGCCCGTGGTACGTCCTGGCCGACGAACAGATTCCTTCGGGCGAGGCGCTCATCCGGAACCTGCTGCTCGGCGCGGCGGACGCCCGCCGGTTCGGGCGCCGGATGAACGTCTGTTACGCGCCGGACAGCTTCGGACACCCGGCGTTTCTCCCCTTGCTGGCCCGGGAGTTCGGTCTTCAGAGCGGGGTGGTCTGGCGGGGCCTCGACCCCGCCCTTGCCGGGGGACGTGATCTGCTCCGCTGGCGCGGGCCCAACGGCCGGGAGATCCTGGTCTACCATCTTCCGGCCGCAGGGTATGAAGTGGGCTGTGGGCTTCCCGACGGGACCGACGCGCTCCCGGATGCCTGGGCCCGGATCCGCCCGTCACTGGTCGGCCGCGCGTCCGGACCGCATGTCGCGGTCTTCGTCGGCGCCGACCACCACGCGTTGCATCCCGGCCTGACGCGGCTTGCCGACGCGCTGGCGGCGCTGGAGCCCGGCCATGACGTGCGGATCTCCCTGCTCGACGACTTCCTGTCCGCCGTCGAAGAGGCCGTCAGTCCGGAGCACCTGCCGGTGGTCCACGGCGAACTCCGCAGGTCCGCGGGGTACACCTGGACCCTGCAGGGCGTGCACTCGACGAGACCGGCACAGAAACGGCGGAACAGCCGGCTCGAGCTCTGGCTGGAACGGTTCGCGGAGCCCTTGACCGCGCTGGTCCGGCTGTCGGGCGGCCCGGACCGGCGTGCGCTGGTGCGGCTGGCCTGGCGCCGGCTGATCCAGTGCCAGTTTCACGATTCGATCGCGGGATCATGCAGCGACGACGTGGCGCTGGCGGTCGAGGAACGGTTCCGTCAGGTCGGGAGCGCGTGCCGCGAAACGGTGCGCGCGGCCCTGCATCATCTGGCGGGCCACGATCCGGATGCCGCCCGCGAGATCCCGGGGGAGGTCCGCCCCTCGCTCCTGCTCTGGAATCCCTCGCCCCGGGCGCGGGCGGAACTGGTCCGGGCCGAGATTTCGTTCTTCCGCCGTGACGTCCTGGTGGGGCCGCCAGGCGGCCGCCGGGCGCGTTCAGGCCTCGCGCCGGGTCGGTTCGCCCTGCGGGAACCCTCCGGCGGCCTGGTGCCGCTGCAGGTCGTCGAAGTCCGTCGAGGACAGGAACGACTCGACGCAGCGCGGCACTACCCGGATCAGGACGAGGTGGATATCGCGACGGTAGCGTTTCACGCGCCGCAGGTCCGAGGCCTCGCTCTGACGCGGTTGGAACTCGTCTCCGGTGGGACTCCGCCTGTGGGTGGGGTGGTGGTGGAAGGCACCCGGATCTCGAATCAGCTGGTGGAAGTCGGCTTGACCGACCGGGGGGCGTTGAGCGTGCTGGACCGCAGGACCGGGCGCCGGTTCGACCGGCTTCTCGAGCTGGAGGATGAAGCGGATCGGGGCGACACCTACACCTGGTGTCCGGTGCCGGGTGGCCGGTCCCGCCGCGGGGAAGGCCCGATCGCCCTCCGGGTTCTCTCGGAGGGGCCCCTGGTCGGCGCCATCGAGGCCCGCTGGCAGGTGAGGGGGGCAACCGGCCCGATCGCGGTGAGCCTGGTGGTCACCCTGCAGGACGCCGATCCGGCCGTGCGCTGCACCCTGACATTGAACAATCAGGCCGACTGGCACCGCCTCCGGGCGCACTGCAATCTGGGCTTCGCCGGCCGCGAGATCATGGCCGGTGCGCAGCTTGGCTGCGTCCGGCGGCAGGCCGCGTCCGCCGATGAGCGTGTCCACCCGATGGAAACGCCGGTGAACACCGCCCCGGCGCATCGGTTCGCCGCGGTGACCGGCGCCGACCATGGTCTGGCGCTGATGCTCCCGGGATTCTTCGAGTATGAGTGGACCGCGGCAGGCGACCTGATTCTGACACTGTTGCGCGCGGTGGGTGAACTCTCCCGGGGAGACCTCGCGACCCGCCCCGGCCACGCGGGGTGGCCCAGGCCGACCCCACTGGCCCAGGGCCGGGGCGGCCACCGGATCGACCTGACGCTGCTTCCGCTGGCTGGACCGGAACTCGACCCTTCCGCCCTCATGACCGCCTGGGAGGGATCCTTCCTGCCACTGAGCGGTTTGTGGATCCGGGACTTCTCCGGCGGAATGCCCCGGGAGTATCCCTCCATCGAACTGGAAGGCGGCGGGCTTATCGCCTCGGCGTTCAAGCCGGTGGAGCAGGGGACGGGGCTGGTCCTGCGGTGCTACAACCCGCACGCGGTTCCCGCCGCCGGATGCTGGCATTTCGGCGCGCCGGTCCGGGCGGCGGCACTCGCCCGAGCCGACGAGACGATCCTCGCCCCGCTCGCCCTGAGCCGGGATCGCCAGGCCGTACCGTTCGAGGTCGAGGCGGGGGGCGTGGCGACGATCATAGCAAAAGTGAGAAGTGAGAAGTGAGAAGTGAGAGGGACCCTGCTGACGGCCACCGGGCCGGAGGGGTCCACGACCAGTGTGAGAATCGCTCCGCCCTCTCACCTCTCACCTCTCACCATGTCCAGTGTCGCATCCCCCAGCAGGGTACACGCGACGACGACCAGGATGAGCGCGATCCCGGGCGCGGTGGCGACCCAGGGCGCATTGACCAGGGTGTCCCGGCCCGAGGCGATCATATTGCCCCAGGACGGCGCCGGCGGCTGAACGCCCAACCCGAGGAAGGACAGACCGGCCTCGAGCATGATGGCGTTCCCGATGCCGAGGGCACTGGCGGCAATGATCGGGGTGAGCGTGTTGGGGAGCAGATGCCGTACCACCAGGCGGCCCCGGCCCGCCCCCAGCGCGATCGCCGACTCCACGAACGACTGAGCGGTCAGGCTGCGGGTCTCGCCGTAGACCAGCCGGGCGATGCTCATCCAGCCGGTGAAGCCCAGCACCAGGATTACCAGCGCGGCACTCGGCTGCCAGAGGGCGGTGAGGAGCAGGAGCAGCACCACGCGCGGCAGCGCCAGGGCAAAGTCGGTCAGGCCCATGAGCGTGGCGCCCGTGCGCCGCCGGTACAGCCCGGCCACGATTCCCACCAGCGTTCCCAGGACAGCGGAAATCGCCATGGCGAGGGTGCCCACCATGAGCGAGGTGCGGGCGCCGTATATCAGGCGGGTCCAGAGATCCCGGCCGAAGCGGTCGGTGCCGAGCAGGTGAAACGCGCCGTGCAGGTCGGTGCTGAACGGGGCCAGGAGCCGGGTTTCGACCACGTCCCGCTGCAGATCGGGGTGGCCGGTCGTGACGAGCGGTGCCAGGACCGCGAGGGCGACCAGGACGGCCAGAACCGCCAGGCCGAACCGGCCGCGGCCATCGCGGAGCAATCCGGAGCGGGCGGACACCTATCGGGCCTCCGTGGCCCGCACCCGCGGGTCGACCCAGCTCACCAGCAGATCCGCGGCAAGGTTGCCCAGCACGACCAGCCCCGCGCTGACCGCCGTTGCCGCGAGTATGACCGGGTAGTCCCGTCCCTGGACCGCCTTCACCAGCACCTGTCCCACGCCCGGCCAGGCGAAGATGGCCTCGACGAACACGGCGCCGGAAAAGAGCGCGGGCAGGGACAGGCCCAGCAGCGTAACCACCGGCACCATCGCGTTGCCCAGCATGTGCCGGAGCGTGACCCGCCGGTTTCCGAGCCCCTTGGCCCGGGCCACGGTGATGAACTGGGCCCGCTTGACGTCCAGCATCGAGCCTCGCACGAACCGCGCGGCCCCGCCGATGCCGATCAAGGTCAGGGTGAGGAGCGGCAGGGCGAGGTGCCGGAGGTGGTCCACCACACGGCCCCCGCGCGAGAGGAAATCGGCGTCGAGACCCGAGGCACCGAACGCCGGCAGGATCCCGAGCCAGTAGGTGAAGACCATGACCAGCATCACGCCGAGCCAGTAGCCCGGCATGGCGAACAGCGTCACGGTGACGACCGACAGCGTCGTATCCAGCGCGCGGCGGCCGGTGGCGGCCTGAATGATGCCGACCGCAAGACCAAGCAGGTAACTCAGGATCAGCGAACTTCCCACCAGCGCCACCGTCGCGGGCCAGGCCTCGGCCAGCATGGCACCTACCGGGCGGCTGGTGGCGATGCTGATGCCCCAGTCGCCCCGGACGAACCGGCCGACCCAGGCGAGGTACTGCAGCATCAGCGGCCGGTCGAAGCCCAGCAGGTGACGCTGGACGGTGATCTGGTCCGGCGTGGCGGCCGGTCCGAGCAGGAGGGATACCGGATCGCCGGGAGCGAGCCGGAGGAGGAAGAAGGTGAGGGTAACGACACCGAAGACGATGGCCGCGCCGATCAGGGCGCGCCGCGCGAGATGGCCGACCATGGGTCTAATCTTGCTCAAGCGGCCCGAACAATCCAGAATCCGGGGCCGTACCAGACCTTCAGCTGCCGGGGCCGACAAACGCCGATGAACGCAGAAACAGGCAGAGCAGGCTGCCGGCCGGCCGGTAACCGGTCACCGGCATCCGGTCGGACGCTGGGACTCGTGCTGGCGTCGGTCCTGCTGCTGGCCGCGTGCGAACCGCCCGGCCGGGGCGACACCGTGCTGTTCGCGTCCGGTGCGGACCTGCAGAGCATCAACCCGCTGTTCACGGTTCACCCGCTCGCCCGTCAGACCCAGCGTTACGTGCTGCTGACGACGCTGGTCCGGTACGATTCCGCGTATCATGTGACTCCCTACCTGGCCAGACGCTGGCAATGGTCGCCGGATCACCGCCGGGTGCGGCTCTCCCTGGCCACGTCCCTGCGCTGGCACGACGGGGTGCCCACTACCGCCCGCGACGTCGTCTGGACGCTCGACCGGGCCCGGGATCCCGGCACCGGGTATCCCCGCCTCCCGGACCTGGCCGGCGTCAGCCGGGTGTCCGCGCCGGACGACTCCACCGTGGTCATCGACTTTGCCGTCCCCCGGAACGACCTGCCCGACGTCCTGACCGATCTCGCGATCCTGCCGGCGCATCTGCTGGACACGGTTCCCGCGGGCGGCCTCCGAAGCGCCGCCTGGAATCAGGATCCGGTGGGCAACGGTCCATTCCGGTTCATGGCTCACGAGCCGAATCGCCGATGGGTGTTCGAGGCCAATCCGCGGTTCCCCGCCGAGCTTGGCGGACCACCCGGCATCAACCGGCTGGTGATCGCGGTGGTGGACGAACCGACGACCAAACTGGCCGCCCTGGCTTCGGGCGAACTCGATTTCGCGGGGATCAACCCGGCCCATGCCGGGTTCGTCCGCCGGGACCCGCGGCTCGAGGTCCTGTCGTATCCCCTGCTTTTCACCTATGGCATCGTCTTCAATACCCGCGAGCCTCCGTTCAACGACCGCGATCTGCGGGCGGCGATCTCTCTGGCACTGGACCGGCGGGAAATCGTGGAGGGCTATCTCTACGGCTTTGGCACCGCGGCATCCGGCCCGGTGGTTCCGGGGAGCCCCGGAGCGGTCGACCTGCCGGTGACCGAGTCGCTCGACTCGGCCCGGCGGCTGCTCGGGGGAAGGACCGTCCGGTTCGAGCTGCTGACCGTCGGGAGCGGTGAGGCAGCCCTGGAGCAGATGATTCAGGCCCAGCTGAAGCGGGTCGGCATCGAAGTCGTCATCCGGCAGCTGGAGCTGGGTGCCTACCTCGACCGGGTGAATCCCCGGGCCCACGACTTTCAGGCGGCCGTGATGGGCATTCCCGGCGACCTCGACCTGGGGCAGATTCCCCGGCTGGCGGCCCTCACCGGGTTCACCGTCCCGGCCGATCCGGTCCTGGCCCAGCGGCGGTTCGCCGACAGCGTTCCGGTCGCCTTCATCTATCACGCCCGGGGCGTGCAGGGGAAGAACCGCCGGGTACACGGGGTGCGCATGGATATCCGGGGGGAGTTCCCCACCGTGAGCGGCTGGACGGTGGCGGCCGAGGCGAATGCTCCCCGGAACTGACCGGACTCTCTCGTCCCGGGGTCCTGTTAAGCTTCATTGCCCATGAACCGCCCTTCCTTCACCGTTCACGCCGCTGCACCGGCCCGGCTCGACTTCGCCGGAGGCTGGACCGACGTCCCGCCCTTCTCTGCCGTGGAAGGCGGGGTGGTGGTCAACGCGGCCATCAGTCTCCAGGCCCACGCCTCCCTCACGCTGGGCGGGACCGGCGTGCACCTGCGCTCGGAGGACCTGGGTCTCACGCGGGACGTCTCGGGGCCGGCTGAACTGGCGGGCCGGGGTCCGCTGGCGCTGCTCGAGGCCGCCCTGCGCATGCTGCCGGTCCACCCCTGCACGCTGGTCACCCGGTCGGATGCGCCGCCCGGCTCCGGTCTTGGCAGTTCCGGCGCCATGGACGTCGCGCTGGTGGCCGCCCTGGTCCGGGCCCGGGAAGAATCGCTGGAGCCGGAAGAGATCGCGGAGCAGGCGTGGCGCCTGGAAGCGGTTGAAGCCGGGCTGCCGGGCGGCAAGCAGGATCAGTTTGCCGCGGCGCTGGGAGGATTCCACCGGTTCACCTTTCGGGATCCGGAGGTCGGCGTCGAGCGGCTGGTGCTCGATGCCGAGTTCGTGGAGGAGCTCGAGCGGCGGACCGTGCTGTGTTATACCGGGTCATCCAGGATCTCGGGGGACACGATTGCCCGCGTGATGGCGGGCTACCAGCGGCGGGACCCGGGAATTACCGGAGCGCTGCAGGGGATGCGGGATGTGGCCGACGAAATGGCCGAGGCGCTGCGCAACGCGGACCTGCCAGGCGTGGGCCGACTGCTGAGCCGGAACTGGGGGCTGCAGCAGGCCCTGGATGCCGGCATGCGGACTCCCGAGATGCAGAAGATCGAAATGGCCGTGGCCCAGGTGGGCATGTTCGGCGGCAAGGCGGCGGGCGCCGGAGCGGGCGGGTCGATGTTCTTTGTGGCCCGGGGCGATCCGGGCGAGGTGGTGGAGGCCGCGACCGCGGCCGGGGCACGGGTGCTGCCGATGACCTTTTCCAGTGAGGGGGTACGAACATGGTGACGGCTCCGGAACTCGAACAGCGCCGGCAGCTCATCGAGACCGGAGACCTGCAGGGGTGCGTGCGGCGGCTCGAGGAACGCGCCGCCCGGATTCTTGCCGAGATGCCGGTCATCCCGCAGGACAAGGCGCTGCTCAGCGCCGACGGCGGGTTCTGTCCGGATGACGGCACGCCGCTCGGCTTCGATCCCTGGAGTCCCCGGGCCCATCGCTGCCCGCGGTGCGGCCGGACCGTCACCGGGGAGCGGCACGATCTCAACTGGGCCCGGTTCCAGCATCTCTGGCTGGCGGAGCGCGCGGCCCACCTCGCGACCCTCGCCGCGCTCACCGACAACCCGGCTGCGGCCGACCGCAGCGGAGAGATTCTCGCCGCTTACGGCGAACTCTACTTCGCGCTGCCCAATCGTGACAATGTGCTGGGGCCCAGTCATCTCTTCTTCTCGACCTACCTCGAGTCGATCTGGCTGCTGGACTATCTGGCGGCGGGCACCCTGCTGCGGGAAGCCGGGAAGCTGGACCAGGACATCGTCGAGGTAGTCGACCGGGTCGCGGATGAAGCCGCCAATCTCATCGGCGAGTTCAACGAAGGATTCTCCAACCGGCAGACCTGGAACAGCGCCGCGCTGGTCGCGGCCGGGAGCTGGTTCGGCGACGAGGACCTGGTCCGCGAGTCGGTCGAGGGGCGCACCGGCCTGATCGGGCATCTCATGGAGGGCTTCGGGGAAGACGGTCTCTGGTTTGAGGGAGAGAACTACCATCTCTTCGCCTTGCGCGGCCTGCTGATCGGCCTGGCCTGGGCCCGCTATGCCGGCGGGCTGGTGCTGGAGGAGCCGGAGCTGCGGAGCCATGTCGCCGCGGCCCTGCGGGCGCCCACCCGGACGGCCCTGCCGGATCTTACCTTTCCGGCGCGACGGGACTCGCGGTTCGGCGTTTCCCTGGCGCAACCGATGTACCTGGAGCTCTGGGAAGCGGGCCAGGCGTGGCTGCCGGAAGAAACCGGGCCATGGATCGGAGGCTGGCTCGACGCTCTGTACCGGGCCCCGGCCCAGCCGTCGCAGGCGTTCGATTCCTGGCTGCACGAGGCCGGAGAGCCGGTCCCGGCTACCCGAAGCCGCGCCGACCTCTCCTGGTGGGCGGCCCTGGAGATGACCCCGGTACTCGAGACCGGTGCCCGTGAGGAAGCCGGCTCGGCGCACCTTCCCACCAACGGGCTCGTGGTGCTGCGGTCCGATGACCGCTACGCCAGCCTGGAATGCGGGACCCGGGGGGGCGGGCACGGGCACGCGGACCGGTTGCATCTGACCCTGCACGCCGGCGGCAGGTACTGGCTCCCCGATTTCGGCACCGGGTCCTATGTGAGCCGGGATCTCATCTGGTACCGGTCCACACTGGCGCACAACGCACCCCGGCTGAACGGAAGGGACCAGCCGCCCGACGACGCCGTCTGCGACGCGTACGCCGTGGAGGGCCCCTGGGCCTGGGCCCGCGGAATCCTGGGTGAGATGACCCGGACGCTGGTCGCGGGACCGGCGTATCTGGTCGACTCGGTCGGAAGCGCCGGGACGGACGAACGGCTGATCGAACTGCCGTGGCACCTTCAGGGAGATTGGCGGGTGGAGACTTCCGGTGAATGGGAGACGGTTCCCTTCGAGAACGAATTCGTCTCCGGCGCCCGCCGGTTCCGGCCGGCCGGGGACGGGCCGGTCGCCGTGCGGTCGACCGGCGGAGATGCCGCGCTGGGCCTCTTCCTCGCGGGTCATGACGAGCTGCTCGAGCTGACCGCACCGGGGCTTCCCGGCAGCGGTCCGGCGCCGTTCCTGCTGCAGCGCGCCCGGGGCCGGGCCGTCCGCCTGGTGGCGGTGCTGGATCCGTCCGGCGCGGTCCGGGGGATGACGACGACCGCGGAACTGATCGAGATCACAACCGCCACCGGAGTCGATCGACAGTTCGCGCTGATGGACGGCTGGCAGGTGGAGAGCGGCGGGGCGACCGTCCGCCTGGGCGGAAAGATCATCCAGCCGCCGCCGGTCGAAGGCCTCTTCACCGGCCGGACGATCGTCGAACCGGTCGAGGCCCGGGCCATCTGGGTGGAGGAGCCGCCGGTGCTGGACGGCACCGAGCTGGGGTTCGTGCCGGCCGAACCGCTCGCATTGGATACCGAAGATCAGTACCGGCGGAGCGAAGAGCCCTGGGCCGGCCCGGAGGAGTTCTCGGCTTCAGCCTGGGTGAACTGGTCCGAAGAGGAACTCTACCTGATGGTGGAGGTGGTCAAGCCGGAACTCATGTTCCGCCCGGCCGACGCGCCGCCGCTCCGGCTCGACAACGAGCCGGACGATATCCACAGCGACGGCATCCAGCTGTACCTGGGACACGAAGGAACCCTGCTCGGATTCCTGATCGTGCCCGATACCGCCGGGGACGGCCTGCGGGTCCGCCCGGTCGAGGGGACCGGCGCGCGCGACGGCATGGTGCGGGGGCACTGGCAGCGGATGGAACGGGGCTATCGCGTCACCCTTGGCATCAGGCCGCCCTGGGAGATCCTCTCCAGCAATGAACTGGGCCTTGATCTGGCGGTGAACGAGATGCGGCCGGAACGGATCCGCCGGGCCGGGCAGCTCATCTGGACCGGCGGCAACGGCTGGATCTATCTCCTGGGCGACCGGCAGGACCCGCGCCGTCTCGGCCGCCTGATACTGGAATGATCCGGCCCCCGGCACGCGGCGCACCCACCGAGGACGAACGGTCGATGAGCATTCCCGGGTTCAGCTCCACCGGCAGCAAGCGGCCCGAAGCCCTTTTCGGCGACACCGTGGATGCGACACTCCCCCGGAGGATGGTCAGCGCCGCGGGCGCACGGGTCCGGGACGAGGAGGGCCGGGAGTATCTCGATTTCATCATGGCACTGGGGGCCGTGGGCCTGGGATACGCCGACCCCACCGTCGAGTCGGCCGTGCGCGATGCCCTGCGCGACGGCGTCGTCGGGCCGCTGCCCCCGGTACACGAGGAACGGCTGGCCGGAACGCTGGGCCGCGCAATTCCCTGGCTGGAACAGGTCCGCTTCCTCAAGACCGGGGCGGAGGCGGTTGCCGCCGCGGTCCGGCTCGCGCGGACGCACACCGGCCGGGACGCGGTCCTGACCTGCGGGTATCATGGATGGCTGGACTGGTGCCAGCCCGGCGCTGCCGGAGTGCCGGTATCGACCGGCGGGCTCACCGGGGCGCTGGCCTTCAACGATGCCGACGCCGCCAGGGACCTCATCCGGCAGCGGGGTGATGCGCTGGCCGCCGTCGTGGTCGAGCCGGTGGTCCACGAAGAACCCAGGCGTGAATGGCTGGAGGCCCTGCGGCAGGAGACGGATCGATCGGGTGCGGTGCTGGTCTTCGATGAAATCAAGACCGCCTTCCGGCTGGCGGTCGGTGGCGCTGCCGAGCGCTACGGCATTCACCCGGACCTCATGGTTCTGGGCAAGGCGCTGGCCAACGGGTTCCCCCTGGCCGCGGTCGGCGGGCGGCGGGATATCATGGCGGCCGCAACCCGGACCTGGATATCCTCCACCCTGGCGACCGAATTCGTGGCGCTGGCCGCCGCACAGGCCACGGTCGAGGTGATGACCAGCCGCGACGTCCCGGCTGCCCTGGGACGGACCGGGCGCCTGCTGATGGACGGGCTGAACCGGCTCGCGCAGGAGCATTCGTCGGCGGTCGCGGTGCGGGGACTCCCGGAGATGTGCTTCCTTGAGTTCACGGACGAGCAGGCCTCGGCCCGGTTCGCCGCGGCCTGCGCCCGGGAAGGCGTATTGTTCAAACGCTCGGCATACAACTTCGTGTCGCTGGCGCATCAGCCGGCGGACATCGCCACCGCGCTGCGGGCAGTCGAGGCGGCGCTCGCGCGGGAAGTCTGACCATGCTCATCGACATCCACGCCCACTTCCTGCATGAGAGATCGCCCCGCGCGGACTGGCGCGAGCGCAATGCCAGCCGCCTGCGGGCGGGAGAGCGGATCGGCATCCGGTTTCATGTCGCCTCGATTCTGGGAACCTGGGGGGCGACATCACCCACCTATTTCCCCTCGCCGGCGGATCTGGAGTATGCCAACACCGTGATGCTGGCCCTGCAGCGGGAACATCCCGATACGATCCGGGGCTACGTGGCGGTGAATCCGAACTACACCGCGCATGCGCTGGACGAGATCGACCGGGGGCTGGGGCAGGGGTTGATCGGGATCAAGCTGGCGGCCAGCCGCCGGGCGAACGATCATCTGCTGGATCCGGTCTGCCGCCGGGCCCGGGAGCGGGGGGTGCCGGTGCTGCACCACATCTGGCAGCATCGTCGGCGTGACTGGCCGTCCCAGGAGGCCTCGGATGCGGTCGAGCTGTGCGAGCTGGCCCGCCGCCACGACGAGGTTGCGTTCATTCTTGCCCACATCGGGGGCGGCGGGGACTGGCAGCATTCGCTGCGGGCGGTGCGGGACGTTGCCAACGTCTTCGTCGATCTCTCCGGCAGCGGGGTCGACGGTGGCATGCTGGAGGCCTGCGTGGCCGCCGTGGGGACGGGACGGCTGCTGTGGGGCTGCGACCTGACCATGGATACCGGATGGGCCAAGCTGCGCTGCCTGAGCCGGATCCTCTCCGGTGAAGAACTGGAGGACGTTGCCTGGCGCAATGCGGCGCGGATCTTCCCCGAGGGCGCATTCACCTCAACGGCCGCCGCTTCCTGACCGGCCATGGGGCAAGCCATGACCATCGACGTCAACGTGTTTCTCGGGGCCTACCCGTGGCGGCGGGTTCCCGGTACCTCGGTGGAGGCGATCCTCCAGGCGATGGACCGCGTCGGAACCGCGCGGGCCTGGGTCTCTCACCTCCCGGGGCTCTTCTGGAAGGATCCGATGGAGGGCAACCCCTGGCTCTACCGGCAGGCCGCCGGCCATGACAGGCTGCTGCCGGTGCCCGCGATCCATCCGGAGCTGCCCCACTGGCAGGAGGAAATGGTGCTGGCCGGACGGCAGGGCGTACCGGCCGTGCGGTGCGACCCGATGTACCAGGGCCTCGATCCGACGGGACCCGCCATCCGCGCACTCGCGGCCGAGTGCGGCGCACTCGAGATTCCCCTCCTCATGGCGGTCCGGCTGGAAGACTCCCGCCAGCGTCATCCGAACGACGGCGTCGCCGATCTGCCGCCCCACGCGGTGCGGGCGCTCATCCGCAGCCATCCCCATCTCAAGCTGGTGATCACCCACGCCGACCGCGGTTTCATCGAGGAGGTTCATTTCGGATCTACCCCGGAGGAATCCGCCAGGATCTGGTGGGACATCTGCTGGGTCTGGGGCCCGCCGGAAGATCACCTGGAGACGCTGCTCACGACCATCGGACCCGAGCGGTTTCTCTTCGGTACCGGCATGCCGCTCCGGATTCCGGAGAGCAGTCGGGCCAGGCTGGATCTGCTGGACGTGCCGCCGGCCATCCGGGATCGCATCACCCACGGCAATGTTCAGGAGATCCGGAGCACATGACCGCCTCGGTGGCCGATCGGATCCGGGGCGGTCTCGTTCCCGCGGTGCCGGTCCCCTTCCGCGGGGACGAGATCGATCTGGCCGCGCTCGAGGCCTACGCCCGATGGATGGCGGCCCAGCCGGTTGCCGGGGTGGCGGTCTGGGCTCATACCGGACGGGGCCCGCATCTGACCGCCGACCAGCGGGCAACCGTGCTGCAGGTCTGGCGCGAGGCCCTGCCGGAGCGGGTCATCATCGCCGGCGCGCATGATATCGGAACGGCCATCGCCGCCCGGCGCGGGCACGCCGACGCGCTGCTCATCTTCCCGGCGCGGGAGCACGCGGTGGACCATCATACCCGGCTCTCGCGCGAGCTGCCGTCGCTGGCGTTCTACCTGTACCAGGCCGCGGGCGGAGTGGCCTACGACGATGCCACGCTCGATGCCATCCTGGATCTGCCCGGCATCCTCGGCATCAAGGTGGCCACGCTGGATTCGGTCATGACGTTCCAGCGGATCGCGCGGCGGATGGAGGGCCGGCCCGACCGCCTCCTGGTCACCGGAGAAGACCGTTTCCTGGGTTACTCCCTGATGCTCGGCGCCCGGGCGGCCCTGATCGGGATGGGTGGAGCCCTGACCGATCTGCAGGCGGCCCTGCTCGAATCCCATCGATCCCGCGAATGGGAGCGGTTCATGAAACTCTCCGCCGTCTGCGACCGGTTTGCCGAAGCGACGTTCACCCCGCCTGTGGAGGGGTACATCCGGCGGATGCTCTGGGCCCTGGCCGCGGAACGGATCATCCCGGCGCAGGCCTGTGACGATCCCTGGGGGCCGCCCCTGCCGGAAGCGGAGCGCCGACTCGTGGACCAGGCGGTGAAGGATGCACGGGCCGCTGGAGCGTGATTTCGACCGGTTCGGCCGCGAGTGGCGGGCCGACGTCGTCGACCACATCCGGCAGACCTACCGGATCGATCTTACGACCAGCTACCTGGGCCGGACCCTGCCGCATCCGATCGGCAAGGGCTCCGGGCAGCTCTCGCTTCGGGCCGATCAGCTCGAAGCGGATGCCGCGGCCGGCCTGGCGTTCGTCGTTCTGAAGACGGTCATCGCGCAGGACGAACGGGGCGGTCAGTCCATGGCGGCGTGGGCGGTTCACGAGACCCGGATGAAGGTGGAACGGATCCGTTCCCTCACCGGCCGGGAAGGCTGGACCGTAACCTGGAAAGGCCGCGGCTGGGACCGGTCGCTGGACGAGTATCTGGCCCTGGTGCGCGCGGGGCGGGACCTCACCCGGGCGGGCGGTCCGCTGGTGGTGCCCTCGGTCAAGTACCACCTGCCGGCTGCCGGTGAGCCGTTCAGGGACGAGGAGTATCGGTTTACGACCGGACAGCTGGCGCAGACATGGGGCAAGGAAGCGTTGCTGCTGGAAAAGGACTTCTCCCCGACCCTGGCGGGTGATGCCCTGGCCGACGAACGCTCCCAGGTTCTGCGCTGGGTGCGGGAGGTTCCCGGCCGCATCCGGTCGGGGGCGCCGCATGGCCTGGTACTCGGGCTCAAGCTCATGAATGCCCGGTTCGACGACGCCTTCCAGCGGGAGATGATCGATGCGGCCCGCGGAAGCGGGGCGGATGCCCTGGTGGTGTTCAACCGGCTCTTCGATCCGGTGAAGCGTGTGGCCTTCGGCGGCTGGGACCTGAGCGACCGGAATCTGCGGGTCCTGGCCCGGACCGGGCCGCAGGGCGGCCGGGGCCGGTCGCTCCCGCTTTCGGGCACCGGCAATGTTCACAGCGGCAGGCTCATTCTCGACTATGCGCGTGCCGGCTGCGCCACAGTGCAATTGCATACCTACTTCCAGGTGCCCCTGGGTGAGTACCCCGCCAGGCACGGCTCGCGGACCGCGCGCGTGCTGCACAAACTCCTGTTCGATCCGGAGGATGGACTGGTTGCGGGCATGCTGGACCTCGAGGCCCGGGGCGGGCTGGCCCGGGTGGGCGGGGAGCTCAGGTTCCGGGACCTGATCGATGGTGCTCTCCCCGGGGGGACGATCGCGGCGGCCCGGTCAACGTGACGGCCCCGCCCGGGACGGGGTCACGTGCAGGGGACGGCGGAATGGCAGCCTGAAGACCCCGGGCCGGGCTTCCCGGCCCACCGAGCGGTCCCACCCAGCATCCAGGACTTATCCATGCGCATACTCCCGTGGTTTCTTGTTCTCGCCCTGCCGGCCGCACCCGCCCTGGCCCAGACCGGGAACCCACCGCGCTTCGGCGTGGGTGTAAGCCTCGACATGACACCGACCGACGGATCCCTCGGCATGGGCAGCCAGCTCAGCGCCCGGACCGGGAACATCCATTTTCCGCTGCAGGTCTCTACCCGGATCCGGATCGAACCTATGGCGGGGTTCGCCTCCGAATCGGACAAGAGCACCGACACGTTCATGGGTCAGACCACGGTGAACGAGTCGAGGCTGACGGTCTGGCGCCTGGGCGTGGGAGTGTTCTATGTCTTCCAGACGGCCAGCCCGCTGAGGCTCTATGCCGGGCCCCGCCTGGGCCTGCGCCGCCGGTCGCTGCGCCAGCACTACGAGGACCCGCTCAACTCCGCGACCCAGAAAGTCTCCCAGCGGGACTGGTTTCTCAGCGCCGCCTTCGGAGGTGAGTATTTTCCCCTGCGGAACTTCAGCGTGGGTGGCGAGGCTCAGGTGACCTACACCGGCTTCGGAGACCTGAACGTCGAGACCACCCCGCCGGTACCGCCCGGCAGCAGCACCGATTTCGGCGGGCACAGCGTCGACACGGCCGGGTTGATCGTGGTCCGGTGGTATGTTGGGAAGTGAGAAGTGAGAAGTGAGAAGCGAGAAGTGAGAAGGGGGTGCGTTACGGCCCCCGGAAGCCCGGATCAGGAGGGTCATGCATATCACGTCGGTTCGGCTGGTTGACCTGCGGATCCCGTTGCGGGAGCCGTTTATCATCTCCGGCGGGGAGATTCCCGAACGCCACTCCGTCGTGGTCGAACTGACGGACGAAGGCGGACGCAAGGGCTACGGCGAATGCCCGCCCTTTGAGTTTCCGTTCTATTCCGAAGAGACGCTTTCGGGGGCGCGGGATCTGATCGAACGGGTGCTGATTCCGAAGATCGTGGATCGGGAGTTCGAGTCGCCCGAGGCAGTCGACCGGGAACTCCGCCTGGGCATCCGGGGCAATCCGTTCGCCAGGGCCGCCGTCGAAACGGCCGCCTGGGATCTGGAGGCCAACCGCCGGGGGACCGGAATGGCCCAGCTGCTTGCCGCCAGGCTGGAAGTGGCCCCCGCCGACCGGATCCCCTGCGGCGTTGCCCTCGGCATCCCGCGGAACCGCATGCTGGGTACGCTCTGCGGCTGGGTCGCGGAAGCCATCGACAAGGGCTACCGCCGGGTGAAGATCAAGGTGGCTCCCGGCTGGGACGTCGAGCCGGTCCGCGCCGTGCGGGAAGTCATGGGCGGCAGCGGCCTGCCGCTCACCGTCGACGCCAATGGCGCATACGAATGGCCCGAGCATGAGGCCAATCTCCGGGCGCTGGATGAGGCGGGCCTGCTCTATATCGAGCAGCCGCTGGCGCCGGACGAGATCGTCGGCCACGTGCGCCTGGGACAGACACTCCGCACCCCGATCTGCCTCGATGAGACTCTGCGGGACAGCCGGGCCGCCTCCCAGATCATCGCACTCAACGGACCCCGGGTCTGGAACGTGAAGGTCCACCGGGTAGGCGGCCTGACCGAGGTGTCACGCATCCACCGGCTGGCCCGGATGTACGGGGCCACTCTCTGGGCCGGTACCATGCCGGAATCAGGTCTGGGCTCCCAGGCCGCACTCGCGGCCGCGGCCCTGCCGCTCTTCACCTATCCGTCGGATCTCGAGCCCAGCGCCCGCTGGTTCGGCCCCGGCGCGGACATCATTGAACTCACGATGTCGGAGGACGGGTTCATGAACGTGCCGGGAGAAGCGATGGAAGGCAGGGTACGGAAAGAGATGTTGGATTGAGGGATTGAAGGATTGAGGGATTGAGGGATTGGGTGAACCGCACGGATCCCAGCGGTCCGCCCAATCCCTCAATCCCCCAATCCCTCAATCCCCCAATCCCTCAATCCCTCAATCCCTTCAGTTCCTCCCCAGCAGTACGTCGGTATCGCCCGGTCCCAGCCCCAGGATCAGGTTGCGGCCGCGGTAGCCGTCGGCCACGACCCGGACAAACTGGGTCCGGCAGTTGTCGACCAGCGCGGCATCGAAGGTGAGGCGATAGGTGCCGCTCTGATCGCTGAAGGTGGAGTAGGGCGTGCCGATGATCTGCAGAAAGGCTCCCGGCAGCGGCTGATGGCTGGGCGTGTACACCCGGCCGACCAGTTCGACCATTTCCTTCTCGGCACCGGCGGGCCGTGGCCGGGGAACACAGGTGGTCCGCTCGGGGTGAGGATTGTTGTCGAGGCTGGCATCGGGCCCGATGCCGAGCCGTGCCATGACGCCGCCGGACCGGGGGCCGAAGATGCGTTGAACCTCCGAGTCGACTTGGGCCGCCGAGTCGGGTGCGGGCGGCAGACCGGGCACGGGCTCGCCCCGGGATGTCAGCGCGGGAGCAGGGTTGGTGCTGCCGTCGCCCTTCCGGTCTGCATCGGTCGACGCCAAATCGGTCGCTCCCTCCCGCGGAGTCAGTGCCGGGACCTCCTCCTGCGGGGTGGGGACGGCGGATTCCCGCTCGTTCCGATCGGCCTGGACCGCGTTGGGCCGCGGCCGCTGCTGGGGCTGCTCCGGTTGAGCCTCGACCGGGGGCGTTGGTGTCGGCTCCGGGGCGGGCTGGATCGCCTCCTGAGGTGGCGGGACAGGGGCCTGTCTGGGTGGCGGGATGTAGATCATGTCCACCACCCGGGGGAGGGCGGCGTCCCGGGCGGCGGCCTGATCCTGCGGGGGGGTGGCGTGAAAGCCGAGGAGAATGGCCAGGACCAGCGCGGCGTGTACCACCACGCTCGAGGTAATGCCGGGCCACCGGGGGGCCCGTGGCAACGGCAGGGCCTCCCGGATCCTCCATCTGGCACCCAGGAACCCTCTGGGTCGTGGCGTCCCTTCTGGAAACAGAGTCTTCAACGTCACCTACCCCTTACGGCCCGGCGGCACAGAATGTTGTCCCCTGTAAGCTCACCTTGATGCGGTCCGAATGCCAACCGTCGCAAGGACCTGCACCTCCCTCCCTACCTGACGTCCGGGTCCGCCTTTACCTTCACTCCATGCTTCCCCTTCATGACAAGCGGGCCCTGGTGTCCGGCAGCTCCCAGGGTATCGGCAAGGCCTGCGCCATCGAACTGGCGCGGCAGGGAGCCTCGGTCACGCTGCTGGCCCGGAACGGCTCCCGGCTGGAGGCCGTCCGGCAGTCTCTGCCGCCGGGCGAGGGGGCGGAACACGGCGTGCTGGTGGCCGACTTCAGCGAGCCGGAGCAGGTGCGGGACACCGTCGCCGCGTACCTGGCGGAGCACGGACCGGTCCAGATTCTGGTCAACAACACCGGCGGGCCGCCCGGCGGGCCGATCGTGGAGGCCAGCGCCGAGCAGTTCCTGAAGGCGTTTCGGGCCCACCTGATCTGCAATCAGTATCTGGCCCTGGCCGTCCTGCCGGGCATGCGGGAATCCGGGTACGGCAGGATCATCAACATCATCTCCACGTCGGTCAAACAGCCTATCCCCGGACTCGGCGTATCGAATACCATCCGGGGAGCGGTCGCCAGCTGGTCCAAGACGCTGGCCGGCGAGGTCGGAAAGTCCGGAATCACCGTGAACAATGTGCTGCCGGGCGCGACCCTGACCTCCCGGCACTACGCGCTGATCGAGGCGAAGGCGAAGAAGTCGGGGGTGAGCCAGGCGGAGATCGAGGCCGACATGAAGGCCCTGATCCCGCTCGGCCGGTTCGCGGCTCCCGAGGAGGTCGCGGCGGCGGTGGGGTTCCTGGCCTCCCCGGCGGCATCCTACATCACGGGCGTGAGCCTGCCGGTGGACGGGGGGCGGACAGCGTCGTTGTAGGGAGTCGAGGAGTCGAGGGGTCGAGGGGTCGAGGAGCAGCGGTTTTCAGCGTCTGCCCGTGGTTGAACGCGCAACCGGCGCCCTGAATGAAGAAGATCTCCAACTACATCAACGGCGACCTGGTTCCCCCGGTGAACGGGGAGTACCTCGACAACGTCGAGCCGGCGACCGGCCGGGTCTATTCGCGGGTCCCCGACAGTGGCGAGGCGGATGTCGAGAAGGCGGCCCAGGCCGCGGGCGACGCGTTTGAGGGCTGGTCCCGGACTCCGGCCGAGGAACGGTCCCGGGTTCTGCTCCGGATCGCCGGGCTCATCGAAGCGCGGGTGGACGAGTTCGCCCGGCTCGAGTCGGTGGACAGCGGCAAGCCGGTCGGGCTGGCGCGCAGCCTGGATATCCCGCGCTCGGTCGCCAATTTCCGGTTTTTCGCCACGGCGATCCTGCACACCCGGACCGACGCGCATGCGACCGACTACGCCGCGCTGAACTACACCTTGCGCCGCCCGCGCGGGGTCGCCGGCCTCATCTCCCCCTGGAATCTCCCGCTGTACCTGCTCTCCTGGAAGATCGCGCCCGCGCTGGCGACCGGGAACACCGCCGTCGCCAAGCCGTCGGAACTGACCCCGATGACGGCCTTTGCGCTCTCCGAGGTCTGCCGCGAAGCGGGGCTGCCGCCCGGGGTGCTGAATGTCGTTCATGGCCTGGGGGCCCGCGCCGGAGCGGCCATCACCGGCCACGATCTGGTCCGGACCATTTCCTTCACCGGTGGTACCGTAACGGGCGGGGAGATCGCCCGGGTCGGTGCCGCGGGGTTGAAGAAGGTGACGCTGGAACTGGGCGGCAAGAACCCGACCGTGATCTTTGCCGACGCCGACATGGATCAGGCCATGGACGGGGCTCTCCGGTCGGCATTCTCCAACCAGGGCGAGATCTGCCTCTGCGGCTCCCGGATCCTGGTCGAGCGTCCGGCCTACGCCATGTTCGTGGAGCGGTTCGTCCAGGAAGCCCGGCGGCTCTCCTGCGGCGACCCGCTCGAGCCGGGGACCCGGCAGGGCGCGCTCATCTCCGCGTCTCATCGCGACAAGGTCGCCCGGTACATTGCCCTGGCCCGGGAAGAAGGCGGGACCATCCTCTGCGGCGGCGGACCGCCGGCCTCACTGCCGGAGCGATGCCGGGAGGGTTTCTTCATCGAACCCACGGTCATCGCCGACCTGGGGCCGCACTGCCGGGTGAATCAGGAAGAGATCTTCGGACCCGTGGTGACCATCCTGCCGTTCGATCGCGAGGACCAGGCCGTGGAATGGGCCAACAGTACCGCCTACGGACTGGCGGCGTCGGTGTGGACCGAGAACCTGAGCCGGGCCCATCGGGTGGCGGAGGGCATCGACTGCGGTACGATCTGGGTGAACTGCTGGCTGTTCCGCGATCTGCGCGTCCCCTTTGGAGGAATGAAGCAGAGCGGACTCGGCCGGGAGGGCGGGGAGGAAGCGCTGAGGTTCTTTACCGAGCCGAAGAATGTGTGCGTGGCAATGAAGTAACAACGCCCGGGCCGTCCTGAATTGACCTCATCCCCATGGTGCAATGTCCCAGTCTTTCCTGAGTTCCCGCGCCCCCGAGCCGGTCGGACCGTACGTGCACGCCCGGAAGGTCGGCAACCTGCTGTTCCTCGCCGGCCTGGGCCCCCGCGCCAAAGGCACCCGGGACATCACCGGTGTCGTCCTGGGGGATGGGGGCGAGGTGAAGAGTTACGACTTCGAGGCCCAGTGCCGGTCGGTGCTGGACAACGTGAAGATCGTGCTGGAGGACGCCGGTGCCTCGTTGAGCGATGTGGTGGACGTCACGGTGTTTCTCACCAACATGAGGGACGACTTCGCCACGATGAACCGGATCTACGCGGAGTACTTCGGCGCGGCGCCTCCGACCCGGACGACGGTCGAGGTGACCCGTCTGCCGACACCGATCGCGATCGAGTTGAAGGTGATCGCGGAATTGAGGGATTGATGGATTGAGGGATTGGGGGATTGATAGATTGAAAGATTGAGGGGTTTACGGACCAGGCTGGCGAACCTCGATCCACCGCTCAGGTCGGTTCCCGATCCCCCAATCCCCCAATCCCTCAATCCCTCAATCTATCAATCCCTCAATCCCTCAATCCCTCAACACCGCCCGCACCGGGCTGGCATCGAATCCCTCCAGCTTGAGCGGCAGCGCGATCAGCTCGTAGACCCCTTCCGGTACCTGAGAGAGCACCAGCCCCTCGAGGATGGCCATGTTCCGCGCCAGCATCGCGTGGTGCACCGGCAGATCTTTCGATTCGAACAGATCCACACTGGGCGTGTCGACGCCGATCAACTTCACGCCGGCCCGATGGAGTTCCTCGACCAGCTCGACGGAGAGCGCGGCGAAGTCCCGGTTGAACTCCTCCGGGTCGGGGTAGGTGCCGGTGGCCAGGAGGACCCTGGGGGCCCGGGGTGCGGCCAGGCTGCCGGCGGGGATGCGGCGTCCCCGGACGGAGGGGACCCGGATCACCTGGCACGGCCCCAGGTAATCGTCCAGGCCACGGGACTCGATCGTGGGAGCCGATTCCCCATAATGACTGGGTGCGTCCGCGTGGGCGCCCAGGTGTACGGTGGCGCGCAGGGTGGACAGGGTCACGCTGTCCCCCCGGCGCAGGTCCATCAGTACCTCGCGCGCTGGCGGGGTATCGCCGGGCCAGACGGCCAAGCGGGGAGAGACGACGGGGGTGATGTCGTAGATCATGCGGCGTCCCGGCTACATGCGGTGGCGGATCGCCCAGAGGTCGGCGAACACCGGCTGGAAGAGCGACCGTTTGAGGAACTCGACGCCGGATGAACCGCCGGTGCCGTGCTTGGCGCCGATGGTGCGCTCGACCAGCTTCACGTGCCGGTAGCGCCACTCCTGGAAACCCTCGTCGAGGTCGGTCATGAGCTCGAGCAGGATGACCAGATCCGGCTGTTCATGGTAGACCCGCAGCAGCTCGGTCTGCAGCGCTTCGTTGCCGCTGACCGCTTCGGTCACGTCGCGTTCCAGCAGCCCGGCGGGAACGGCGACCCCCCGCTTCACCAGAAACCGGTAGAAATGATCCGTGACCGACGGGGCGCGGAGCCGGGCCTCCAGGGTCCGGCGGGTCGGCGAGCCGGACGGGAAGTTGTCGAGCAGCTGTGGGCGCTTGAGCCCGAGCGCGAATTCCAGCTCGCGGAACTGCACCGACTGGAATCCTGACGCCGTGTCCAGCCGGTCCCGGAAGGACGAGAACGAGAGCGGGGTCATCGTCTCCAGGATGTCCAGCTGCCCCACCAGGGTCTTCATGATCGTCCGGATCCGCTTGAAGGTCGCGATGGCGCCGTAGAGATCGCCGTCATCGAAGTCCCGGTTCACCTTGTCCAGCTCGTGCAGCACCAGCCGGAACCAGAGCTCGTACACCTGGTGAATGACGATGAAAAGCATCTCGTCGTGTTCGGGAGGCGCCGAACGCGGGACCTGGAGGTCGAGCAGCTGGTCCAGCTTCAGGTAGTCGGGGTAGGTGAGCGGCATGGTCCTGTAGGCTGAGAGGCGGGATGCGGGGGCGCGGGAATCAGGCCCGGAGCAGCATCCAGGCGGCGCCCAGCGCCGCGAGGATGACCGCGCCCATGATCCACCGGACGTAGCGGTCCTGTCGGCGGGCCCGCCGGACGGCGTCCGCGTAGGGGATCCGGGAGAATGATATCATGGTGTACAGCGGCAGGTACCACCGGGGGAAGAGCGTGTGCAGGATCTTATCGACCCGTTTGCGGAGCCGGAACAGCGGTGAGGCCACCGTGTCCCGCATCTCGATGAAGTTGCCGATGGCCAGGTCCGCCAGGGCATCGGCGTGTTCCTTCCGGATCGCATGGTACCGGGAGAACGCGCGGGCCCGGTCTCCGGGGTGCTGCCGGAGACATTCGTCCAGGATGACGCAGTCCTCGAAGGCCGCGTTGGCCCCCTGGCCGTAGAAGGGGACGACGGCATGGCAGGCGTCCCCGACGAGCGCCGTCCGGCCGCCGACGGTCCACGGTCCGCACCGCACCGTGACCAGCGAACTCGTCGGATTGCGGAAGAAGTCCTCCGCCAGGGTCGGCATGTGCGGGACGGCGTCGGGATATACCTCGGAGAAGTACCGGAGGACGTCGGCCTCCGACCTCAGGTTGGCGAAGCTGTTGGGACCCTCAAAGGCCCAGAAGAGGGTGCAGGTAAACGAGCCGTCCGGGTTGGGCAGCGCGATCATCATGAAGCCGCCCCGGGGCCAGATATGCAGCGCGTTCGGCTCCAGCCGGAAGCCGCCCCCTTCGGCCGGCGGGATGTACAGTTCCTTGTAGCCGTGGGCGAGATAGTCCTGGGAGTAGTCGAACCGGTCGCGGCGCTGCATGGCGGCGCGGACCGCGGAGAAGGCGCCGTCGGCCCCGATGATCGCGTCGGCGCTCGTTTCGGTCCGGGCCTCGGTCCGGGTATGCTGGAACACCGCCCGCCCCACCTCGGGATCGACCTCCAGGCAGCGCTGGTCGAAATGCAGCCGGACGCCGGCTTCCCGGCCGGCCGCTTCGAGCAGCAGGGAGTTCAGTCCGCCCCGGCTCACCGAGTTGATGGCCTGGCCGTGCACCCCATAGGGCTGGAACCGCAGTTCCCCCGCGGCGCCGTGGATCATCCGGCCGCGCATCGGGATGGCCATGGCCAGGACCTGATCCCTCAGGCCCGCCCGGCCCATGGCGTCGAGACCCCGCTCGGAGATCGCCAGGTTGATCGACCGCCCGCCCTCATGCCCGGCGAGCCTCGGATCCGGCCGCCGCTCATAGACCTCGACGTTGTGACCCTCCCGCCCGAGGAAGAGGGCCATGAGCGAACCTGCGAGGCCGGCGCCGGCGACGATGTAGCGGTCAGGCATGAACCGGATCAGGGAAGCGGGGAAACGGCTTCGAGCACCTGGCCTGCGCGCCAGACGTCGGTGAAGCTGTTGTAGAGCGGGACCGGCGCGAGCCGGATGACATCCGGCTCGCGGAAGTCTCCCAGGACGCCGCCGGCCTGGAGCCGGTCGAACAGGGTGCGTCCGCCCCGTTTCACCCGCAGCGACAGCTGGCAGCCGCGGGCATCCGGATCCCTGGGCGTGATGATCTCGAACGGAGATCCCGGAATCCGGTCGATCAGATACTCGAGGTACCCGGTGAGCCGGTGGGATTTGTCCCGCAGGCGCGGGATCTCCGCCTCGTCGAAGATGGCCAGCGACGCCACCAGCGGTGCCAGGGCCAGAACGGGCGGATTGCTGAGCTGCCAGCCGTCCGCGCCGGGCCGGGGCGTGAAGGTCTCGTTCAGGTGCATCCGGAAGCGCGTGGCGGGATCGTTGCCCCACCATCCGGCGAGCCGCGGCGTGTCCGCCGCGTTGCCGTGCCGCTCATGCACGAAGGCCCCGGCCACGGCGCCGGGGCCGGCATTGAGATACTTGTAGGAGCACCAGACCGCGAAGTCCACGCCCCACTCGTGCAGCCGGAGCGGAACGTTGCCGGCGGCGTGGGCCAGATCGAAGCCCGCCAGGCAGCCGTGCCGGTGCGCGGCCGCCGTGATCCGCTCGAGATCCAGCAGCTGCCCGGTGTAGTAGTTGACCGCGCTCATGCAGATCAGCGCGATCTCCTCGCCCTGTTGCTCCAGCAGAGCCTCGATCGCTCCGGTCTCCAGCATCGTGCTGCCGGGGCGGGGGTGCGCCACGAGCAGATCGGCGTCCGGGTCCACGCCGCGGCCGGCCAGGTGAGACCGGACGGCGTAGGTATCGGACGGGAACTCCCAGGACTCCATCAGC
>JBFXBG010000006.1:0-60004 GCA_050183505.1 Gemmatimonadales bacterium | reverse complement strand
GGCAGAAGACGAAGAAGAAGAATGAGCCCGAAGGGGATCTGGCCCTGGAAATGGCCGACATTCTCTTCGTGCTCATCTGCATGGCCAACCGGGAAGGCATCGACCTGCAGGAAGCCTTCGACCGCATGATGCAGAAAGTGGAGGAGAGGGATGAATCGCGGTGGACAAGGAAGAAGGAACGAAGGATCGAGGACTGAGGACTGAGGACTGAGGGCTGAGGCAGTACCGGGTGGCGGGTGACTGGTGCCGGGCCGGTGGGCCTCAGGCCTGTTGCTGTCATTCCCAGTCCTTCGGTGCGCTTTCGATCTCTTCCAGCAGCTTGAGATAGCTCTCCCAGCGGTCCCGGGCGATGGTTCCGGTCTCCACCGCAGCCAGCACGGCACAGCCCGGTTCGGAGCGGTGATGGCAGTCCGGGAAGCGACATTCCCCCTGCAGCGGGCGCATCTCCGGGAAGCACCATGCCAGGTCCCTGGACTCGATTCCCCACAGGCCCACCTCGCTGAAGCCCGGCGTGTCCACCAGGAAGCCGCCCATCTCGAGGGGGATCATGACGGCGCTCACGGTCGTCTGCCGGCCGCGCCGCGCCCGGGCGCTGATTTCGCCGACTCGCAGCTGGAGTCCGGGCTCGAGGGCATTGGCCAGGCTCGACTTGCCGACGCCCGAGGGGCCGGTGACCACGGTAGTCCGCCCGGCCAGATGCCGCCGGAGCTCCGCCATTCCCTGGCCGGAACGGGCACAGACCGGGAGGACCGGATACCCCACCCGGCGGAAGCGGTCGGCAAGGGGACCGGGGTCGCCGAGGTCGGTCTTGTTGACGGCCAGGGCCGCGGGCAGGTGGTTGGATTCGGCGAGGACGAAGAAGCGGTCCAGCAGCTGGAGGACAGGGACGGGGTCGCGCACGGCCGTGACCACGAGGACTTCGTCGATGTTGGCCGCGATCGGCCGGTTCCCGCGTCCGCCCGGAGAACGCCGCTCGAGAAGGCTGCGGCGCGGCTCCACCCCGACGATTCCCCGGGGATCGGTGTCTTCCTGGTCCAGCCGGACGATATCCCCGACGACGAGGTGCGGGGTCCCCTCCTGTTTGAACTTCCCCCGCAGCACCGCCCGCACCTGGCGCCCGGGCAGGGCCACCCGGTAGGCCGCGGCGTCCCGCCCCAGCACGACTCCGGTCGGCCGGTCCCCGGTCATCCGCAGTCACCCGGGTGCAGCGGTGACGGGGGCGCGGCCGGCTTCCGGCTACCAGTCGGCCGGTGGGGCATTGGCGATCGCCTCCTCCAATGCGGCTTTCACGTCGAAGAGGGAAAGCAGTTCGATCCGTTCGGACGCTTCGGCCGGTGTCCGGCCCCAGGCCAGCCAGTCGGTTTCCAGGTGTCCCACCGGGCGATCCCCGGCGGCGGACCACCGGATGAAGAGCAGCGCGGCCCCATAGAGCCCCCGGGCATCGGGATCATCGGAGAGGTGAATGCCGACGGAGTACGGGTGGCCGTCGCTGCCACCGAAAGCGGGCGCCCGGTCGTGCTGGCGCCGGTATCCGCCGAGGGTGACTTCGCTCACCGGCGCCGCACACCCTCCCGGAGCACATTCGCCAGCATGAACGCGATGTTGGCGGGCCGCTCGGCCAGACGGCGCATGAGGTAGGGATACCACTGGCCGCCGAAGGGGATGTACACCCGCATGTTGTACCCGCCCTTGCGCAGTTTTTCCTGGAGATCCCGGCGGACACCGTAGAGCATCTGGAATTCGAATCTCTCGGGCGGGATCTTCCTGCGCTCGACGAATTCGATCGCGTGGTTGATGATCGCCTCGTCGTGGGTGGCGACTCCCGGGTAGTTCCCGTGTTCCAGCAGCCGCTCCATCAGGGTCACGTAGTTCCGGTCCACGTCCGCCTTGTCGGGAAACGCGACACTGGGCGGCTCGAGGTAGGCCCCCTTGCAGATCCGGACGCGCACCGTGCGCTCGATCAGCTGGTCGACGTCCTTCTCCGACCGGCGCAGGCACGACTGGATCACCACGCCGGTTACGCCGGCGTAGTCCTGGTAGAACCGGTTGTAGAAGAAGTCCAGGGTCCGCTGAGTGTATTCCGAGCTCTCCATATCGATCCGGACGAACAGATTCCGGAGACGCGCCTGGTCCAGGATCTGCTTCAGATTTCTGAAACAGAGCTCCTCGTCGATATCGAACCCCATCTGAGTCAGCTTCAGCGAGGCGTTGGAGTGTACCCCGGTCTCGGAGATCCGCTCCAGAATCCGCAGGTATTCGTCGCGTGCCGCTTCAGCGTCGGCCGGCCGCGCGACGCTCTCCCCCAGCAGGTCCAGGGAGGCGGTGATCTCCTTGCGGTTGATCTCCCGGACCGCCTCAACGGCGGTGTCCAGGGTTTCCCCGGCCACGAACCGGGAAGCGAACTTCCGGGCGAGGCCGTTCCGCTTGATGAAATTGAAGACTCCCTGACGTTCGGAGAGCCAGAGCAGCGCAGTGCGCATCACGGGACAGGAAGAAAGCAGGAGTGGGTAGCCGCTGCTCCGCCGTCCGGTGGTGAAAGGCAACCGGACAGCGGGTGGTCGGCTTGACCGTGCGGGGGGCCACCGGCCCCCGGCGCCGAAACCGCCACCGAAGGTAGCGGATAGGCGGGAAGGGGTGAAGTCAGGGGTTCAGTCGCCGGCGGGTGACCGCAGCACCGCGGTGTACTGCTGGTGGTACGCGGCGGCGGTTTCGAGTTCCCGGGCCGCAACGACGTCCGGCCCCAGGCGGCGGGCTCCGGCCAGGCCCAGTTCGAACAGCGCCCGGGCGCGCGGACCGATTTCCGGATCCGCCATGCCCGCGGCACCGGCCCGGGAAAGCAGGGACGGATCGGGGGAGCCGAGGAGGTCACTGGCCTCCACCAGGCTCTCCGGATCGTACATCATGCCGGCGAGCACCGTCAGCGGAACCCCATACCACTCGGGCGGAAGAGCATCGATACAGCGGACCTCGAGATAACCCCGGGGACGAACATCCGGGAACAGCGTGGTCAGGTGCTCATGCCAGGCCTCCATCGAGGCCTGCCCCGCCGCCCAGATTTCTCCAAACGGCCGGTGGCGACCGTCACGGGTATCCAGCAGAATGGCCGGGGCGCCAAGCGCGAAATCCAGATACTCGTCCTCCGAAACCGGCCCGGCGCTGAGAATCCCGGTCCGGGCCGGGTCCAGCGCCCGCCAGACCTGCGCCCGGGTGCTGGCGCTGCCGGTCTCGGCGCCGGCATAGCGGGACGAGTTGGCGAACATCGCTGTCAGGTACGGGGCGGCCGCGTTCAGCACCCGCCAGCGAACCATGTTCCGGGTACCGAAGTCCAGATTGACGTGCAGGGCCGCCGTCTGGCGCATCATCCGCGCACCGGCCGGCCGGCCGATGGCCGCGAAATATTCCGACATCCGCACGTAGCGCTCCACCTGGAGCATGAGCGGAGCGTGCTCGACCGGGTTGACCGGATCGATTCCGGATGCGAGCAGCCGGATCCCGGCATCCGCCGCGGCCCGGCGCAGCGGAGTAACGACGGCGTGGAGCCGGGAGACGAGGTCCGACACGCTGCGCGAGGGATCCGTGCTGATCTCCCACTGCCCGCCGGGCTCGAACGCCAGCGCCCCGGCGTCACCCAGCCGGAAGCGTGGCGCTCCCTTGGGTGAACGCTCTTCGGTCCAGCCCAGCCCGGCACCGTACGCCCGGAGGAATGCCATGGAAGACACCCCCGAGCGAGCCTCCACCGGGCAGGGACGGCCGTCTTCCGCCCGCAGCGCGAGGAACTCGACCTCCGCCCCGATCAGTCCGGGGGATTCCGCCGGTGCATCCTCCAGCCGGAAGGCATGGCGGCGCAGATCCTCCCGCAGCGGGGCGACCGACGACGCGAGCCCGGAGACCCAGGGCCGGCGGCTCGGTCCCGGCGTGGCCAGGACGGCAACCGCCATGGCATACCATCCGCGCTCGTCCGTTTCCCAGCGCTCGATCCGCATCCCCGCCGCGGCCAGCAGATCGGACAGGCTCTCCCGGGTGAACTTCCGGCTGATCTCGGTCCGGATCGTCTCGCCCGGCTGAAACAGGTAGGTCCCGACCCCGGGGAGGTTCACCTCCTGCGACCGCAGCGAGACGAGGTGCATTTCGATTCTGGACGCCCGGGCATTGAAGAACGCCCGGTGGGTGAACCCCGAGAGATCGAAGTTGCTGCCCAGCTCCCGGTTCAACACCCTGAGCATGTTCAGGTTGAACTCGGCCGTTACGCCGTCGCTGTCGTTGTAGGCCGCTTCCAGCGGGGCCAGGTCCTTGACCAGGTCCGCGCCGAGCAGGAACCGGTCCCCCGGCTGCAGCTGCCGGGCGACCCGTTGCAGCAGGTCGACGGCGGGTCCGTCCTCGAAGTTGCCGATGGTGCTCCCGAGGAAGGCGAACAGCGCCGGCCGGTGCAGATGCGCCGGCACGTCCAGCCGGGCCGTGATGTCGGCCACGAGCGGGGTCACCCGCAGCGCGGGATACTCGCCCCGGAGCCGCCGGGCGGTTTCGGCCAGGAACTCCGCGCTCACATCGACCGGCACGTACATCGACAGCGTGCCGGCGTCCCGCATGGCGTCGAGGATCACACGGCTCTTCTCCGCACTGCCGGCACCGAGCTCCAGCAGCCCGGCGGTACGGAACTCGGGGATCCATTTCGGAATCAGGGTCTGCAGCAGGTGCCGCTCGGTCCGGGTGGGGTAGTACTCCGCCAGACCGGTGATCTGCTCGAACAGCCGGGATCCCCGCTCGTCGTAGAAGAACTTGGGGGAGAGTTCCTTCTGGTCCCGGTCGAGGCCGGCCTGGACTTCGGCCCGCATGCTCTGGTTGACGGCCGCGGCGGCCGCGCGGGAGTCAGGCATCGCGGGCACACCGGAAGCCGCTGAAGATCTGGCGGCGGATGGGATAGTCCCAGTTGCGGAACGAGTTGCGGATCGCCCCGGGCCGTGTCGCCCATGCGCCGCCCCGCAGCACCTTGTAGTCGGAACCGAAGAACACCTCGGAGTACTCCCGGTACGGGAAGCTCTGAAATCCGGGATACCCCGTGAAGTCGCTGGCGGTCCACTCCCACACGTCACCGATCATGCCGTAACAGCCGATGGGCGAGACGTTCCGGGGATAGGCCCCGACCGGCGCGGGCCGGAAGGTGAGCTGGTCGAGGTTGGCATCGCGCACGGTCGGGGGATCGTCACCCCAGGGATACCGGCGTTTCTCCCCGGTGGACGGGTCCCACGACGCCGCCGCCTCCCATTCGGTTTCCGCCGGCAGCCGCTTGCCGGCAAACCGGGCGAACGCGTCCGCCTCGTAGAAGCACACATGACATACCGGCTCGAGAGGCTCGACCGGGACGGTCTGGTCCATGAACCGGGTCTTCCACCCGGTACCGTCCCGGACCCAGTACTTCGGGGCCACGAGACCTTCCTGTTCCCGCCAGGCCCAGCCGGCCTCGGTCCACCACTCCCGGCGTTCGTATCCGCCCGCCTCGATGAACGCGAGGTACTGTGCGTTGGTCACGGCCGTCTGGTCGATCCAGAACGGGCGGACCCGCACCGGGTGCAGGGGACGCTCATTGTCATACGCCACTGCCCGGTCATCCGTCCCCTGGTCGATCACACCTCCGGGAAACCGCACCATCGGACCGTGATCGTCACAGGCCGCCTCGGAGTCCAGCGGCCGGGCGGGCGGCAGGGGGATCGCCCGTGGAGCGGGATACGGCGCCCCCTGCTTCAACTGCAGGGTCTGGAGGATGGTCTCGTTGTGCTGGTACTCGTGCTGCAGCACCATGTGATAGACGAAACCTTCCCGCTGCAGCGGGGCATCCGATTCGAAATCCACACCCCCCAGCCGCTCGAGCGCGCGAAGCCGGACCTGGTTCATGACCCTGAGACAGTCGGCCAGGCCCGGCAGCTTCAGACCCCCTCGCACGGCCCGCGGATTCTCGAACGGATTGAAGACCCCGCTCAGGCCTTCGGAACCGGAGCCCCCGCTTTCGACGTTCTCTACCAGCCAGACGTCCTCGAAATGCGCGATATGCCCCAGGTCCCAGATGATGGGGCTCATGAGCGGATCGTGCTGCACCAGGAGGTCGGCTTCCGAAAGCGGCGCCACCAGCAGCAGCGTTCGGGCCCGGGCCTCGGTCAGAGCGTCGACAATGGTGGCCTTGCTGACGGCCGGTTCAAGACGAGTGGGCACAGGCGGTTCGGGCGGTTCGGGTTGGCAATCGGCGGGAGATAGGGTATTAACGCATATAACCCCGCTGGCGGTTCCCCGGAAGCGCGCCAATCGGGGGCGCGACGAATTCGCATTCCATAAACTGTTACAGGAAAACGGTTTGGATATCTGTAACGAACTCGCGTCGTCCTGTCTCACCGGCCCCGAACCGGAGGCGGCCGGACGAATCGCGAGTCATCGATTCCCTGAAAGGAACGCCGGATGCACGCAGACACGATAATCATCGGCTCAGGCCAGGCCGGGGCCCCGCTCGCCGCCCGGCTCGCCGAGGCGGGCCAGCGCGTCGTCCTGTTCGAGAAGGCGCATCTGGGCGGAACCTGCGTCAATGTCGGCTGTACCCCCACCAAGACCATGATCGCCAGCGCCCGAGCGGCCCACGTGGCCCGCGGCGCGGCCCGCCTCGGGGTCCGGACGGGCCGGGTCTCGGTGGATCTGGGGGCGGTGGTGGATCGGAAACGGGAGATCGTCGAGCAGTGGCGTGACGGCGTCCAGCGGCGGCTCGACCGGGCGGGAGACCGTCTGACGCTGATACGGGCCGAAGCCCGCTTCACCGGGCCGCGCAAGGTGATCGCCGATGGCCGGGATTACACCGCCGACCGGGTGATCATCAATGCGGGGTGCCGGCCGGTCACGCCGGCGGTCCCCGGGCTGGACACCGTCGCGTGGCTGGACAACGCCCGGGCCATGGAACTCCGGGAAGTCCCCAAGCACCTCATCGTCCTCGGCGGAGGGTATATCGGCTGCGAACTGGGCCAGATGTTCCGGCGCTTCGGCACCAAGGTCACGATCGTGGACCACAATGACCACCTGTTGAGCCGGGAGGATCCGGACCTCTCCCTCGCCCTGGAGGAGGCCCTGCGGGGCGAGGGCATGGACCTGCGCCTGGGAACCGACGTCAAGCAGATCGAGGGCGCGGACGGCAGGATCACGGTCATTCCCAAGCATGGGCGCCGGATCCGGGGAACCCATCTGCTGGTAGCGACCGGCCGGCGATCCAATGCCGACAGCCTCAACTGTGAGGCCGCGGGCATCGCTCTGGACGCCCGGGGTTTCATCAAGACCGATGACAACTACCGGACCAGCGCCGAGGGCGTGTATGCCGTCGGTGACGTCACCGGCGGACCCCAGTTCACCCACAGCAGCTGGGACGACCACCGGATCCTGTTCGATCAACTGATGCACGGCGCCAGCCGGAACCGCAGGGACCGGCTCATTCCCTATGCGGTCTTCACCGATCCACCGCTGGCACGGGTCGGCCTGTCGGAGAAGGAGGCGAAGTCGCGGGGGGTTCCGCACGAGGTGGCGCGGATGCCGTTCGGCTCGATCGCCCGGGCGGTGGAGACCGGAGAAACGGCGGGCCTGCTCAAAGTGCTGCTCGACCCCGAGAGCGGCCGGATCCTGGGGGCATCGATCGTCGGGCTGGAAGCCGCGGAGCTGATTCACGTGTTCGTCGTCATGATCGAGGCGGGTGCCCCGGCCCAGGCGCTGGTCGATGCCGAGATGATCCACCCGGCGCTCTCGGAAGGGCTGCAGAGCGTGATCATGACGCTGGACCGGTACAAACTGAAGTAGGAGGGGGACCACGCCCATGAGCGACAAGATCAGCAAGGCCGACGCCCAGTGGCGGGAGGAGCTTACGCCCGAGCAGTACTACGTGTGCCGCCGGAAAGGGACCGAGCGGGCCTTCACCGGGAAGTACTGGGACACCAAGGATGCCGGGGTGTATCGGTGCGCCTGTTGCGGGGCGGAACTGTTCCGGTCCGACGCCAAATTCGATTCCGGGACCGGCTGGCCCAGTTTCCATTCGCCGGCCGGCCCGGACGCGGTGGGAACCGAGACCGACCATTCCTTCTTCATGCGCCGGACCGAAGTTCATTGCGCCCGGTGCGAGGCGCATCTGGGCCACGTGTTCGAGGACGGACCGGCTCCGACGGGCCTCCGCTATTGCATCAATTCCGTGTCGCTGAATCTCGAGCCGGAAAAGGGATCCGATCCCGCATCGGGTCAACGCTGATCGCTCTTGCCGCGGAGCCAGGCGGCCGGTATCGTGGAGCATCACCTGGTGGAACCGGAACCCGATGAGAATGCTGCGTGTGCTGGAGCACCTGAACCGGCCGCTGCTGGTGGCGCTGGGCTTTGGCATGATCACCGGGTTCGCCCTGGTCGACTACTTCACCGGGACGGGTCTGTCGTTTTCGGTCTTCTACCTAGTGCCGATCGCGGGCCTGGCCTGGTACGCGGGCCGGAGGACCGGGCTGGTCGCGGCCGGGTTCGGCGCCCTGGCCTGGCTGCTCACCGCCGAGCTGCCGCGGGCGGCCGGAAGTCCGGTGGTACCGTTCTGGAATTCCAGTACCCGTCTGGTCGTTTTCGTCGTGGTCGTCATTCTGCTCACCAGCCTCAAGTCCGCCCTTCGGCGGGAAACCACGCTGGCCCGGACCGACTACCTCACCGGCGCGGCCAACGCACGTGCCTTCTACGAGGCGGCCGAGTCGGAGCTGGAGCGCATGCGCCGCTACCGGCATCCGTTCACCGTGGCCTACATGGACATCGACGATTTCAAGTCGGTCAACGACCGGCTGGGCCACTCGGTCGGTAACGACCTGCTCCGTGCGGTGGTTGAGACCATTGCAGACAATCTGCGCACGACCGACATGGTGGCGCGCCTGGGGGGAGACGAATTCGCGATCCTGTTTCCCGAAACGGGCCACGCGGCCGCGCATGAGGCGGTCCAGAAGATTCAGGCCCGGCTGCTGGCCGAGATGCAGCGGGCCGAGTGGCCCGTCTCGTTCAGCATCGGCGTCCTCACCTGTCTCGACCCGCCGCGCAGCGTGAACAGCCTCGTCAAATACGCCGACGACCTCATGTACAGCGTCAAGGGAAGCGGTAAGAACGCCATCCGGCACGAGGCCCTGGTGGCGCGGCTCTCCACCGAACCGGTCATCCAGCCCATCCCCACCGATCAGCTCCGGGACCAGATCTCCTGATCCCGGTGACGGCGACCTCCTGCCCCGGCGCCCCGTGTCCCTGACCGCCTGCGATCTGCAGAAGCGCTACGGTCCGGTCGCGGCGCTGGCCGGCGTTTCCCTCGACGTAGCCGTCGGGGAGTGCGTCGCCCTGGTGGGCGAGAGCGGATCCGGCAAGACGACGCTGCTGCGATCCTTCAACCGGCTGGTGGAGCCCGACGCCGGCACCGTTCTGATCGACGGCGAACCCGCCGGCGGCCTTGACCCGGTGGAACTGCGGCGCCGGATCGGCTACGTCCCCCAGGAGGGTGGACTGCTTCCCCATTGGCGTATCCGCCGCAATGTGGCCCTGGTACCATGGCTCCGCGGCGCGCCCGATGCCGCCGGGCGCGCCGATCAGACGCTTGAGCTGGTGGGCCTGCCGCCGGCCCGGTTTGCGGACCGCTGGCCCCACGAACTCTCCGGCGGACAGCGGCAGCGGGTCGCCATCGCGCGCGCGCTCGCGTCCCGGCCGACGACGGTGCTGCTCGACGAGCCCTTTGGCGCCCTCGACGCCATTACCCGCGGCGATCTGCACGACGTGTTTCTCGACCTCCGGCAGCAGCTGAAGCTCACCATGGTGCTGGTCACGCACGACCTTGAGGAAGCCGTCCGGCTGGCGGACCGGATCGCGGTCATGCGGCAGGGCCGGATCGAACAGGTCGCCACCGCCGCCGGGCTCCGCTCCGCACCGGCGACGCCCTACGTGGGCGAACTGCTGCGCCGCACCGGACTCGCGCGGGAGCGCGCGCGGCCATGAAACGCGCCGGCGTCCTGGCCCTCCTGGCACTCCTGGCCGTCCCGACCTCCCCGGCGGCCGCCCAGTCCACCCGCCCCATCGTGGTCGCATCCAAGCCCTTCGGCGAATCCTACCTGCTGGCGGAGATGTTCGCCCAGGTGCTCGAAGCCGCCGGCTACCGGGTGGACCGCCGCCCGGGGCTGGGCGCCACCGAGATCGCCTTTCAGGCGCTCAGGACCGGGGCCATCGACATCTACCCGGAGTATACCGGGACCGGCCTGCTCGCGATTCTGCATCAGCAGCCGCCGCCGGATCCGCGGACGGTGTTCCGGCTGGTCGCCACCGAGTTCCGCGCCCGCTACGGCATCCGCTGGCTCCCCCCGCTGGGCTTCCAGAACACCTATGCGATCGCCGTGCGCCGAGCGACCGCGGACAGCCTCGGGCTCCGCACCCTGTCCGACCTGGCGCGCGCCGGCCCCGGGCTCGTCGCCGGATTCACGCCCGATTTCATCGGCCGGGATGACGGACTGCCCGGACTCCGGCGGGCCTACGGACTCCGGCTCAAGGCGGTGCGATCGCTGCTGCAGGCGGTGAAGTACCAGGCGCTCCAGAGCGGGGCCGTCGACGTCATCGACGGCTACTCCACCGACGGCCTGCTGGCCGGGAGCGGGCTGGTCTCCCTGGAAGATGATCGCCGCTTCTTCCCGCCCTACGAGGCGGCCGCGCTGGCAAGCCGCCGGCTGGCCGACAGTCTGCCGGGCGCGGTGGCGGCCCTTACCCGGCTTTCGGGCAGGCTGAATGAAGCGACCATGCGGCAGCTCAACCACCGCATCGAGGTCGAGGGTGAGCCGATCGCCCGGGTAGCGGCTTCGGCACTGGCGGAAATCGGCCTCACCCGCGGCCCGGCCACGTCCGCCGCGGTGGAAGCACCTGCCCGGGAGTCCTTCGCGGCCTACCTGTGGTGGCGACGGGCGGCGCTGCCACCGCTCATCCTGCGCCACCTTCTGCTGGTGGCACTTTCGCTGCTGGGCGCGGCACTTCTGGCCGTCCCGCTGGGCCTGCTGCTGGAACGGAGCCGCGGGAGCGCGGAATCGGTGATCCGGGCCGCCGGGGTACTTCAGACGATCCCGAGCATCGCACTCCTGGCCTTCATGATCCCGTTGTTCGGTATTGGCGTCGGGCCGGCGCTGGTGGCCCTGTTTCTCTACTCGCTGTTTCCGATTCTCCGGAATACCTACACCGGCGTTCGGGATGCCGCGCCGGAAGCGGTCTTCGCGGCCCATGCCCTGGGCATGACGCCGATCCAGATCCTGCGCTACGTCCGCCTGCCCCTGGCGGCGCCGGTGATCATGGCCGGCATCCGGACGGCCGCGGTCATCAACGTCGGCACCGCGACGCTGGCGGCGTTCATCGGGGCCGGCGGACTGGGAGAACCCATCGTCACAGGCCTCGCGCTCAGCGACACCCGCATGATCCTCTCCGGCGCGCTCCCGGCCGCCGTTCTGGCGCTTGCGGTTGACGGACTGCTCGGCGTCGCCGAGCGTCTGGTGAGTCCTCCGGCGCGCTGACGATCCAGGCGGCGGGTTGTCAAACCGCCGTCGCGCGCGCAAGTTCTCTGCGCCCCCGCTCTTCGGCGTTTTCCTTTCCGTGAGTTGCTCAATGCACCATGCTTCCGGATACTTCCGGCCCACCGTCCGCCTGCTCGCCCTGTGTGCCGGGGGGCTGGTACCCGCGGTTCCGCTTCTGGGTCAGGGCGTGGCCGGCGGATATCACTCCCACGCCGCCATGACGGCGGCGCTGGACAGCGTCCGCCGCGCCAACCCTGGCGTCGTCACCGTGACCACCATCGGCACCTCGTACGGCAAACGCCCCCTGGCGGCGGTCCGGCTGGCGGCGGGACCGGATGCCGACAGCCGCCCGGCCCTGCTCATCATCGCCAACGCGTACGGCCCCGACGTGATCTCGAGCGAGGCGGCCCTCGCGGTGGTGAAGAACCTCGCCGGCGGATACGGCCGGGATTCGGGCGTGAAGCGCCTGCTGGATGCGCGGACAGTGTACGTCATTCCCCGAGCCAATCCCGATGCCGCGGAGGCCATGTTCCGCTCCCCGCTGGGCGAACGCCTCCGGAACGACGAGCCGCGGGACGACGACCGGGACTGGTCGGTGGATGAGGACGGACCGGAGGACATCAACGGCGACGGGCTCATCACCATGATGCGGGTGGAGGATCCGGCCGGCGAATGGGTGGCGGACTCCGCCGAGCCGGGTCTCATGCGCAAGGCGGACGCGGGGAAGGGGGAGGCCGCGCGGTACCGGCTCTATACCGAGGGCCGGGACGACGACGGGGACGAGCGCTGGAACGAGGACCCGGCCGGCGGCACGGGTGTCGACCGGAACTTCAGCTACGGCTACGAGTTCTTCGCCGCGGGAACGGGGGACTACCCGTTCGCGGCGCCGGAAGCGCGGGCCGTGGCCCAGTTCATGGTGGACCACCCCAATATCGCGGCGGTGTACGTCCTGGGGCCGCAGGACAACCTGCTCAAACCCTGGGAGCACAAACGCGAGAGCGGCGGCGGGGCGGCTTCCGGCTCGAGTGAGGGCCGCGGGCGCAGCCGGCAGCCGCTGACCAGCATCCTGGAGGAGGATGCGCCCTTCTACGCCGAGATGGCCCGGCGCTACCAGAAGGTCACCGGCCTGGAGAAGGGCCCCGCCTCGGCGGCCCTGGAGGGCGATCCGCTTTCGTGGGCCTACTATCACATGGGCCGCTGGGCCTGGGGTACCCGCACCTGGTGGATCCCCGAGGTCCCGGCCGATTCCGGCGCCCGAAAGGGCGGCGGCAAGACCGACACGAAGGACCCCCTGCAGGAAGAGCGCAACGCCCTGCGGTGGCTGCGGGAGCACCGGCCCGACGGATTCGTGGCGTGGACCCGGGTGAATCACCCGGACTTCCCCGGGAAGGTCGTCGAGGTGGGCGGCTTCCGGCCATACGTACTGATGAACCCACCCATCGCCGAGCTGGACTCCATCGCCGCGAGGCAGACCCGTTTCACCCGGGAGCTGATCGACGCGCTGCCGTCGCTGGCGCTCCGGGACGTCCGGGTCGAGCGGCTGGGAGATCGGGTCTTCCGGGTCACGGCACAGGTCGCCAACAACGGGTACCTGCCCAGCGTGGCACAGATCGGCGAACGGGTCCGCTGGCCGCTCAGAGTTAAGGTCCAGCTGGCCACCAACGGACAGCAGATCTCCGGCGGCCGGGCGATTCAGATCCTGGATCCCCTGCCGGGCAGCGGGCAGTCCACCGAACTCAGCTGGCTGCTCATCGGACCCTCCGGCTCCCGCATCACCCTGACGGCCTCGAGCCCGGTGGCCGGGGCGGCATCTCAAACCATCACGTTGCGATGAGGCGCGTCATGGCCTTCCAGATCACACGACTCCCGCAGGCCGGCCTGCTTGCCCTTGGTCTGGTCCTCGGCGGCCTGACGCCCCTGCCGGCGGCCGCCCAGGGCCGCGGCGCCCCGGCGGGTGCGCTCCCCGCCCTCGGCGCGCCGCCCGATCCCCGGGTCCAGGTCTCCTGGGACCGCTATTACGACAACGCCACCGTCGGTGAAATCGGGCGCCGGCTGCAGGCCGCGTGGCCCGACCGCTGCCGGCTGAGCAGCATCGGCAAGAGCTACGAGGGGCGGGACCTGTGGCTCATCACGGTGACCGATTTCAGGAAAGGCGACCCCGACCGCAAGCCCGGGATGTACATCGACGGAAACATCCACTCCAACGAAATCCAGGGCACCGAGATCGCCCTGTATACGGCGTGGTATCTCTGTGAGATGATGGGAAGGGTGCCCTACATCGACAGCCTGCTGGCGGAGCGGGTGTTCTACATCGTCCCGAGCATCAATCCCGACGGGCGGGAGGCGTTCCTCAAGCAGCCCAACAACCCCCACTCACCACGGGCCGGGATGGCCCCCAGGGACAACGACGGGGACGGACTGGTGGACGAGGACGGCTATGACGATCTGAACGGGGACGGCCAGATCACCATGATGCGCCGGCGCAATCCCAACGGGCGGTGGCTGGTTTCGCCCGAGGATCCCCGGCTCATGATTCAGGCGCCGCCGGACAAGCCGGGTGAATACGAGCTGCTGGGAATGGAGGGCATCGACAACGACGGTGACGGCCAGGTCAATGAGGACGGACCGGAGTTCAGCTACGATCCCAACCGCAACTGGCCCTGGCGCTGGCAACCGCAGTATGTCCAGGGCGGAGCGGACTACTATCCTACATCGCTGCCGGAGACGCGGGCGGTGATGCAGTTCGTCATGAGCCATCCGAACATCGCCGGCGCCCAGTCGTACCACAACAACGGGGGCATGATTCTGCGCGGCCCCGGCGTCCCGCAGGACAACTACCGCCCCCAGGATGTCCGGATGTTCGACGCCATCGGACAGGTGGGGGAGCAGATCCTCCCGGGGTACCGGTACCTGGTCGTCTGGAAGGACCTCTATACCGTCTGGGGCGGTGAACTCGACTGGCTCTACGGGGCCGAAGGCATCGTGACGTTCAGCAACGAACTGTGGACCGCGTTCGCCTATTTCGACGCCGACCCGGCCCGGGAACGGTACGACAACGTGAACTACAGGTTCGACCGGCTGCTCCTGCTGGGAGAGGCGATCGTCCCCTGGACCGAGGTGAACCATCCTCAGTACGGCCGGATCGAAGTCGGCGGGGTGAAGAAGCAGTATACCCGGGCCATCCCGGCCTTTCTGCTGCCGGCCGAAGCCCATCGGAACATGGCCTTCACCATCTACCAGGCCAATCAGATGCCCCTGGTGAAGGTCGACTCGATCAGTATCCGTCCCCTGGAGGGCAGCCTTTCCGAGGTCACGGCGATCGTCGCCAACAAGCGCCTGGTCGCGACCCACACCCAGCAGGACCGGGAGAATCACATCACCCGCCCGGACGGGATCACGCTCACCGGCGGCCAGGTGCTGGCCGGGTTCGTGGTCACCGATCCGCTGCAGAACATCGCCCGGGAGCAGAAGCACCACCCCGAGCGGATCGAGGTCGATGACATCCCGGGGATGGGCACGGTGACCGTACGCTGGATCGTTCGCGGCCGCGGACCGTTTACGGTGCGGGCGGACTCGCCGAAGGGAGGAGTGGACGAAAGAAGTGAGAAGTGAGAAGTAAGAAGTAAGAAGTAGGAAGTAGGAAGTCAGAAGTAGGAAGTAAGAAGGGGCTGGATTGACCATCACTCTGGTCTCTTCCGCCCCCTCCTACTTCCGCCCCTTCTTACTTCTTACTTCTCACTTCTTACTTCTCACTTCGTGAACGTCCCGATCTGAGCCTGTTGTCCGGTCGTGGTCATGCTGCCGCTGAAGATCTGAGCCGGCTGGCCCCGGATCAGCACCGTCACGACGTAATTGGAGACCGGCTGGCTGCAATCGGACCAGTAGTCCAGGAACACGGTGTAGGTCCCCGAGGGCGCGGTGCCGGTGGGCCAGACCACGTTCTCGTTGTTGATATTGTCGAGGTTGCAGGCCGGATTGGAATCCAGGTCCAGCGTGCCGCCGCTCGCCGAAGTGAGGTTGCCGAAGTAGATCTCCTCGCCGTCGGGATCGATCACGTGCAGATCCACGTCGGTCGGCGCGTCCCAGCTCACACTCACCTGCACGTCGCCCGAGCCGACCCGCAGGATGTTCACCGGCTGGGCCATCTCGTCGCCCCAGGTGGCGCCGCTGGCGGCCCGGAAGAGGAAGTGCACCGTGGACTTCGGCGCTTCCTCGCTGAAGTTGATGATCAGGCTGGTGGAATCCACCGCGGCCGGCAGGGTGATCTCGTAATACCCATCAAAGAACTGCATGGCGACGACCACTTTGCTGAACGGAGTCGCCGAGGTGACGTTGACCAGCATGCTGCCGCCGTTGATGGCGGTGGCGATGCCGTTAACGGTGATGGCCGGGCCGCCGGACGAGGCCGGAGCGGCGCCGCTCAGGAGCGCGGCCGCGACGGTACCGTCTTCGGTCGTCACGCCCGATACGACGATGTCGATGCTGCCGAGTTTGCTTTCCTTGAGCCCGCCCTCACACCCGGCCAGCCCGATCATGAGAAGGCCCACCAGGGCAACCCGGAGCCCGCCGCTCCACCCAGTTGAATTGCGCACGATTCACCACTCCTGACTCAGGTTTCCGACTTCGTTATCCGGATAAAGGCCCGGACGATCTGGACTCAATGGGGATACGCCGGGATTACCTGGTGGCAACCTGCATGCCGAAATTGTATCATATGCGCAAGTCGTTGCATGGCAACGGCATGCAGTAGACCGGCCTAATCGCGCCCCACCATTTCCGCTTGCAATACAAGAGGAAAGACGGCCTGGGAATGGCCGGATCGTGGACCGGACCCGCGCCACCGGCGGGCGGGACGGTACGATGATGTAAGGTTTGGAGGCAGGCCGGGTGGCGTTCTAGTGCCGGCGGGCGGCCTGGGGGAAGTGGGTGCGCCACCATTCGACGGCAGCGACATCCGTCCAGGTCCTGCCATTCAGGGACTCATCCAGCGCCCGGGCCAGAGCGGTGGCCGACTCGGGTCGGCGGGCAGGGTCCATCCCCACGCACCAGAGCATGACCCGGACGAGCCCGGTCGGGACCGGCAGCTCGGTACGGGCCGAGGGGGGCGGGGGGGTTGATTGCACGTGTATCGCCGCCATCTGCAGCGGCGTCTCCGCGTCGAAGACCAGGTTGCCGCTCACCAGCCAGTAGGCCACGCATCCCAGGGCATAGATATCCGCCCGGCCGTCGACCGATTCACCCAGGGCGATCTCCGGCGGCATGAACGCCGGAGTTCCCGCGGTCACCTCCGGGGCGGTCAGCAGGGTCTGCTCCCGCGCCGGGCGGTTCACCTTCACCAGGCCGAAATCGAGCACCTTGGCATAGTCGTGCCGCAGGCCCATCCGGCAGAGGTAGACGTTGGCGGGCTTGATGTCCCGGTGGACCAGCCCGAGTTCGTGTGCCTCTCCCAGCGAGTCACAGACCTGGCGCAGGATGTGGACGGCGCGCTCCGGCGGAACCGGGCCGAAGCGCCGCACCAGCTGGTCCAGATCCAGGCCGTCCAGCAGTTCCATCACGTAGTAGAAGGTCCCTTCTCCCGTGACGCCGAAGTCGAAGAGCTCGATCGTATGCGGGGAGCGCAGGGTAGCGGCGGCCTGGGCCTCCCGTTTGAAGCGATGCTGCAGCAGCGCGACCCCTTGCTGGTCCACCGCGCCGAGTTTCTCGGGCCGGATCAGCTTGATGGCGGCGGGCCGCGCCAGCAGCCGGTGGGTAGCCTTCCAGACTTCGCCCATTCCGCCCGAGCCCAGGAGCTCGGACAGCTCGTAGCTCCCGAGTTCCCTGGCCCTGGTGACCTGTTGCCCGAGACCGGTCACGACCTTCGAGATGATCACGGCTACGATGGCGCAGAGGAAATTGGAAAAGTGCGCCAGGATCGCGAAAGGGATCTCTCCCACCACCGCACCGGATCCCTGGGTGGTCCCGACCATCCAGAGATAGGTGATCGGGTCCATCATGGCGGCCGTGAACGCCGCCACCGCGGTGTAGCGCGGCATGGTGGGGACCAGCGCGGGGTAGATCAGCACCAGCGGCGCGATCCAGGACACCCCGTGCATGTCTCCCGGCATGGGAAACATCTGATGATTGATGTACCCGATCGCCGCCGCGTTCGCGACTTCGGTGAACAGCCCGAGATTGAGCAGGAACACCGGCCCACGGCGGTTCACCCGGGTGTAGAAATACACCGCCAGGCTGAAGACGACGAACCCGATGGCGAGCACCCGCATGTCCTGCACCCGGTGACCCATGTGCATGTCATCCGGACTGCGGCCGATCAGCGGGAACAGGACCTGATTGATGATGAGCGACGCCGCCCAGATGAACGCCGCCACCAGGGCCACGATCCCGACCCGCCGGCATGCCTGCCGAAGCAGATCGGGCGGCAGCTCCCGTCCGGCCCCCGTGGTCGTGACGGCATCCAGGGGGGTACTGGGACGGGCAATGATGCGGCGACGGGCCATGGGCGGTTACCGGGTGCTCTCGCCGGAGGACCGGGCCGCGGGCTGGCAGGCGGGCCACTCGCCCGGGCCGCCCTGCCGGGTTATCGGCATGATCCGCCGGTCCCGGGGGACCTGCCGGGGATCTTCCGAGGCGAGATAGGCCAGCATGGCCGTCAGCGTCGCATTCGAGCGCAGATCGTCAAACACGACCTTGTCGAACGTGTCCCGGTTGGTGTGCCAGGTGTAGTTGAAGTAGTCGAAGAAGGCCGAGCCCAGTCCGAAGCCGGGCGCCCCGTAGCAGGCCACCGAGGCGTTGTCGCTGCCGCCGCCGGCCGGCGCACCCGGGAAGCTGAACCGGATGTCTCCGGTGATTTCCGAGGGGATCCGACTCATCCAGTCGGCCAGGAATCCGCCGGCGTCGACCAGGCCGGCGGCGCTCATGAAGCTCACCCGGCCGGTTCCGTTGTCCTGATTGAACAGCGCCTGCAGGCCATTGACGATCTCCTGATGGTCCGCCATGAAGGCCCGGGACCCGTTGAGCCCCTGCTCCTCACCGCTCCAGTGGCCTACCAGAATGGTCCGTCTGGGATTGGGGTAGACGCGCTTCAGGATCCGCATCGCTTCCAGCATGGTGACGGTCCCGGTGCCGTTGTCGGTCGCACCGGAGGAACCGTCCCAGGAGTCGAAATGGGCCGAGAGGACGACGTACTCGTCCGGCTTCTCCGACCCCCGGATCTCGGCGATGGTGTTGAACACCGGGATTTCACCCAGGGACTCCGACTGGGCTTCCACCTGAATGACCGGCGACTGGCTGTTCTCCGCCAGCCGGTAGACCAGTCCATAGTCTTCGCACCCCAGGTCCAGGGTCGGGACCCGCTGGGTCCGGGCGTTGAAGATCCGGGTGACGCCGTAGCCGCCGGACCAGTTGGATGTCAGAATCCCGCGCGCCCCGGCATCCTCGAGCGCCACCGGGAGCGTGCGGGTGGTGTACCCCGTCCGGCTGATCCGCTCCCCCCAGGCCTGGCGGGCCGCGGTCCGTTGCGCGATCAGGCTGTCGAAGGTCTCGGCCCGGACGAACCCCCGGGTCGCCGAATCGGGCCGGCAGGTCGGCTCGGCGTAGGAGATCATGACGTACTTGTCCTTCGCCTGCGGGAGCCACCGCCGGAAAGCGAGGGAATCGGCGGCATCCGGCAGGATGACGACCGGCCCGGCCACCCGCTGCCCCCGGGGTGTCCCCGGGCTCCAGGCCAGCATGGTGGCTTCCAGGGTACGGACCCGGGGCGAAATCAGATCGACATGGGTAATCCCCCGGCGCCATCCTTTCCAGGTGCCGTAGGTTTCATTCCGCGCCGGAATACCCCACGCCCGGTACCTGGAGAGCAACCAGTTGTTACCGGCCATGATCCCGGGAGATCCGGTGAGGCGGGGTCCGATCGAGTCCATCAGCGTCTGCGCCAGGGGATAGACCTGGGAACTGTCCATGCCGAGGGCCCAGATCTGTCTGAGCACCGGATCGGGGGTCGGGAATGACTGGGCCGTGACTGCTCCCGGAAGGGAAAGCAGGCTCAGCACCATCAGCGTACGAGGGTTCATGGAACAACCTCCTCCGCGGTATTCTGGGGTGGCGCCACCCGTTCTCCGGGCGGCCCTTCATTCTACTCCCACAGGCGAAAGAGCACTACTATCCCCGGTCGCTTGTCCGGCATGGGCCACGGTAGTAGAATCCGCCTACACCCACCCTTAACCCGTTCCCTCAAGTCGGCCTTGGACGGACCCACTTCCCCGCTCGGGATACTCGAACTGACTGACCGCGGCGCCGGATTCCTCCGGCGGCGCAGCGCCAGCTACCTGCCCGCCTCCGGCGACGTGTTCGTGCCGCCGGACCTCATCCGCCGGCTGCGCCTGAGGGAGGGGGACGAGATCGCCGGTACCGTCAACGGCGCCGGGGGCGGGGGAGGCGGTGGCGGGGGCGGCGGCGGCCGGCGGGGCCGCAACCGCGGCCGTCAGGGCCCGGCGCTGCGCGAGGTTCTCGAAGTCAATGGCCAGCCGCCGGACCAACTCGCCCACCGACCCGATTTCAGCCGCCTCAACGCGATCCACCCCAAGGTCCCCCTGGTCCTGGACTGTGGCCTGGTACGCTACGGCCAGCGGGATCAGACCAACCGGATCATCGACCTGCTCTGTCCGTTGGGCAAAGGCCAGCGGGCGCTCATCGTGGCCCCGGCCAAGGCGGGCAAGACGATGGTGCTGCAGTCGATCGCCGAGGGCGTCTCGCGCAACTACCCGGAGGCGACGCTGCTCATTCTGCTGGTGGATGAGCGGCCGGAAGAAGTTACCGAGATGGAGTCCTGCGGCTTCGGTGAGGTGATCGCGTCCAGCTTCGATCATCCGGCCGACCGTCATGTGGCCGTGGCCGAGATGACCCTGGAACGGGCCCGCCGGCGGGTGGAACAGGGCCAGGACGTGGTCCTGATCCTGGATTCGATCACCCGGCTCGCCCGGGCCTACAACACGGTCGAACGGGGATCCGGGCGGACCCTCACCGGCGGTATCGACGCCACCTCGCTCGAAAAACCCAAGCGGTTCCTGGGCAGCGCCCGGCAGGTCGATCCCGGGCAGGGCGGCGGGTCCCTCACGATCATCGGCACGGCCCTGATCGACACCGGATCCAAGATGGACCAGGTGATCTTCGAGGAGTTCAAGGGAACCGGCAACAGCGAACTCACCCTGAGCCGGGAACTGGCCGAACGGCGGATCTTCCCCGCCATCGATCTGAATGCCAGCGGCACCCGCCGGGAAGAGCTGCTGCTGTCGCCCGAAATGCTGGAGGCCTCACAGGCCCTCCGCTCCCGTCTGGCCGGCCTGTCCCCGATCGACGCCATGAGCACCATCCAGCGGCTCCTGCGCCGGACGGAGTCCAATCAGGAAATGATCGCGGCCATTACCAAGGACTGAGTCCTCAGTCCTCAGTCCTCAGTCCTTCCCCCTCACTCTCCCCGCAGAACCTCCATCGGCTCCACCCGCGCCGCCCGCCAGGCGGGGGCCAGGCAGGCGGTGAGGGCCACCAGCGCGAGTATGACCGCCGTCGTGCCCAGGGTGGGCAGGTCGTGCGGGCTCACGCCGTAGAGCAGACCCTGGAGCAGCCGGCCCAGCAGCAGCGCCCCCACGGCCCCCACGGCGAGCCCGGCCAGCGCCGCGGCCATACCTTCCCGGACCACCAGACTCAACAGCCGGTTCCGGTCCGCCCCCAGGGCGGCGCGGATGCCGATCTCGCGGGTGCGCTCTTCGACACTCCCCGCCAGCACGCCGTAGATGCCGACCGCCGAGAGGACCATCGCCGTCAGGGCAAACAGCTGGAACAGGATCATGGCGAACCGCCGTTGCGACGCCGATCGAGAAACCAGCTCTGCCATCGTGGCGATATGGCTTACCGGCAGATCCTTGTCGACCGACCAGATCGCCTCGCGCACCTGGGACACCATGGCGGCCGGCGACGCCGAACGGGTCTTCACCACCAGGGCCAGCGCGTTGTCGGCCCAGGGCCATTGGGCCAGGGGGGCGTAGAACTGGGGCATCTCGGGTGCGTCGAGGGCCGTGTGGTGCACGGTGTTCACCACACCGACCACCTGCCGCCAGGGAGAGTCGAGCGATCCCATCGCGATCCGCTTGCCGATCGGATTCTCACCCGGCCAGGCCAGCCGGGCCAGCACGTCGTTCACCAGGACCACCGGCTCGGCCCCTTCCCGGTCGTCCGGAGTGAAATCCCGCCCGGCGAGGAGCCTGATTCCCATCGAAGCGAGGTATCCCGGGCTTGCCGCGTACCGGTCCGCATCGATGGCCTCCTCCGGCCTGGGCGGCCTTCCCTCGATCCGTACGCCGTAGGTGTCGTAGTTGCCGCCCAACGGGATCTGACTGGCGAACCCGGCCGACACGACACCCGGTAGCGCCCGGACGGTATCCAGCACCCGGGCGTTCATGACACGCACGCTCTCGTCTTCGCTGTAGTCCGGCCCTGAGGCCACGAGTTCCATCGTCAGCAGGTTCGCGGGGTCGACCCCGGGATCGACCGAAAGCAGGCCACGCACACTGCGCAGCAGGAGGCCGGCACTGGCCAGCAGCATCAGGGCGAGGGCGACCTCGGCGGCCACCAGACCGGTCCGGAGCCGGCGGCGCGCCTGACCCGCCCCGGCTCGGCCGCCTCCCCGCAGACGCCCGCCAATTCCCCGGTGCCAGAGGTCGCGGGCCGGGACGATGCCCAGGATCAATCCGCACACGAGCGAGAGACCGACCGCGAACCCCAGGGCGGTGAAATCCAGATTCACGGCGCTCAGCCGGGGGATCTCGGCCGGCCCCAGCGCCACGAGTGCCTTGACGCCCCACCACGCGAGGGCAATCCCGGCGAGTCCTCCGATACCGCCGATCAACAGGCTCTCGGTGACGAGCTGCCGCAGCAACGAACCCCGGCCGGCCCCGAGCGCGGCCCGCACCGCGAATTCGTGCTCCCGCCGCGCGGCCTGCCCCAGCATGAGATTGGCCACGTTGGCCGTGGCGATCAGCAGGACGAAGGCCGCGGCACCGAGCACGAGGAACAGCGCCGGACGGACCCGCTTCACCAGATCGTCGTGCAGCGGGACGGCGAGGGCGCCCGGGTGGACATAGTCGTCGGGGTACTGCCGGCCGTAGCGTTTGAGCAGCTGATCCAGCTCGCCGGTCGCCCGTGCGGCCTCGACTCCCGGCCGCAGCCGCGCGGCCATTCGCAGATGCTGGCAGGTCCGGCAGGCCCAGGGCAACGAGGCCTCATACCCCAGGGGCCGCCAGATCTGTGCGGTCGGCTCGATCAGGCTCTCGAAGCCGGCCGGAAGAACTCCCACCACCAGGTACGGCGTTCCGCTCAGGGTCACCGTTTGACCCACGATGCCGGTGTCGGCGCCGAACCGGCGCTGCCAGAGGGCGTGACTCAGGATGGCCACATGGTTGTTGCCGCGGGTATCCTCCTCCGGCCGGAAGTCGCGGCCCAGGGCCGGGTGCACCCCGAGTACCCCGAAGAAGCCGGCCGTGACGCTCTGGCCGATCACCCGCTCGGGCTCGGTTTCTCCCGTCAGCACCGGGGTCCAGTACGCCATGGCGGCGGCTGATTCCAGCGTCTTGCTGTCGCGTTGCAGATCGGCGAACGTGGCGTACCCCACGGTCCCCGGCCCACCGTCAGGATCATACTGCCAGACCATCACGACCCGGCCCGATTCCGGATACGGGAGCGGTGACAGCAGCACCGGGTTCACTACGCTGAAGACCGCGGTGGTCGCGCCAATGCCCAGCGCGAGGGTGACCACCGCGGTCAGCGTGAAGAGGGGCCGACGGATCAGGATCCGCCATCCATACCGCAGGTCCTTGAGTAGCGACGTCATGGCACCGTCTCCGTGAGGTCGGGATGAACGGGGGGAACGGGGCGCATGCAGGAACAGCCGGAGGGCCCCCCACAGCGCCTGGGACCAGTACCACAGCCGCGCCCGGGCAGCGTGCCTCGAGGCGCGCTCCCTGAATTCCTGCTCCAGATCGCCCAGGAAGAACTCCGCGTCCCGGTCGGGGACCAGCGCCGCGACCAGTCGCTCGGCCCACGCCGGCGGTGAAGCGTGCCGGCCGCTCACGGGGCCTCCAGCGCGGCGTCGAGGCCCCGGGTCATCCGCCGGAGGGCCGTGAGGCTCACGCGCAGAGCGCGACGGCCGGCGGAGACGACCACATAGTGCTTCTTGCGGCGGCCTCCGCGCTCCGGCGTCGGGTCGCCGATCCGGGAGCGGATCAGGCCCTTGGCCTCGAGCCGGTTCAAAGTGGTGTAGACCGTACCCAGCGAGACCCGCCGGCCGGCCCGCCGTTCCAGGTCCTGCCGGACCCGGACCCCGTAGGCCTCTCCGCCAAGCTGCAGCAGGGCCAGCAGCACCAGCTGCTCGAATTCCCCCAGATAAGGATCGGAACCTGGTTTATTTGACATTGTCGAATATATAGACGAGGGCAGGGCCGAAAAGGTTGCAGACCGGCGCAAGACGGACAGGAAATGAGCAGACGGGCATAGATTTCACGTACCCCGAGCCTTCATTCTCACTTCTTACTTCTTACTTCCCTTCTCTCCTCTTGACCCCATGCGCCTCCTTCTTCTTTCCAACTCCTCCACCCCGGGCGCGCACTATCTTGGATGGGCCCGGGAACACCTGAGGTCGTTTCTGGGCGGGCTGCCGGGGCCGGCGGCATTCATCCCCTACGCCGGCGTCACGGTTACCTGGCCCGACTATGAGGCAAAGGTCCGGGCCGTCTTCGAAGAGCTCGGCATCGGACTCGAGTCCACCGCGGCGGTGGGAGATCCGGTCAACCTGATTCGGAACGCCCCGGCGATCGTGGCGGGGGGTGGGAATACCTTCGCGCTGCTCCGGGAGCTGTACCGGCTGGGCCTGATGGAACCGATCCGGGAACGGGTCCGAGCGGGGGCGGCATTCGCCGGGTGGAGCGCGGGGGCCAATCTGGCCTGCCCCACCATCTGCACCACCAACGATATGCCGATCGTCGAGCCGCCGGGCTTCAAGGCGCTCGGATTCGTTCCCTTCCAGATCAACCCGCACTACACCGATGCCCGGCTGGGCGGACACGGGGGCGAATCCCGGGACGACCGGATCGCGGAATTCGTCGCGGCCAACCCCGGCGTCCCGGTGCTGGGACTCAGAGAGGGGAGTCTCCTGCGGCTCGAGCGCGGGATCCTGGCCCTGGAAGGCAACGCGGCGCGCCTCTTCGGGAAGGGCGTGCCGCGCGATCTCGAGCCGGGCGATGATCTGTCGTTTCTGTATCCGCCCTGATCAGGCGGGGTAGAACCTGCCGCCTTCGGCCGCCATCCGCTCGAGCGTCTCACAGGGCCGGAAGCGGTCGCCGAAGGCGTTGACCAGGCCCTTGAGGGTGTGGACCACGTTGTCGGCGCCGAGGTCGTCGATCACCCGGAGCGGGCCGCCGCGGAAGGGCGGGAAGCCGATCCCGAAGATGGCGCCGATGTCGCCGTCGCGGGGCGTGCGGACGACCCCCTCCCCGGCGGCCATCGCCGCCTCGTTGAGCATCTGGTAGACCAGTCGCTGTTCGATGGTCGAGGGAGAGCCCTTTTCCTGGGGCCGCACGCCGAGGATGCCGTACACGCTCTCGTCCACGCCCGCCTTCCGCCCATTCTTGTAGTGGAAGAACCCCCGTCCGTTCTTCCGGCCCATGCGCTTGTCGGCCAGCATCTTCTCGATGATCGGGTTGGGTTCGAGCCGGGCACCGAAGGCCTCGTGCATGACCTTCCCCGCCTTCTGGGCCACATCCAGCCCGACCTCATCCAGCAGGGTCACCGGGCCGACCGGGAAGCCCCACCGGGTCATGATGCTGTCCAGCAGTTCGATCGACACCCCTTCGGCCAGCAGGTGGCCGGCTTCGTTCATGTAGGGTGAGAGGATCCGATTGACCCAGAAGCCCGGGTGATCCGCCACGACGATGACGGTCTTGCCCAGCTGCCGGCCGAAGTGCACCGCGGTGACGATCGTCCCGGCATCGGTACCGGCGTGGGGGATGACCTCGAGCAGCGGCATCTTCTCCACCGGGGAGAAGAAGTGCATGCCCAGCACCTGGCCCGGGCGGCCGGCGCCCTCGGCGATCCTGGCGATCGGGATCGTGGAGGTGTTGGTGGCGAAAATGGTATCGGGCCGGGTGTGCGCTTCGACATCCTGAAGAACCTGGCGCTTGAGCTCGAGGTCCTCGAACACGGCCTCGATCACCAGATCCGCGCCCCGGACGGTATACCACTCGGCGGCGCCGGAGAGCAGCGCCCGGAGCCGCTGATACTCGTATCTGGTAATGCGCCGGCGCTTGAGCCGGCCGGTAACGATGTCGGTGGCTGCTTTCAATCCCTTGCCGACCCTGGGGAGGTCGGTGTCCTTGAGGCCCACGGCCACCTTGGCGGTGGTCACCGCGGTTCCCGCGATGCCGGCGCCCATGAAGCCGGCGCCGACCACGCCCAGCCGGTTGACCGTGCGGGGCTCGGCCGTACCCGGCGGCACGCCGTCGTCCTTCTTGAGCGCCGTCGTGGCGAAGAAGAGCTGGACCAGCTTGCGGGAGACCTCGGTCATGGCCAGCTCACCGAACTTCCGGTGCTCGACGACCAGCCCCTGCTTGATACCGTGCTCGAGCCCGGCGCGTACGGCCTCGATCGCCGCCAGCGGTGCGGGGTAGTTGCCCCCGGTCTTCCTGAGCACCTGCTTGCGTGCGCCCGAGTAGACCAGACGCCGGCCGAGTGCGGTACGGTCGAGGAACCAGCCCATGAAACCGCGGCCCCGCGGCGCCCGGCGATGCGGACCCTTCGTCGCCAGGCGGTCCGCCGCCTCCACGGCGATTCGCTTCAGAATGGCGGGCGGCACCAGTTCATCCACCATGCCCAGCCGGTAGGCCTTGTCCACGCGCTCGCTCTTGCCGGCGAGGATGATGTCCAGCGCGGCCCGAACCCCGATCAGGCGGGGCAGCCGCTGACACCCACCGGCGCCGGGCAGGATGCCGAGCTGGATCTCGGGCAGCCCGAGGCTGGTCTTCGGGTGGTCGGTGGCGACCCGGTAGTCGCAGGCGAGTGCCAGCTCCAGACCGCCGCCGAGGCAGGTGCCGTGGATGGCGACGACCACCGGTTTGGGGAAGTCGTCCACCCGGTTGATCATCTCCTGGCCGTCCCGGCTCAGGGCCTCGGCCTCGGCCCGGGTCTTGAGCCGGGTGAATTCCTCGATGTCGGCGCCGGCGATGAACATGTCGGGCTTGCCGGAAATGAGCACGACCGCGCGCACGCCGCCGTCGCTCCGGAGCCGGTCGAAGGCAGCCTCGAACTCCGCCTTCACGACCGCATCCAGCTTGTTCACCGGCTCGCCGGGCAGGTCCAGCGTGACGATGGCGATACCGTTTTCAGTGGTAACGGAGATGGCTGACATCGGAGCAATCCATTCATGAGAGTGAGAAGAAGGACGTGAGAAGTGAGAAGGGCGGACAGCCTACATCCGAGGACCCTCTCACGCCTCACCTCTCACTTCTCACCGTTCCAGTATCATCGCAAACCCCATCCCGCCCTGGGCGCAGATGGAGATGAGTCCGTACTGCACGTCGCGACGGACCATTTCGTTGGCCAGCTGGGTCACCAGCCGGGCGCCGGTGGCGCCGAAGGGGTGCCCGATGGCGATGGATCCGCCCATGACGTTGGTGATGTTCCAGTCGACCTCGCCGACCGGGCCGGCGCGGCCCAGCTTGCGGGCCCACTCGGCGGACGCCCAGGCCTGGATATTGGACAGCACCTGGGCGGCAAAGGCCTCGTGAATCTCGACCAGCCCCAGATCCTTCCAGGTGAGGCCGGCCCGGTCCAGCGCGGTGGGCACGGCGTAGGCCGGCCCCATGAGGAGCTGCCACCCGGGATCCACCGCCGCCACGGCATAGCTCTTCACATAGGCCAGGGGCTGGTAGCCCAGCGCGTGCGCCTTGTCTTCCGCCATGAGCAGCACGGCGGCGGCCCCGTCGGTAAGCGGCGAGGCGTTGCCGGCCGTGATCGACCCGTACTTCCGGTCGAAGACCGGTCTCAGCTTGGCCAGCTGCTCCAGGGAGGTGTCGGTCCGGATGCCGTTGTCTCCGGTCACGACTTCGGTCATGTCCCGGCCGCCGAACCAGGGCGTGATTTCAGCCGTGAGCCGGCCGTCGGCCGTGGCGACCGCCGCCCGCTGATGGCTCAGCAGCGCGATCCGGTCCTGTTCCTCCCGGGAAATCCCGTTTTCCTTGGCCATCTTCTCCGCGGACTGCCCCATGGTCTCGCCGGTCGACGGCTCGGCGATCGCGGGCGTGATCGGCACCAGATCCCGGGGGCGTACCTTGAGGAACGTGCCGAGCCGCTGTCCCAGGGTCTTTGCCTTGCTGCCCTCGACCAGGAGTTGGCTGAACCGCCGGGAGTGGAGAATCGGAATGTCCGAGAGCGACTCGACCCCACCGGCCAGCACGACATCGGCGTTGCCCTGCACGATCTGATCGTGCGCGCTCGCGACCGCCTGCGCCGACGAGGCGCAGGCGCGATTCAGGGTATAGGCCGGAATCGACCGGGGGAACACCGGCAGCAGGCTCACTTCCCGGCCTACGTTCGGAGCCAGGACCGAGGGGATGACCTGGCCCCAGATGACCTCGTCGACCTGGGCGCCGTCGAGGCCGGTGCGGATCATGAGTTCGCCGGCGGCATGGCGGGCGAGGTCCACGGCCGTCACGTCGCGGAACACGGTACCGCTGCGGGCGAATGGAGTGCGGAGGCCGGCGATGATGGCCGCGCGGCGGCCGGGGGGAGGCGGGATCATGACGTACTCTCTATGGCCAAAGGTGCCAGGCGTCAGGTATCAGAGGAACATGACGGCCACCGTCACGGTTCCCCGACCAGCGGCACCTGACACCCAGCACCTGACACCTGGCCCCTCTCAGGGTGTATTATGTTCGCTTTTCCGCGACGATTCCCGCCACGGCGCGCCAGCGCTCGGCATCGACCGGCTCGAAGACTTCCCGGCCGTGGACGATTTCAAGCGGAGCGACGAGTTGCGGCAGTTCGCCGAGGCGCAGGAGGTGTGCATCGCTGGAGGGACCCCACCCGAAGACCCGCTGCGTGGTCAGAAACGTCTCCATGATGAGCACGCCGCCGGCGGCCACCCGATCGAGGATCTGCTGCATGCGCGCACGGTCAAGATAATTGAACACCAGCACCGCATCAAAAACACCGAGGTCCGGCCAGGGACCTTCGAGGTCGAGATTGCGCCAATCGATGTCGAGGCCGTCCTCGCGTGCGACGTCCCGGCCCTGTTCCAGTTTAGCTTCGTCCTGGTCCAGCGCCGTCACGTGAGCACCGAGTTGCGCGGCGGCGATGGAATGACGTCCTTCACCACAGGCGACGTCCAGCACCCGGCTCCCCTTCCGCACGAGGTACTCGTGCCAGGTGAACCAGGAACTGGGCAGGGGCAACCGGGAAACAGGAGAAGGGGGCACGCGCCAATGACCTCACGTCGGGCCGATCTGGGACAGCTCACCGCCCAGCCGGCCGATCTGCTCATCATCGGAGGCGGGATCACCGGCGCGTCGATTGCGCGCGACGCGGCGATGCGCGGCCTCCGGACGATTCTGGTTGAACAACACGACCTCGGCTGGGGAACGAGTTCCCGTTCCAGCCGGCTGATCCACGGCGGACTGCGCTACCTCGAACAGGGCCACCTTGGGCTGGTCTTCGAGGCCAGCCGGGAACGCCGGCATCTGCTGGAGCTGGCCCCGCATCTGGTCCGCCCGCTGGCCTTCATCTTTCCCGTCCACCAGCGCGGCCGCCTCTTCTTCTGGCGTCTGGCGGTGGGCATGTGGCTCTATGACCTGCTCGCCCTGTTCCGCAATGTGCGGTGGCACCGGATGTTGGGCAAGCGAGGGGTCCTGCGGGAGGAGCCCCTGCTCCGCGCCCGTGACCTGGTGGGCGGCGCGAGATATTACGATGCCCAGTGCGATGACGCCAGACTGGTCGTGGCGATCGCCCGGTCCGCCGCTGCCCACGGGGCCCTGGTTTCCAACTACATGCAGGTCGAGCAGCTGGAGATCGTCGATGGGCGGGTGAGAGGCGCGCGGGTCCGGGACGTCCTCAGCGACGAACAGGGCCTGATCCGGGCCACCACGGTCGTGAACGCGACCGGCCCGTGGTCCGACCGGATCCGGCGGATGGAATTCCCCCACTGCGCCCCGATTCTCCGGCCCACCAAGGGCGCCCACGTGGTGGTCCCGCGCGCCCGCATCGGCAACCATCATGCCCTGACGCTGACCAGCCCGATCGACGGCCGGATCATGTTCATCCTGCCCTGGAAGGACCTCAGCATCATCGGCACCACCGACACGGATACGGCCGTCTCGCCCGAAAGCGTCCAGGCCGACGACGGGGACATCACCTATCTCCTGCGGTCGGCCAACTCCTACTTCCCCAACGCCCGGCTGGAACCGTCGGACGTGCTGTCCACCTGGGCCGCGCTCCGTCCGCTGCTGATCGAGCCCGACCGGAAGTCGGCCTCGCAGGTCTCGCGGGAGCACCGGATTCTGCAGGGGCCCAACGGCATGTGGACCATCGCGGGGGGGAAACTCACCACCTGCCGGGTCATGGGGGCCGAGATGGTCGAGGCGGTCGTCAGGGAACAGCGAAAGGTGTTCGGCCGTTCCAGTCCGCCCCCGGCGGAAACCGCGAAGGAACCGCTTCCGGGAGGGGAGGCGAAGGACCTGACTCCCTTCCGGCGTACCGGACAGGACCTGGGACTCGGCCCGGCGACGGTCGACCACCTGCTGGAGCACTACGGCACGGAAGCGGCCGCGGTTTACAATCTCTGCCGGGAGGATCGTGCCCGGGCGGAACCGCTGCACCCGCAGCATCCGGCGATCCGGGCGGAGGTCATTCATCAGGTCAGGCGGGAACTGGCCCAGCGGGTGGAGGACGTGCTGGTGCGGCGCGTGCATCTCTACTATGAGACCGACGATCACGGGGCCGAGGCGGCCGCACCGGTGGCCCGGCTCATGGGCACCGAGCTGGGCTGGAGTGAGGCCCGGATCGAAGCGGAGACGGCCCGCTACCTCGATCTGGTCGCCGGCAAGGAGTAGCGGCGGGCGACCGGGACGCACCGCTCCCCTCGCCATGACCCTCGATCAGTGTCCGGTCAGTTGGCGGTCAGATTGAAGGTCATGGGCGAGCCGTTCAGGCCCACCGAGGTGGCAGTGATGGTGATCGCGCCGGGGGCCGTCGGCGTCACCGAAATCCCCGAGACGCCGTCGATCCCGGAGTCCACACTGTTGGAGCTCAGGGTTGCGCTGCCGGCAGTCAAGGCCCAGCCGACGCCGATCGCCTGCACCGGATTCCCGAACTGATCGGTGACCTTGACCGACAGCATTTCGGTGTAGGGCACCCCCACAGTACCCGTCTGGTTGTCTCCGGTCTGCTTCACCATGTTCACCGCCAGACCCGGATTGGCCGTCGCCACGAAGGTGACCGGTGAGCCCTGCGCCCCGGTCACCGCGCCCGTGGCCGTATGGGGACCGGCGGTCTGGCTCAGCGTGAGCAGGCTGCAGGCCACGCCGCTGCTGTTGGTTTGGGATGTTGCCGGCGAAATGGTGGCGCCGGCCGTCGGAGTTGCCCAGGCCGCCGCCACACCCACCTGCGGCACGCCGTCCCGCGTGACCTGGACACAGAACGGACTGGGCAGCGGCAACCCGGCGGTACCGAGCTGATTGTCTCCGCTCGAGTTGGGGGCCAGGTCCACGATCACCGGCCCGGGCCCCGGCCCTCCGGTATCGGCGGTGCTGCAGGCCCCCAGGAGGCCCGCCAGGGCGACCGCCGCACCCAGCGGACGGAACAGGCTGTAATCGGCAGAAATCCGCATCAGAATGAATCCTCGCTTTCAGGGAGTGCCTGGCGGAAGCGCCATCAGATGATACGTGATCTGCGGCCCGGTCTGCGCATTGGCCCACGTGGCCACGATGTCGACCGGCCCCGGAGTCGACCCAAATGTAACTTCGGCGAAGACGAGTCCGGTGACATCCGAGACGGAGAGGGTATCGCCCACCACGGCGTCGCCCTGGATCACCCGCCATGCCACCTCCGCCCCCGGGAAGGGATTGGAGAACTGATCGCCGACGAAGGCACTGAGAAGCAGCGGCACCGGATTGTTGACCGGCGCGCTCTGGCTGTCGCCCGAGACGATCTTGAGCTGGTCCTTGAAATTCGGAAACGCGGTCGCGGTGAAGCGGACCGGTGATCCGGCGGCCGAATCCAGCATGGCCTCGATCTGATAGCTCCTGGCCTCGGTCCCGAGGGTGAACCGGGTGACCGCGACGCCGTTGGAATCGGTCAGGGCCAGAGGCGGGCTCACCACCCCCTTGTCGACCGGCTGCCAGAAGACCGTGATAGCCGGCTCGGGGACGCCGCCCCGGGTGACCTGAACCCGGAGCGGCTGGGGCAGAGTATGGCCGGTGGACCACGACTGGCCGTCCCCGGCATCGACCGGGGTCATGCTGATCTGGAGCTGCGCGTCCGGCGGGGCCTGGCCGTCTCCCCCACACCCCAGAAGGAACACCGTAACCAGCAGAGCCAGGCCGGGAATCGGGGGATTGATTCCTGGTTTACGCATCGAGCGGTATCCGTCCTTCAGAAGAACATTCGTTGTGGCCTGAGAGACGTCCAAGCACCGGGCGGGCACACCGGGCCATCCGCCCGAACCGCCTGCGGTCCGGTGGCACGGAGGAGGCCCCGTCCCCCGCGATTTGGGGCGTAACGCATTACTTTTCAAGCTTGTTCCCGGTAAGGAACCGGGCATGTCAGCAGCAGTTTTTCGGGAGTGGTTTGTGGACCAGAACGTATTCGAGACGGCTAACGCCGGGTTCGCCCAGGCGATCTACGAGCAGTACCTGTCCAACCCCGCCTCGGTCAGCCCGGAATGGCGCCGGCTGTTCGAGAGCGGCGTGGTGGGAGAACGCCCCGTCTACGAAGGCAACGGGACGGGACTGGGCGCGGGTGTGGCGTATGACGGGGCGGCCAGGACGGCCGAGGCGGCCACGACGGCCGGGACGGGCACGACGGTCGAGTCGGCCGGGACGGCCGGGACGGCCCGGCCTCCCGAGAACGCGATTCTGATCAAGGGACCGGCGGCGCGGCTCGTCAGCAACATGAACGAGAGCCTCACCGTACCGACCGCCACGACCTTCCGGGAGATTCCGGTCGCGCGGCTGGAAACCGAGCGGAAGGCGCTCAACCAGGCGCTCCGCGCGGCCGGGCGCTCCGAGAAGATCTCCTTCACTCATCTGATCGGCTACGCCCTGGTGCTGGCGGCCCGCAAGCACCCCTCCATGACCCACAGTTATGCCGAGGCCGGCGGCGCGCCTCACCGGATTCAGCCCGAGACCATCAACCTGGGTCTGGCGGTTGATGTCGAGCGCAAGGACGGCAGCCGCGGACTGGTCGTTCCCGTCATTCACGGCGCGGACCGGATGAACTTCGCCGCATACCTCGCCGCCTATGAAACGCTGGTCGAGAAGGCCCGGGGCAACAAGCTCATGCCCGACGCCTACGCCGGTGCGTCGGTCACGCTCACCAATCCCGGCGGGCTGGGAACCGTGGCATCCGTTCCCCGGCTCATGGCGGGCCAGGCCAGTATCATCGCCGTCGGATCGATCGGATATCCGCCGGAATTCGCGTCGACCCCGCCGGAGAAGCTGCGCGAACTGGATATCTCGAAGGTCATGATGCTGACCAGCACCTATGATCACCGGGTCATCCAGGGTGCCGAGTCGGGCGAGTTTCTCGGCACCATGGCGGCGTTGCTGCAGGGCGAGGAGGGATTCTACCGGAACGTCCATGAGAGCCTGGGGCTGTCCGGCGGGCAGGCGGGCGACCGGGCGGGCGGGCAGGCCGTACCGGCCGCCCCGGCCGTCATTCCGGGATCACGAACCGTGGCCGAGCTCAGTCAAGTGGCCGCGGCGATGGCCCTGGTGAAGGCATTCCGGACCCACGGCCACCTGGCCGCACGGCTCGACCCGCTGGGGAGTGATCCTCCGGGAGACCCCGCACTGGACCCCGACACGCTGGGTCTCACGCCCGCGATCATGACGGCGATTCCCTCGGCGGTGCTGCGGATCGCGGTGCCGGGCGAGACGCTGGCGGACGCCCTGCCCAATCTCCGCGCCACCTACTGCGGCACCATCGCCTACGAGGTCGAGCACATTGCCAGTCACGAGGAGCGTGTCTGGCTGCGCCAGATGATCGAATCGGGGGCGCACCGCCAGACGCTGACCCCGGACGCGCGGCGGCGGCTGCTCGAGCGCCTGACCGAAGTGGAGGTCTTCGAGCAGTTCCTGCACAAGGCCTACCTGGGCCAGAAGCGGTTCTCGATCGAGGGGGTGGACATCATGGTCCCCATGCTGGACGGCATGATCGAGATCGCGGCTGAAGCCGGTGCGCGGGAAGTCGTCATCGGGATGGCGCACCGCGGCCGGCTGAACGTGCTGGCGCACACCGTGGGCCGTCCATACCAGGCCATCATCGCGGAGTTCGAAGGAGGCCTGCAGCGCGGTACCGCCTCGGACTTCGGCGAGGACGTGGGCACCGGCGACGTCAAGTACCACCTCGGGGCCGAGGGGGCGGTGGCCACCGCCAGCGGGCATCCGGTCACGGTGACGCTGACACCCAACCCGAGCCACCTGGAGTTTGTCGGCCCGGTGGTGGACGGCCGGTCCCGTTCGACCCAGACGCAGCGCAGGGGCCGCGAGACCCTGCACGACCCCACCGTCTCGCTTCCGGTCGTGATTCACGGCGATGCCGCGTTTGCCGGTCAGGGTGTGGTGGCGGAAATGCTGAACCTGGGCGCGCTGGACGGCTACCGCACCGGCGGGACGGTCCACATCATCGCCAACAATCAGGTCGGGTTCACTACCGACACCCGTGACGCGCGGTCAACCCGGTACGCCAGCGACCTGGCCAAGGGGTTCGACATCCCGATCATCCACGTCAATGCGGACGATCCGGAAGCCTCCCTGGCCGCGGTACGCCTGGCCATGATGTACCGCGCCACCTTCCAGCAGGATGTCCTGATCGACCTGGTGGGGTATCGCCGGCACGGGCACAACGAGGGCGATGAACCGGCCTACACCCAGCCCCTGATGTACGCCCGGATCAAGGATCATCCGACCGCGCGGGCGCAGTACGCCGCCGCGCTGGTGGCACAGGGGATCGTGACGGCCGGGGAAGCCGAGGCCAGCCACGAGGCGGCGTACCAGCGCCTGGTGGAGGTGCAGCAGTCATTCAAGGCCAGCGGAACACCGCACACCGAACCTTCCCGGGCGCCTCGGGTCTCCGGCATGGACATCGACACCAGCGTCTCCGAGGATCAGATCCGGGCCCTGAACGAACAGCTGCTCACCTGGCCCGAGGGGTTCACCGTGAACCCCAAGCTGGGCCGGCAGCTGGATCGGCGGCGGAAGGCGCTGGACGAGGGCGGGATCGACTGGGCCCACGCCGAGGCCCTCGCCTTTGCTTCGCTGGTCACCGAGGGCACCCCGATCCGGCTCACGGGGCAGGACACCGAGCGGGGCACGTTCAGCCAGCGGCACCTGGTGCTCCATGACGCGAAATCCGGCGAGATCCTGACGCCCATGAAGCGCCTGCCCGGCGCGCAGGCGCCCTTCGAGGTCTACAACAGCCCGCTCTCGGAGCTGGCCACGCTGGGCTTCGAGTACGGCTACAGCAGTGCCGCCCCCGAGGTGCTGGTCCTCTGGGAAGCCCAGTTCGGCGACTTCGTGAACGGCGCCCAGGTCATCGTGGACCAGTTCATCGCCTCAGGGCTCTCCAAGTGGGGCATCTCCAACCGGCTCACGCTGCTGCTGCCGCACGGATACGAAGGGCAGGGGCCGGAACATTCCAGCGCCCGGCTCGAACGCTTCCTGCAGCTGGCGGCGGAAGGCAACATCCGGGTCGCCAACTGCACCACGCCGGCCCAGTACTTTCACCTGCTCAGGCGGCAGGCCAAGGTGGCCCGCCACCGTCCGCTGGTGCTGATGACGCCGAAGAGCCTGCTGCGGCATCCCCAGGCCACTTCGCACGTCTCCGACCTGGCGCGAGGCCGGTTCCACGCCGTGCTGGATGACCCGGTCGTGGGTGCGGAACCCGCCGGCGTCACCCGGGTCGTCTTCTGTTCCGGCAAGGTCTACTACGATCTCATGGCCGAAGCCGAGAAACTGACCGCGAACCGGCCGGCGATCGTCCGGGTCGAGCAGCTCTACACCTTCCCCGCCCCCGAGATGCGCAACACGCTGGAGCGGTATCCCGATCTGGCCGAGGTGATCTGGGCCCAGGAAGAGCCCAGGAACATGGGCGCCTGGCACTACATCGAGGAGAAGATCCGGGATGTCATGCCCGCCGGCGTGAGCCTGCACTATGCCGGGCGTCCGGAACGGGCCAGCCCGGCGGAGGGCTACGCCAGCAGCCACCACCAGGAACAGAAACGCATCGTTTCCGAGGCCCTGGGCGGGGCTCCGGCTGCGGCCGAGGCGGTTGTGGGGAAGTGATGGACCCGCGGCTCGGGCGGGAACACTGATGGACGCCGAACCAGGCAGATTGAACCGCGGTTTCCTCAGGCTCGTCGGCGGCCATCTGCGTTCGCCAGCCAGATTGAACCGCGGAAGGGCGCGGAAGGACCCGGAAGCGGCTGAGGGGACCGAGTGTACAGGACGTGTTTTTCCGCGTCGCTTCCCCGGTTTCCCCAGGCCCGTCGGCGGCCCGCTGCGTTCACCTGGCCGACGCACTCCGATCTGCTTGGGCGGGAACGCTGATGGACGCTGGGGTTACGCTTCGGCCAGCGGCCGTTCCGATGCCTGCCGGGCCAGCTCCTTGAGCGGCTCCGAGAGATGATCCCCATAATGCAGCAGGAACACACCGCGGGACCGCTGCTGCAGCAGGAACGCAAGCAGTGGCGAATCCGCCTTGGCGGCATTGCAGGGGATGCAGGCGAGTACGAGGTTGTCCGCCCGGTCGTATGCGGTCTTGCCCCGGCGGGGACGGACGTGGTCCAGTGTGATGGTGTCCGGCGAGGTGAAGCGTCCGCAATAGGCGCAAACCGGTCCGTGCTGCCGAAGCAGCCATTCGCGGTGAGCCTGGAGGGATCGGCCGGGGGAACGCTGGAAGAGTGGGGCGCTGTGGTGGTCGGCTCTGCGGCGCGACGATCGTCTTGGCACTACAAACTCAAATTCTGGTTGAACTTACGGCCCAGCAGGGCCGGGTGAACTAGCCCTTAATCTACTGCCGGAGACCCGAAAATGAAAGACGGGCCCCGCCCGGAGCCGGAGTCCCTCTCGCCCACGGCTCCCCTGACCCCGGACCAGCGAATCGACCTCAACCGGCGCTGGAATCAGCTCGCCCCCATGCGGCATCTGGGGGCCCGGGCCGATTTCCAGGATCCGGCGGCCGTCCGGATCGAGATCGACCCGGTGCTCGAGCATCATCGTGGTGGGATGGGGACGGAGGCCATCAACGGAGCGGTCATCTCCGGTCTCTGTGATGCGGCCGTCGGCATGGTGGGGTTCCTGCACACCCAGGGCCGCCGGGCGGGCACGGCCCAGCTGAACGTGGTCTTCCTGCGCCCCCTCCTGGGGGACCGGGCCATCGCCACCGGCCGGCTGACCCGCGCGGGAACCAACCTGATCTTCGCCGCGGTCGAGGTCACCGACGAACGCGGAACGGTCTGCGCCCGGTGTGAGGGGATCGTGGCGGTGTCGGGAAAGGGCGGGGTGGGGAGAGAGGCGATCTAGAGACGGGCAGACGGTCAGACGGGCAGACGGTCAGACGGGCGGACGGTCCGATCGTAGACGGGCATAGATGCGGGTTCCCCGGCAGCTGACCTCCGAAGTCCTCTCTGCCCGTCTGCCCGTCTGCCCGTCTGACCGTCTACCGCCCGCCGGGCCGCCTGTTGTCCGACCGTCCGCCGCCCTTCTTCGCCTGCTGTTCCGCGGCCTGGGCCGCGCGGCGGATCATCTGCTCGGGTGAGAGCGGCTTGGCCACCCGCCGGGCCTGACCGGGAGTAAAGACCGTCTTCCCGCCCTCGCTGGCCACCGTGAGCGGCCGGGCGCTGGGCACCTCGTAGCAGCCGAGGATGGTATCCCCGTAGCTGGTGGCGGCCTCGTACCTGGCGATCAGCGCTTCCATGGACGGGAAGCCATCCAGGACCATGGGGGCCTTGCCGTCGTAGGTCTTGGGCTGGGCCAGCATGGCGTACCGGGCGCCCTGGAATGAGCCGCCCGCCCGCACCTCCTGGCCCGCCACCTCCCGGGCCCAGCGCAGCGCTTCCTGCTCCGCCGGGGAGAGCGCCGACCCCTGGTCCCGCGCCGTGCCGCTCCGGCCGCCCGACCGCCGGCGCTCCTGGGAACGCCGCAAAGCCTTCAGATATTCTGGTTCGTCAGTCACATCCTGCTCCATTCGATTGCTGCGTTGCTGTCATCCCGAGGCGGGAAGATACACCGGCGTACCCGCTCACCCAACCGCCGGCTTCATGACCATCGCCCAGAGGCCGTAGAACAGGGCTCCGGTGGCCATCCATCCCGCGATGCTCCAGCGGAGGAACACCGCCCGCAGCCGGGCATCGTCATCCGGGGGGAGGCGTTCCATGCGCCACTGATCCGGGAGCAGCACCAGCAGCCAGATCAGGGTCGAGACCGTGAGGGCGGCGATGCCGTGGAAGAGCCACGGCGTCCGGAAGACCGGCAGATGCTGCCGCAGGGTCATCAGGATGCCCGAGACGGTCAGCATGGTGCCGCCGAGGACGGTAAAGACCAGATCGGCCCAGAGAATGGCCTGGGCCACCCGGCGAAACGGCACGGCCTCGCGTTTGAAAAAGAGGAACAGGGACCAGAACCCGGTGACCGTCACGTTCCCGAGGAGCAGCACGGCGCCGGCCACGTGGATCAGCTTGAGCATCCCGGCCTCATCCGTTTCTCGGATTGAAGGGGCCCGGAAGGAACCCCAGCCGGTGGCGCAGCCGGTCCAGACGCTTGTTCATCGACAGGCGGCCCTCCAGAAGCGGCGTGAACCACGCGAGGTCCTCGACCGCCACGTGAGTATCCAGTTCGTCAACGGTGCGGTCCATCTCCCGTCCGATCCGTTCGGCGAGCGCGCGGGACGGGAGGGTGCGGTCAACAGGAAACGGCGCGCCGATCAGGATGAAGGCCTCGGGCCGGTCTTCTCCCAGATAGGTGTAGCGGAACGCCACCGGGCAGATGCGCGCCGGCTGCTTCGCGGCCAGGGCCAGCCGCGCCGCACCGCTCTCACTCCGGATGGGCGTCTCCCCGGGCGGCCGGCGGCGGCCCTGGGGGAACATCCAGAGTCCGTTCTCCGCTTCGAGCCCCAGGGCGGCCGACCGGAGCTGCCGCCAGGCCCGGACGGGCGAGGTGCGGGACAGCGGCAGTGCTCCCACGCGCCGGAACCAGCGATAGCGGTCCAGGTTGCTCTCTTCCATGAGAACAAAGAACCGCCGGCCAAGCCTGGCTCCGGCCAGGTAGGCCAGGAAGCCGTCCCACCAGTTGGTATGGTTGGCCGTGAACAGCACCGGACCGGGATCCTTCACCGGCCCGGCATGACGCCAGTGCACCGCAACGAAGTGCCCCCGAAGCAGGCGCTCGGTATACCGCAGGAACGCGGCGGCGGCCAGACGTCCCGGCGGGATCGGGGGAGAGATCGGGACCGCGCGCATGAGCCGATTGGAAGAAGGAGCCGGAGACCGCGGCCGCGCCCGCACCCGGCCGTCGGGCTCAGCCCCGGATCAGGGCCCGGCCCAGTATGGCCAGCTTGCGGGGAAACGAGACGTACGCACGTCCGCGGAACACATCGTAATCCGTCTCCTCGATGGCGTCGAGAATCCCGGCATAGGTCCGCTGCAACAACCTGACGGCCAGGCGCGATCCGTCGGCGGGAAAGGCCCCCACGACCGCGTCGCCGGCTCTGAAGTAGTCCCGGGCCCGGTCCACCTGAAAGCGCATGAACTCCCGGAGAGCCGGCGTCATCCGGCGCCGTTCGAGATCCGCCCGCGAGAGGCCGGACCGGGCCAGTTCGTCGGCCGGGAGATAGACCCGGCCCGCATCGAGATCCTCCGCAACATCCCGCAGCACATTGGTAAGCTGCATGGCGACGCCCAGCTTCACTCCGTGCTGCTCCAGGGCATCCGGTTCCGCGTCCAGCACCGGCCCCAGCATGAGACCGACGCCCCCGGCCACCAGGCGGCAATACTCGTGGAGCGTCGGGAAGTCCGGCATGGCGACCGGGTCCAGATCCAGCGCGACGCCGTCCAGCAGTTCGAGCAGCGGATCGAGCGGCACCCGATACCGGCGCATGGTGTCGCCCAGGGCCAGCCACCGCGCCGGCGGCTCGCCGCCCGCGTGCATGGCCCGGACCGAGTCGGCCAGCGCCCGGAGGTCCCGCCAGACATCAGCCACCGGCCGTGACCCGCGCCGGTCCACCAGATTGTCGGCGTGCCGGCAGTAGTCGTAGATCGCGGCGATGGCCCGGCGCTTCTCTCGGGGCAGAAACCAGCCCGCGAAGTGAAAACTCTTCGCCCAGTGTGCCATCACCCGGGCGGCGTGGGCATAGCCGGCCTCGACTGTCTCCGGTGATGCGGCGGCGCTCGACCCGACCGGCGTGACTACCGCGCCGTCGGCGGGTCGGGCCCTCACCCGGACCTCCGGACCGGGGCCTCCGGCCCAGCCTGCTTCCGGGGCGCCCACCTCACTTCTCACCGCTTACCTCCTCCGCCATCCGCTCCGCGACACACCGGGCCGAGATCAGCACCATGGGAATCCCGCATCCGGGGTGGGTACTCTGTCCGACGAAATACAGGTTTCTCAGTTGGGGGTGCCGGTTGTGGGGCCGGAAGTAGCCTATCTGATTGATCCCGTGTGCGAGGCCGAAGGCTTCGCCCCGCGTCGCACCGAAATCGTCCCGGAAATCGGCCGGGGTGAACGTCCGGCGGGTCACGATGTGGCGGCGCAGGTCGGTGAGTCCGAATCGCTCCAGGCGATCGAGCATCCGGTGTTCCAGCCGCGGGCCTCCGATCCCCCAGTCAAGCGATCGGCCCGCCGGGTCGCTGGGGACCGGCACCAGGATGTAGATGTTCTCCCCGTCGGGCGGCGCCAGCGACGGGTCGGTCTTGTTCGGGTTGCAGATATAGAACGCGGGGTCCGCCGGGACCCGGTGATGCGTGAAGATGTCCTCGCACGCGGTGCGGAGATCCCGCGGGACAATCAGGCTGTGGTGCGGCAGTTGAGAATACCGCCGGTCGGTGCCCAGGTACATGAGGAACGCGGAGCAGCTGAATTCACTCCGGTCGATTCCCGGGTAGCATTCGCCCAGCAGGGTCTGGTAGACGTACGGCAGGTCCGCGTTGGCCAGCACCGTGCCGGCCGGCAGGGTCGAGCCGTCGTCGAGGACGATCCCGGAAACGCCGGCCGGCCCCCGCTCGAGCGCCCGTACCCGGGTGCCGTAGCGGATGGTGACGCCGAGCTCCTCGGCCAGCCGGGCCAGGGCCGATGGGATCGCGTGCATGCCTCCCATGGGGAAGTAGAGACCGCCGGCAATTTCGGTATAGGCCAGCAGCCCGTAGATCGCCGGCGACTCATAGGGAGAGAGCCCGAGATAGAGCGACTGGAAGCTCAGCGCCTGCCGCAGGCGTTCGTCCCGGAAGTAGCGCGCGACCAGCTTCTGCAGCTTCTGCATGGCCCGGCCGCGTACCAGCTGGGCGGCGTTGCGCAGGCTGAACCAGTCAGCCGGCCGGTGCACGTTCCGGTCCACGAATCCCTTCAGGCCCACCTGGTAGAGGTGTCCCGTCTCGGCGAGGAACCTGAGCAGTTCCCGGCCGCCACCCGGCTCCAGCCGCTCGACTTCCGCCAGCATGCGGTTGATGCGGCTCGAGACATCGAGCGTCGATCCGTCGTGGAAGTGGACCCGGTAGTTGGGATCGAGCTGCACCAGCGACAGATAGTCCTCCAGCCGGCGCCCTGCGTCGGCAAAGAGACGCTGGAGGTATTCCACCATCAGGAGCAGGGTCGGCCCGGTGTCGAACCGGAAACCCTCGGACTCCCACACGCCGCAGCGTCCGCCTGGAACATGGTGCTGCTCCAGAATCGTGACCCGGAATCCCTGCAGCCGCAGGCGGATGCCGCGGCCAGCCCACCGAGGCCGGCCCCGATGACCGTGACGTCGCGCCGGGTGGGGTGGACCGGAGGGGAGGGTCGGTCCGGGCTGCGGGGGCCGGCCGCGCGGCGGCCGAGAGCGCTCGAGGTCATGGTCCGCCCGGGGTCTGCGGTGTATCGGGCCTCACGGCCTCTATCAGTGCCCCGGGATCGGACCCGACCCGGAATCCGGCCTCAACCAGCCGGCGTTCGTGTCCCTCGACACCGGATCCACCGATCACCGGAATGACGCCGGGGGGCAGGCGTTCGGAAAGATGCACCAGGGCGGGGAGCACATCCCGGACAATGTCCGGATGGCTGGCACTCAGGGCGATGCACGCCGGCCGGAGCCGCCAGGCCGCCTCGATCACTTCCTGCACCGGCAGATCCGGACCCAGATAATGCACCCGCCACCCGTCCTCGTGCACCACCGCCAGGGTGCAGAGGAAACCCCACTCGTGCCGCTCGTCCGGCAGGCAGGCGGCAACCACCAGCGGCCCGGTGCCGCGGGAGACCCGGAGGCCGCCCTTCAAGGCATGCACCACGACTTCACTTGCGAGGTGCTCCCCCGCGATCGGTATGACCCCGAGGGCCCAGAGATCTCCGACCGACTGGGCCAGGGGAAGCACCACTTCCCGGGCGAAACCGGTCAGGCCATGCAGGGACAGCTGCTGGGCCACCAGCATTTCCAGCCGCTCGCGGTCCAGGGCTTTCACCGCCTCGAGCAGCGCACTCTGGGGCGATCCGCCCGGCTGTTGCCGCGCCGCCGCCGCGATGACCTCATCGTGGGGCCGGTCAACCAGGTCTCCGATCCGTTCTCCGGCCTGGACCAGCCGCGCGAAGGCCCGCAGCAGCGCCACCTGCCGGGCGGTGTAGGCCCGATATCCGTTGTCCTGCCGGGGCGGCCGGACCACCGCGTAGCGACGCTCCCAGGCTCGGAGACGCGAGGCGGAGAGCCCGGTCAGCTCCGCGACTTCCTTGATTTCGTAGGTCCGCTCGAGTGGTTCCACTTGGGTTTCCGGTAAGGGCATTGGACGCGGGCCCGCATCGTTCGCGCGCTGCCCAACATATGCAGACACAAGCTTGTACCGTCCAGTGCCATGCAGGTTCCGCTCGAGGGCGGCCCGGAACACATTTCAAGATTCAATTGTTAGGTTAGCACTGATTGCGGCCGACAGTGGCCCGTGAACCGTGATCCAGAGAGGGGACCATGAAACGCAACACCGATCTCGCCCTGCTCCTCCTCCGCCTCATGCTGGCCGGCACGCTGCTGTTCCACGGCATTCCCAAGATTCTGCACGTCGCACCGACGGTCGGGTTCATGCAGAACATCGAGGCGCCGGTACCGGCCCTGACCACGGTATTCGTGATCGTCGCCGAGGTCGGCGGCGGCCTGTTGCTGCTTCTGGGCCTCTGGGTGGTGCCGGCGGGCCTGCTGGTGGTGGTGGACATGATCGGCGCCATCCTCCTCGTCCATCTCAGGAACGGGTTCAATTTCCTCAACAACGGGATCGAGTTTCCCTTGACCGTGCTGGTGGTATCGCTGGCGCTGGTGCTGGCGGGGCCGGGCCGGTACGCCCTGGGGTCGCGCCGGGCGGACGCGGCGGGTTGAGTGTGCCGGTCGCCGGGTCCCCGGGTTCCGGGTACCCGGCATATCCCTGTTATCTTCCAGATTCCGATGTCGTTCCCACGCAGCCGCTGCGAGGTGTCCCCTGACCCGAACCAAGACCCCAACCCCTGCCACCAACCAGATGCCGGCGGACCTGACCTTCGATCCCACGCTCGCCTGGCGCAGCATCAATACCATCCGGACGCTGTCCATGGATGCCGTGGAGAAGGCCAATTCCGGCCATCCCGGCACTCCGATGTCGCTCGCGCCGGCGGCGTACGTACTCTGGACCCGGTTTCTGAAATACAATCCGGCCAATCCGCACTGGCCCGACCGGGACCGCTTCGTGCTTTCGTGCGGGCACGCCTCGATGCTGCAGTACTCGCTGCTCCACCTCACCGGGTTCGACCTCTCGATCGACGACATCCGCAATTTCCGCCAGTGGGGATCGCGGACGCCGGGGCACCCCGAGCGGGGGCATACCGCCGGGATCGAGGTCACGACCGGTCCGCTGGGCCAGGGTGTCGGCAACGCGGTCGGGCTCGCGATCGCGGAGCGCTACCTGGCGGAGCGGTTCAACCGGCCCGGGCTGCCGCTGGTGGAGCATCGGATCTGGGGATTCGCCAGCGATGGGGACATCATGGAAGGCGTGGCCAGTGAGGCGGCGTCCATCGCGGGGCATCTCAAGCTGGGCAACCTGAAGCTCATCTACGACGACAATCACATCACCATCGACGGCTCCACCGACCTGGCGCTGACCGAAGACGTCGGGCGGCGGTTCGAGGCCTACGGCTGGTACGTCCTGCACGTCGAGGACGGCAATGACCTGATCGCCATTGCGGCCGCCATGGAAGCCGCCAGGCGGGAGACGGCCCGGCCCACGCTGATCGTCATGCGGACCGTGATCGGCAACCCGGCGCCTACCAAACAGGGGACCGCCGCCGCCCACGGCTCGCCGCTGGGCGCCGAGGAAGTGAAGCGCACCAAGGAGATCCTGGGCTGGGATCTGCCGCCCTTCACCGTGCCGGAAGACGTCGCGGCGCACATGCGGGAGGCGCTGGTGCGGGGGAAGGAGGCCGAGGCCGCCTGGACCGCGCTCGAGCGGAAGTACGCCGCCGCGCACCCCGACCTCGCCCGGGAGTTCGCCGCCTGGCAGCGGGGCGAGCTGCCGGCCGGCTGGACCGAGGCCCTTCCGGTCTTCACCCCGGCGGACGGCAAGCTGGCGACCCGGCAGGCCAATCACCGGACGCTCAACGCGCTCGCTCCCGTAGTTTCCAATCTGCTGGGCGGTTCAGCCGACCTGGCGGAGAGTACCGGAACCTTCATTGACGACGCCGGAGACTTCGAACCGGGCCGCCCGGGCCGCAATCTGCACTGGGGCGTGCGCGAGCACGGCATGGGCGCCTGTCTCAACGGCATCGCGGCGCACGGCGGGCTGCGGCCGTACGGCAGCACGTTCTTCATCTTCTTCGACTATCTGAAGCCCGCGCTGCGGCTCGCGGCGCTGAGCCGGCTGCCGGTGATCTTCATCGGTACGCACGATTCCGTCGGCCTGGGCGAGGACGGCCCGACCCATCAGCCCATCGAGCAGCTGGCCATGCTGCGGGCGATCCCCGGCCTGGTCACCCTGCGGCCGGCGGATGCCAACGAAACCGTGGAGGCCTGGCGGGTCGCGCTGGAACGGGGGGACGGTCCGACCGCGATGGTCCTCACCCGGCAGAAGCTGCCGGTGATCGACCGGAAGACCCACGCTGACGCCTCCGGCGTCCGGCGGGGAGGGTATGTGCTGGCCGAGCCGGACGGTGGAGATCCCCAGGGAGCCATTCTCGCCACCGGTTCCGAGGTGCACGTAGCCCTGGAAGCGGCGAAACAGCTGGCCGGCGAGGGGATCCGTGCCCGGGTGGTGTCGCTGCCTTCCTGGGAGCTGTTCGAGACCCAGCCGGAGGAATACCGGGAGCGCGTGCTCCCCGCGGGGCTCGAGGTCCGGGTCTCGATCGAAGCGGCGGCGACCCTGGGCTGGGCCCGCTACACCGGCAGCCGGGGCGCCGCCATCGGCATCGATCGGTTCGGCGCCTCCGCTCCGGGAGAGACCGCCCTCACGAACCTCGGCATCAACGCCGCCAACGTCGTGCAGACGTTCAAGCGGCTGCTTGGGAGGCAATGACCATGACCAATCCGCTGGTGCGCCTGGGCGAGCTGGGCCAGAGCCCCTGGCTCGATTTCATCACCCGGGACCTGATCACGTCGGGAAAGCTGGCGCGCCTGATCGAGAACGACGGCCTGCAGGGCATGACTTCCAACCCGACGATCTTCGAGAAGGCGATCGAGGGAAGCGACGTCTACGACGGCGACATCCGCCGCCTGCACTCCAGGGGGAAGAGTCCGGCCCAGATCTTCGAGGCGATCGCGGTGCGGGACGTGCAGTCGGCGTGTGACACCTTCCGCCAGACCTACGAGGTGAGCGGGGGTGAGCACGGCCTGGTGTCGATCGAGGTCTCTCCCACCCTGGCCTACGACACCGAGGGGACCATTGCCGAAGCCGAGCGGCTCTGGAAGGAAGTGAACCGGCCCAACGTGATGATCAAGATCCCCGGCACCAAGGAAGGCCTCCCGGCCATCGAGGCCTGCCTGAGCCGCGGGCTCAATATCAACATCACCCTGCTCTTCTCGGTGCTGCGCTACAAGAAGGTGATCCACGCCTTCTTCAACGCGCTGGAGGAGCGGATTCACCGCAAGGAACCGGTGGATCACATCGCGTCGGTCGCCAGTTTCTTCGTGAGCCGGGTGGACTCCAAGGTGGATCCGATGCTGGACCAGATCGGCGGGCTCAAGGACCTGCGGAGCAAGGCCGGCGTCGCCAACGCCTGCGAAGCTTACGCCGCCTTCCAGCAGTCGCTCGAGTCCCCAGCGTGGCAGGAACTGGCCGGCCGGGGAGCCAAGGTGCAGCGTCCGCTCTGGGCCTCGACCAGCACCAAGGACCCGTCGCTGCCGGACATCTACTACATCGATGCGCTGGTGGCACCGGCCACGGTCAACACCATGCCGCCGGACACCCTCGAGGCCTACCGGGATCACGGCAATCCGGTGGTCCGGGTGACCCAGGGCATGACCACCTCCCTGGACACCATCCAGGCGGTGGAACATGCCGGGATTTCCATGGCGAAGGTGACCGACGAACTGGAGTCTGAAGGAGTGAAGAAGTTCGCCGCCTCCTACCACGCCGTGCTCGAGCGGATCGAGAGCAAGGCGCAAGAACTGGCCGAAGCAGGACGGTGAACAGTGAACGGTGAACGGTGAACGGGACCGGAATCGCCATCAGAGGGTGGCGGTCAGGGCCCCGTTCACTGTTTACCGTTCACCGTTTACCGCCCTAGAGGTCCCTCGGCTCCTCCGCTGGCTCGTTTTCCCTGGTCCAGAGCCCTTCGCTCTTGGCGATCACCATCGAGGTGAGCAGGTCTCCGGTGACGTTGGGCACCGTCCGTGCCATATCCATGATGCGGTCGACGCCCAGCACGATGGCGATAGCCGCCCCGGGCACACCCACCATCCCCAGTACCACCACGATGAGCGGGATCGAGCCGCTGGGTACGCCCGCAACGCCGATCGCCGTGATGACCGCCATCACCACCACCAGAATCTGCATCGGCAGCCCGAGACCCACACCGAACACCTGAGCCAGGAACAGCACGGTCATGCCCTCGAACAGGGCGGTCCCGTTCATGTTCATCGTGGCGCCGAGCGGAAGTACGAACCCGGCGACCTCGCGTGGCACGCCGAAGCCCTCTTCGGCGGTCTTGATGGTGGTGGGCAGCGTGGCGTTGGAGCTGGAGGTGGAGAACGCGGTGATCATGAGGGCGCGGATCCGCTTGATGAAATCCACGGGCCGGATCCCGGTCAGAATCCGGGTCATGGTCACCAGGACGATAAACTGGTGGATCGCGAGCGCCAGCAGCACCATCACCACGAAGAGACCGAGCGATTTGAGCACCTCGAGGCCGAATTTCGCCGTCACGGCGAAGATCAGTCCGAAGACACCGATCGGCGCCAGCGCCATGGCGAATCCTATGATCACCATGATCGCCTGATTGACGCCCTCCAGAACGTTCAACATCGGTTCCGCCACCGGCCGGGGGAGCTTGGTCATCGCGATGCCGAAAATGAGCGCGAAGAAGATGAGCCCCAGCATGTCGCCGTTGGCGGCGGCGCCCACCGGATTGCGCGGTACGATGTTGACGAACGTGTTGATCCCGAACCTGCTCGTCTCCGCCGCGCCGACGGTGGCCTCGGCTTCGGTGCGGAATTCCGCCATCAGGGAGTCCCGGGTCTCGGGAGAGATGGCGTGCCCGGGTTGGATGACGTTGACCAGGGTGAGGCCTACGACGACCGCAATGGCCGTGGTGAACATGAAGAAGAGCAGCGTCTTCCCGCCGATCCGGCCCACCCGCTTGATGTCGCCGATCGAGGCCACGCCCATCGTGATCGAACAGAACACGAGCGGCACCACGATCATGAACAGCATCCGCAGGAAGATCTGCCCCGCCGGTTGTGCCAGGTTCTGGACTACCCAGTCGACGTCCGCGGCGAAGTCCGGCCGCCCGACCGCGAAAATGTTCGCGGCCACGCCGGCCCCGGCCCCGAGGAAGAGGCCGAGGAGAATCTTGGTGTGCAGCGCCATCCCGCGGCGTTCGCCGTGCTCAGAAGCCATGGATCAGAGAGGATAAGAGGAATAGGCAGGGAGACGACCAGCAGCCAATCTCCCACAGGTTGCCCCGGACGTCAATCGCCGGCCCTGGAACCCACGTTTCATCGTGACGCGCCCAGCAGGCGGCTCCCGACCAGATCGGACAGACCGGCTGCTCCAACCGATCCGCCCCGGCCAAGCCCGCCAAGCTCCACGGCGCGGCCCAGCACCTCCCCGGGCGCCACCCCGGCCGCACGAAGGTCCCGGATGCCGGTATCCCGGTTTGCCTTGCTGAGCTTCTCGCCGTCGTCCTTCAGAATGAGCGGGTGATGCAGAAACGCCGGCGGCTCACTCCGGCCCAGCAACCGGCCCAGCCGGATCTGGCGTCCGGTGGACGCCAGCAGGTCCTGCCCCCGGATGACCAGCGTCACACCCTGCCTCCAGTCGTCGACCGTCACGGCGAACTGATAGGTCCAGTTGCCCAGCCGGTCGCGGACCGGCATGTCACCGCACTGCCGGGAAGGATCCTGTATCTGAGGGCCGCGCAGCAGGTCCTCGAATCGCTCCGCGCCGGGCTCCATGATCACCCGGAGCCCGCGTCCCCGGGCCGGCGCCAGCCCACGGGAACGACACCGGCCGGGATAGCGGATCTCCGCATGCCGGACCGGCGGCGCTCCGGCCAGGAGATCCTTGCGGGAACAGTCGCAGGCAAAGACCAGGTCCTGTGCCAGCAGCCGCTCGAGCTCCTTCCGGTACGCGGCGCCCCGGTCGCTCTGACGGAAGCCGCAGGGGCCGGTCCGGTACTCCGACGGCAAACCCAGATCCGGCTCCAGTCCCAGCCATTCGATGTCGTTCAGGATCTCCCGTTCATACTCCGGGCGGCAGCGCTGGCGGTCGTGATCCTCGATCCGCAGGATGACCGTCCCGCCGCGCGCGCGCGCCAGCCCCCAGACGTAGACCGCATTGACCACATGGCCCAGGTGCAGATATCCGGTCGGGGCCGGCGCGAACCTGGTAACGGGTCGTTCGGGGGGCGGGCGGAGGAGCCGGATCAGAAGACGTAACGGGCGACCGCCATGGCGGCCGTGGCCAGCAGCACCAGCACCGCGACCAGCTTGGCGGCCCAGGCCAGCCGGGCGCGCAACCGCTGCATCTCGGCCAGGGTGGCGGGATCCGGCGTTCCTCCCTGGCTGGCGGCCGCGAGCCGGCTCAGCCGGTCCGCGGTGGGTTTGTTGACGGTGAGCCCGATGATGCCGGCGACGAGGCCCAGAGTGGCGCCGGTGCTGAACACGATCCCGGTGCCGCTCGCCGCCCAGCCTGGCGCCTGCATGTCGTGCCACAGGAGCACGGCGCCGGCCAGCACCGTGAACGCCATCGACAGCGTCAGGTAGAACGGCAGCCGGCGCACCTGCATCAGCTGCTGCATGACCGCGCCCCCCGCGGGGCCGGCGGCGCCGACCGACGGCAGGATGAACGCCGCAACGGTGACGACTCCACCGACCCAGAAGACCCCTGCGACGATGTGGATCAGGCGGAACAGCGAGATGAGAAACGGACTCATATGGGCAGAAGGGGCTGGCGGGACCGGCATGCCCGGCGGCCGGATCCCGGACGGTGGCAATGCGTCTGCCGGGCGCAGAAACATCGCCACCGCCGCCGGGGTGTCAAGCGGCCACGCGCCGCCTAGTTCTCCGGTCCCGCGGCCCGGTAGTCTCCGGCACGCGCCCCCGGCACCAGACGCCAACCCTCGGCCAGCTCCAGGGTCCAGCCTTCTCCCTTGATGACCGACCCGGAGACGGCCTCCGGAGCCGGGATCCGAAGCATGCCGAAGTCGGGAGCCACCAGCGCCCCTCCCTCGCTCACTTCCAGCTTCCCCCACTCGGCGGAGAACACGCCGGTCGGGTATACGGTGCCGAGGACACCCAGGGGCGTGAGGGTATTGGGATTGAATGCCCGGCTCAGCCGGTCCTGGCGCAACACGATCACCGGCCCTTCCACCAGACGCTGCCGGTATTCGGCCAACCGGGCCTGGCGTTCCGTCTCCCGCCGGTCTTCCTCCCGTGCAAGGGATCCGTCGTCATATGCCGCCGCACGGGCCCGGGCCGCGCCTGCCAGATCGTCGGGTGGCTCGAACCGGAGCGCGCGGACCAGCTGGGGCGCGAGGCCGTCGGTCCGCACTCGGCTGCGCCAACCCGGAACATACCGATCGAGCAGCAGACCGAGGGCGGGGCCGGTCGCATAGCCCACGGATCGGACAAATGTCGCCCGGGACTCGAAACCGGCGAGCGTCTGGGCTGCCCGGGCCGGGGATTCACCGGTCACCGCCATGGCGAGCCGCTGACCGGTATACTCCGCGAGCCCCTCCTGGAGTTCGAGCGCCCGCTCGAGCGTGTCGGCACCCGGATAGAGTCGATGGCGGTTCGCCCGGAACAGCAACGCGTCCAATGCTGCCTGCCGCGCGGCGTTCCCGCTCATGGTGAGCGATCGTGCCTCCGCGCGCAGTTCGAGCCTGAGCCAGTAGCGTCCATCCCGTTCATCGAGCTGCGGGTTCAGGAGATCCGGCCCGCCGAGACCGAGGGTATCCTGGACCCGGTGGAAGGACTCGTGCAGCAGGAGCCCGACCTGGGAGAAGCGATCACCCGAGAGGGGTAGCCGGGCAATGGCCCATTTGCGGCCGACCCAGGTAAGCGCCGTGTTGGAGACCGGGATTCCCCCGGGCACATGGCCGGTCCAGATGGAGCCGTGCCGGGTGAATTCGCCGCCCGGCGGCTGCTCGTTGGCAACCGCCCAGCGGCTCTCGGGCTCGACCAGGATGAGCGGACCGCAGAGGGACAATCCCCACAGGCGGCCACCGTCCAGCCGGCAGGCGCGTGTGTAGTCGGAGAGCGCGGTAATGGCGACGGAAGTATCCATGGACGCCTGCGCATGCAGTGCCGTGGTTCCGAGTATCAGGGACAGGGCTGCCGCCCACGTCCCTCTGGTGAAGACAGACCAGGACATGTGAAGACTCCCAGAGATTCAGGACAGGATCAGCTTGGTCGCGGAGGTCGGGGTTTCCAGCTGACGCCGTCGGATCTCACCGTGAGGGTGAGCTCCGCGCGCCCCGCTTCGTTGAGGATGGTGAGCGTCCGGCCATGCTGCACCAGCCGCTCGGTCGGCACGATGGCGTCGTCCAGAACCACACTTCGGGCCTGCCCCGCCTGCAGCTGCAGGATGAACCGGCCGGCCGGATCCTCGGCGTGGATGGTGACGACCGGGAGGCTGGTGCCCAGGCCGATCGCGGCGGCCCGGGCCCCCAGCCGGGCGGCGCAGGCCGTGGTCAGGACCAGGAGGCCCGCCGTCATCAGGGCGCGAAGCCGGCCAGGCGCGGCATCGAATCCGGCGGTTTGCGCGGCCAGGCACCGGATCCGCTGAGACAGATCTCCCGCCGCCACCGCGCACGCCAGCGAGGTCCCGCGGCTCCGGAGGCCCTCGAGGTTCACCAGCGCGCGCGCCAGAGCCAGCGGCCGCCCACCGCTCCGGACCACTTCTTCGTCACAGCAGTGCTCCCGTTCCCGCCGGACCGTCGCGGAGAGCAGCCAGACCGCCGGCTGAAACCACAGCACGGCCTCGATCACCCGCTGCAGCAGGTTGATGGAGTAGTCCCGCCGGCGGACATGCGCGAGCTCATGGGACAGGACCAGGCGCAGCTCGGCTTCCGGCATGAGTCCCGTGATCCCGCGAGGAAGCAGAATGACGGGCCGCCGCCAACCCGCCACCAGCGGCGCATCCACCCCTTCGGCTTCCAGCAGCGCGGGCCGGGGATGCGCGTCGGCCAGGCCGGCCATCGCGCCCGGCGCGAGCAGCGCCGGCCGGCCGGAATGGATGAGTCTCCGGAGCCGGATCCACCCAACGGCGGTCCAGGCCAGGAACAACCCGGCACCGGCCAGCGCCAACAGCAGCAGCTGCGGCAACCAGCCGGTGAGGGTGCCCTGGACGCCGGTCGGCGACGCCACCGGCACCGGAGGCGGCGCCGGGGCGGTCATATGCATGGATGACAGGACCTGGAACTCATGCAGTGCGACCAGCGTGGTGCAGAGCGGGAGAAAGCTCAGCAGGAAGAACGCCGCCAGGCTGGCACGATACCGCACCGCGGGACTCACCCGGCGCAACCAGGGCCCGGCCAGCTTCACCGCCAGCAGAAGAATCAGCCCCTGCCAGAGGAACTGCAGGAGGCCCCAGCCGAGGGCGTAAACCGGTGCTGCGAGCGGACCCGTCACGATGTACGGCTCTCCCCGGATTCCAGTTCTTCGATCAGGCGGCGCAGCTCGGCCAGCTCCCCGGCGGTCGCCCGTTTGGCGCCCAGGGCATGCATGGCCAGCGCGGCGGCCGATCCTTCGAAGGACTTGTCGATCAGGCGCCGAACCAGGCCCCGCATGGTTTCGTCCTCCCGGACCGCCGCGGCGTAGCGGTGCTGCCGCAGCTCCTCATCCCGGGTCACGTATCCCTTGCCCAGCATGTTCTGCAGCAGCTTGAGCGCGGTGGTGTAACCCACGTCGGTGTCTCGATATAGCTCCTCGTGGACCTCCCGCACCGTGCTGGGTCCGCGGGTCCAGAGAAACCGGAGGATCTGAAGCTCGGCGTCGGTCGGGAGCGCCGGGGATGAAGCAGTCACTGAGCCGTCCAATACGATCGGTGTCGTACATACTACGACTGGTGTCGTAGTTCGTCAAGGGGGCGGGCGGGCAGGCGGGCAGGCGGGCAGGCGGGCAGGCGGGCAGGCGGGCAGGCGGGCAGGCCACATGTTCGCCGACCGCTCGGGGACGTCAACCCATCTTCCCTCTCACCTCTCACCTCTTACTTCTCACTTCTCCCTATTCTTCACTCTCACCTTCAGCACCACCGGCTTCGCCATCGCCGCACCCTGCCGGAGGCTCCCGTCGTCGGTCAGCGCATCCCACCCGCTGTTGGCGATGAACCAGAACGTCCCCGCGTGGACCCGGCCGTGGGTGGGTTCGACCAGGCCCGGAGTTCCGGATTCGATCGGAGACCAGCCGGTGATGGAGTCGAGCCCCGGGGTAAGGTGAAACTGAACCACCCGGTTGGGCCGAGTACCGTTCTGCACCGCGATGAGAGTGTTGCCGGCCAGCGAGAGGCCGTCGATGCCGGCCAGGGCGACACCCGGCGCGGCGGGGAGCCAGCTGAGCGCACCGGTGCCGCGGTCGATCACCGCGATCCCGCGCACGTAGTCCGCCACCAGCAGCCGGTGTCCGTCGATCATCGGCACCAGGCCCTGCGGCGAGGGCAGCTCACCCGCGGGCAGCAGCACCTGGAACGATGAATCGCCGCGGGCGAGGCGATAGATGCCGCCGCTCCTGGAATCGGAGACGTACAGCGTTCCGTCCGGCGCGAGGCTCATGTCCCCCAGCCAGTGGGGGGCCGCATCCCGCGGCATCTCCACCCGGCGCACCAGCCGGCCGCTGGCGAGATCGTACCCCAGGACGGCGGTACGGCCGGCATCGGTCTGCTCCAGCGCGGTGTAGTGTGGAATCGCGACGGTGCTCACCCAGAGGGTCCGGGTCGCGGGATCGAGCGCGAGCGCGCTGGTGGCCCAGGATTCGTCTGCGCCCGGGGCCACGAAATGGCTCCAGTTTCCCTGATTGTCCCGCCGCAGCACCCCACCCTTCCGGATACTGGTGAAGTACCACGAGCCATCGGCCGGATCGAAGGCCAGGTCCTCGATCACCGCATCGGCTTCCGGCAGCGTGAACGCGGTGTCGCCGCGCCGGACCGGCTTCGCGTTCTCGGCGACCCGCTCCAGGATCTTCGCAAACCGTGGGGTATCCCGAAGCGATGCCAGGTCGTCGTCTCCCGCCAGGTCCTGCACCAGGCCCATGCCGGCGAATCGCTCGAGCGCGGCGAGCGCCGCACCGGTATCACCCTGGCGCGCGGCCACACTGGCGATGCCGACGGTGATCCGCGGGTTCCCGTGCATGATCCCGGCGAGCGCCTCCAGATGCCGCCGCGCCTCGCCCCAGTCCTGCTGCCGGTAGGCCGCCACCGCCGCCGCGTTGTGCATCCGCCGGGTGGAATCGGCGGTGACCTGCGCGCCGGCGCTCCCCACATGGCCGAGTACGAGAAGACAGATACCGACGGGCAGACTGAGACCTGGTACGTTGCGCATCGAAACTCCGGATCATGTTGCTGGTCAGGGCTTTACGGCTGAGTGAGGGAGCGGGTTTCCACGGGCGGTCCGACGGGCAGACGGTCCGACGGGCAGGGGTACGGCAAGCCGACTCCGGCATGGTCGCGATCATCACTGCCCGTCTTCCGGTCTGGCCGTCTGACCGTCTGCCCGTCGGACCGTCCGTGAGAGGATCCCCCTCCCCCGACCGTCCCTCGTACAGGGGTCCGGTCCACACCTCGGGGCCGGGCTCGTCTCGTCATAATGTCCCCCGGAAGCCGGAGGTACCCCCATGAACGCATCACCTCATGAACATCCGTCGTATGGTCGGCGGGCGTTCGCAACGGGCCTCGTCGTCCTGGCCGGAGTGGCCGTGGCCGCGGGCTGCGGCAAGAAGGACTCGACCGGAGGTAACGGCAACATCCCCGCAGGCCTCCAGACCAGTCTGGAGGAGGCATTCGGCCGGAGCCCCAGTGTCATCGACGGCTTCCAGCGGCTGTTCGTCGCGGCGGCGGGAGGCCCCGCCGACGGCGTCGTGCTCAACGTGAACGGGAACGTGGTGGATGCGGCCGTGTTGATCGACTACGACGGCGACGGCAACCGGGAGACGACCATTACCGGCTCGGCCATCTTCTCCAGCGCCGCCCTGGACCTGACGCAGGGCGCGACCCTGTCCTTCTCCGGGCCGCCGGGCAGCATGAAGTCGGCCTACGGCCAAGCGTTCGATGACGGGGCCGGGAACGCGGTCATCGATCAGGTCGGCGGCGATTTCGTGTCCGGCTCGACCGGCACGGAGACCATCCTCACCGGCGGCACGCTTACGATGAATCTGGCCACGGGCCAGCCGAGCGGGGTCGTGGACTTCGAAACCTTCAGCAGCGCCGATCCGATCTTCGGAACCATTCACGTGGAAGACGACGGGCAGGGCGGTTTCCAGTTGCGCATCACCGGAGCCGGCGATTCGTTCGAGTTCATCATCCGCTGACCCGCGGCGGAACGATCGCCGGACCAGGCCCATGCCCCGATCGCTCTCCATTCTCGCCGCCGGCCTGGTCCGGCGGCGCTGGTGGTGGGCTGCCGGACTGGGTGTGGTCACGGCACTCAGTGCCGGCGCGGCGTCCCGTCTCCAGTTGAGTCTCAGGTCCGACGATTTACTGCCGGACCACGGTGCGAGCGCCGACCCGCATCTCGAGACAAGCGCTGGAGTCCCTGAGCCGCAACTACCGGATGGCCGTGGTGCTCGAGTCGGCGCGACCGGTCGACACGGTCGACGCCCGGCGGGTCTTCGAGTACCTGGCACCCCGCCTGCAAACAGTGCCGGGGGTTCTCGAGGTACAGTTCCGGCTCCGGCCCGAGCTCGGGCGTTCCGGGACAGCTTCCTTCCGCGGCAGGCCGCGCTCTACCTCTCTCCCGCCGATCTGCGCCTGGCGGCGAAGCGGTTGAGCCCGGCACATATCGCAGAGGCAATGAAGGCGGCGGACACGGCCACAGACCATGCGCGGCGCACGGCCGTCATCCCCGCGCTCGCGGCACCGGAGGATCCGCTGGGGATTCTGCCGATCGCCGCCCGGGCGGTCGCCGGACCGGCCGGAACGTCCCGCATCACGCTTCGGAGCGGCTACTTCTCTCTGATCGACGGGCGGCGATTCTTCCTGCTGCTCGAAGCGGACGCGGGTGAGGATCGTGCGACCGGGCTCGCGCGGGTGGTGGCGGGCCTCGAGCGTGCCCTCGCGGAGGCGCGTGCCGAGCCCGCGCTGGCCGGCGCGCTGCAGGGCCGCGCGGTCTACGCTACCGGTCTGCCGGTCGAGAACGTCTACCTCTTCAATACCATCCGCGGCGACATACTCCGGATCGGGATCGGCGCGTCCGTTCTGGTCCTGTTGCTGCTCACGCTGTACTACCGCCGCTGGTACGCCCCGCTGGTGTTGTTCGCGCCGATCGCCTGCGGACTCCTGCTCGCGACCGGCATCGCGGCCCTCGTGTTTCCCTCGATCAGTATCGTGGCCTGGACGTTCCTCGGCGTGCAGGTCGGGCTGGGGGTTGATTTCGGCATTCACATCGCCACCCACTACTGGCTCCGCAGCCCGCCCGGGGCCGATCGGACCGCGTCGCTCGTCGCGGCCCTGCAGCGTCCGGGCCGCGGCATCATCTTCGGCGCGCTCACGAGCGCGGCGGCGTTCCTGAGCCTTCTGGCCGCCTCCTATCCCATCCTGCGGGAAATCGCCTGGCTCACGGCGATCGGGCTCCTCGCCATCCTCGCGGCGAGCTTCACCGTGCTCCCGCTCGCGCTCTCATTCACCGCACCGGGCGTCCGTCAGCCGAGCCGGGGCGGGCAGTGGCTCGGCCGGGTGACCGCGCTGTCGCCGCGGACGGCCGTTGCCGGCCTCGGCCTGCTCCTGCTGGGCGGGGCCGTCGCGGCACCCCGCATCCCGCTCCAGACCGATCCCTGGCAGGTCAAGGTCCGGGGCGACGTCCGGGCGGCTCGGCTGGAACAGCTGAGCCGGGATGCGGGCACCAGCTTCACCCCGCTGTATCTGGTCTCCAGCGGAGAAACCGCCGAGGAAGCCATCGAACGGGACCGCGCGGCGGTGCTGCGCCTCAGGCGGGTGGCGCTCGATGCCGGGGTGGCTTCGATCGAGTCGGTGTCCTGGCTCCTGCCGGCGCCGGCGGATCAGCGGGCCAACCTCGCCTACATCAGGGAAGACCCCGAACGCTTCGCGGCGCGCCGGGTCACGGCGGATTTCCGGCAGGCGGTCGGCCGGATGAACCATCCCCGGCCGCATCTGCTGACGGAGTATCTCCCTGCCATCGTGCGCGCCCTTCCCGCCGAACCACGGGAAATCACTCTGAGCACTCTCCGGTCCGCCGGGTTCGGCGCCGAGCTGGATCGCCACCTGATCAGAGTGGGAGAGCGATGGCTCAGTGTGTCGTACATCTATCTGCGGCAGCTGCCGGTGGCTCCGGGAGTGGTGGACCGTTTCACCGCCGTCACCCATCGTGCGGGACTCGACAGCCTGCCGGGGGTACGGATTCGGGGCCGCAGCCTCAGGGTCGCGTCCCAGGCCGCCGTCCTCAAGGGCGATGCGGTGCGGGCCACACTCGTTGCGCTCGTCGTCGTGCTGGCGATCCTGTCGGTGCAGTTCCGGAGCATCGGACTCGTGGCCCGCTGCCTGGTTCCTCTGGTGGCCGGCATCATGGCGATACTCATCGCGATGGCCTGGGCGGGCATTCCCCTGACACTGCTGACGCTGGCGGTCGCCCCGATTCTGCTGGGGATCGGCGTGGATGACGGCATTCACGTGGTGGAACGGCAGCGCCGCGGAGACAGCCGGGACGCCATTCTCCGGGAAGCCGGCGCCAGTATGGTGCTGACCACGCTCACCACGGTGGCCGCGTTTGCCTGCCTGAGCCTGGCGCGGTTCGGCGGACTGGGTGAGGTGGGGTTGCTGGGCAGTGTGGGGATGGTGGCGGCGCTGGGGGGGGCGCTGGGGCAGACGGTCCGACGGTCCGACGGTCAGTGATGATCGCGGCCGTCACGACGGGTGAGTGAAGATCTCAGGCCGTCAGTCCGTCGGTCCGTCGGTCCGTCAGTCCGTCAGTCCGTCAGTCCGTCGGTCCGTCCGCCACCCTTCTCACCACCGCCCACGCCAGCATCCCGAGCAGCGCACCGGCGACCACGTCGCTGAACCAGTGCTTGTCTTCGTCGATCCGGGCCCAGGCCGTGCCCATGGCGATGACGGCGAATCCCGCTTTCGCCGGTGCCCAGGGCACCCATTCGGCCAGGTTCGCGCTCAGCACCGCGGCCGAGGCCGTGTGGCCGGAGGGAAACGATGCCGCGCCGGAGAAAGGCTTGAACACCGCCGGGCCCACGATCTCTCGCGGGCGGGAGCGGCCGGCGGGAAGCTTGAACGACCAGACCAGTACGCCGGCGAGCAGCAATCCGGCGGCGAGGCGCCAGCCGCGGCGTACGAGCCACCGGTTCTTCCGGATCCAACCCGTGATCAGGAAGGCCAGCGCCACCGGGACGTACACCACGCCTTCCCCGTAGGAGCGGAGGCCGATCACCAGCGGATTGTCCGCGGCGACATGATGCGCGATCTGCACGTTGCGGACGGTGAGGTCCAGGTCGAAGATCGCGTGGCGGACCGAGGGGATGGCGAGGAGTCCCGCGCCAAGAGCCAGAGCGACGATGAGGGATGCGGCCAGAGGTAGCGAACGCAAATGGCGCATACGGGGCAGAAGGGGCTCCGGGTGGGTAGCGGAGGGAATGTAATGACCGAGGGGGCCACGAGGTCTGACAGGCGCCCCCGCAGCGTTGCGAGGCTCGCCGCAGGAGAGCTGCGGCTATCTCCCTGCGGTCAGCGGAGCTCTGGCCAGGCCTCCACTCCAGGTCAGGAGATTGCTTCGGGCGCCGGAACCCGACGGACGGTCTGACCGTCGAAGTCCCTGCCCCTGGAGGCCAGCGGAAGAACGTCGCTCCCCGACTCCGGCCCGTGCAACGAAAAGGCCGCCATCTCTGGCGGCCCCTGGGACCGGTACATCGGTGCCATCTGCGCGATCTGTATTACCTGCGGAACCTGCTGACAAGGCGCCGGGCGGATTCGAACCGCCGAATGGAGGTTTTGCAGACCTCTGCCTTACCACTTGGCGACGGCGCCGGGAGGGCCCGTAAATTGAACGGCCCGCCCCGGTTTCTCAAGCCCGGCCCCCTTCTTACTCCTTACTTCTCACTTCTCACTGTCCTATTTGCTCCACGGCGGTACGATCCGGTTCATCCGGGCATAGGCCACCAGCTGCCCCAGGTGTTCGTGCAGGTCGTACAGCCCCAGGGCCACCGCTCCGCGGGGGTAGGTGTTGGCCCCGAAGAACCGCATCGGCTTGTAGACATCCGAGAACTCGATCCCCGCGATGGTGTTGGCCATGTTCTCCAGTGCCCGGTCCATGGCCGGGATGAGCTCCGCGTCCGGCAGGGCCCGGAGCCGGTCCTCCTCCGCGTCGAACTTCGCCACCGATCCGGGCAGCAGCGGCCGCCCGAACGACACCGGTTCGATGTTGCCCTCGGCCGCGATGTGGGCGAAGACGTCATGGAACGACCGCACCCCCTCCATCGGCCGCCAGCCGAGTTTGTCGGCCGGGACCGCCCGGGCCAGCCCCATGATCTTCTCCCGCAACTGGCCGATATCGTGCCTGGCCAGCCCGCGCCAGTTGGCGAACTCGGTGGAATCCATCCGGGCGCCGGCACCCTGCGCAGCCAGGGGGGCGGCGGCAAGGGCAGGAACCAGCGCGAGCGCCGCAAGCTTTGCAATACGCAACGTCATGGGGGTCTCCGTTGAGTGGTGCACACCATACGGCGAAAGGACGAGCCGAGGTTCATCGGCAGGTCAGTTCCCACCACCGCAGAGTCGCGGAGGGCGAGGAGGTTACGCAGAGAACAAGAGAAGAGACAGACACAGGGCCCTCCGGCATGGAACCCTCCGCGAACTCCGGGCCTCTGCGGTGACGCCCATCGCACCGGCAGCTGAAACCGCAGAGTCGCGGAGGGCGCGGAGGTTACGCAGAGAACAAGAGAAGAGACAGACACAGGACCCTCCGGCATGGTACCCTCCGCGAACTCCGGGCCTCTGCGGTGAGGCCCATCGCACCGGGAGCCGAAAACCGCAGAGTCGCGGGGCGGAGGTTACGCAGACAACAACAGAACAGACAGACAGACAGACAGAGGGCCCTCCAGCATGGAACCCTCCGCGACCTCCGGGCCTCTGC
>JBFXBG010000005.1:0-67068 GCA_050183505.1 Gemmatimonadales bacterium | reverse complement strand
CGAGGAACCGGGGGTTGATGATACGATCTTCCGCGTGGAAGATCCGGGATGAGCCGCGGACTTCAGTCCGGCGGCTCATCCAGCGGCCCTGAAGCCCTCGCCTTTAGGCGAGGGTAGTTCACTTCTCTCCCCGCCCGCCTTTCGCCGGGCCTGCGAGAGGTAGGCCGGCTCGAGGTCGAGCATGTTGCCGAGCTTGCGGACCAGGTACGCCTCGTGGCCGGCGATCTTCCCATCGCTCAGGATCACGCCCCACATGAGCTCGGCCAGGACCATGCGCTGGCCCAGGTCGTACTGCTCGTTGATGAGCCGGGTGAACTGGAAATGATCGATCGACTGCCCGCGTTCGGTCTCGGCCAAGGCCATCAACTCACGGGCGGTCGGCTCATCCAGTCCGAAGTGCCGTTCGATGGCGGCCTCGATATGGTCCCGTTCATCGGAGCTGAATTCGCCGTCCGCGTGGGCCAGCTCCAGCAGCAGGGCGCACGCGGCGATCTGAACGCCGCGAGCGTGGTCGGGGACCTGGCTCGCCTCGGTCCCTTCCGGGTGGGTGGGCGCGATGTGGCGGGTCACGAAATGTCGGATGGCGTCGAGCATGGGCGGGGAGGGTTCGGGGATCGGGTGTCGGGCAGGCGGTCAGTCGTGCGGTATTCCCAGCTCGACCAGGTCGTCGGGGTGCCGGGTTGTGAAGCCGTCATCCGAAGACAGCTCACCGCCCGGACCGGTCATCTTTCTTCCGGCAGCGCTCCCGGACCGAGGCGCCTGACCAGCGGGCTGGTGAGGGCGGATCCTTTTCGAATGTCTATCTCTGCCGGGGCGCCGATCCGGAGCCATACCCCTCCCGGACCCGCCGAGAGCGCGCCTCGGCCGGGGTGGAGGTAGAGCCCGCGGGCATCGATCGTATCGATGGCGATGGTTTCCCTGAGGTCACCGGCATCCCGGATCCTGGGGCCGGTATGCGCCACGGCATCTTCGTAGTTGATCGCCAGATCCGCGGGAACCGGGTCTCGAACCCCGGGCAGGACCAGCAGCCCGCCGGTCACGAGCAGGTCGACGGCGCCGCCCGAATTGTCGGGCAGGTCTTCGTACCACGTCGTATCGGCATCGCTGTAGGTGCCGGTGGCGATGGCGTCGAGCGCCACCAGGAGGCCCGCGACGTTGAGCTTGCGGAGCCGTTGTTTCTGCGGATCGTCGGGAAGCGCGCCGCTCTCGATGAGCACGGTGCTGGTGCCCCATTTCTGCATCAGGTCGCCGAACGCCCGCGGGGTAAAGCTGTCGTTGTACTTGGCGATCCGCCGGGGGATCTCCCGTTTCAGCGTCTGCGCCACCGAGGCCGCCACCAGCCGGGCGCGGGTGCGGACCTCGTTGTAGTCCCGTGCGGTGTTGTAGGCCGGCGCCAGCAGGGCGATGGCCGCGGCGGGTCCGTCCCCGCCGGCCCGGGTCCGGGCGTTCTGGTCGTGCAGATTGAACCCGAACGCGGGCCGGAGGCGATCACGGATCCGCTTGAGAGCCTGGCCTTCGGGTGTGGCCAGCCGGCGGGCATCCCGGTTGATGTCGATTCCCGCCGCATTCTCCCGCTGCCACAGTTCGGCACCGTCCGGATTCAGCATCGGCACGAACACGATCGTGAGCTCCCGTCGGAGCCGCTCGCGCAGCGGATCACCCTTGCCTTCCGCCAGGTAGCGGATGATGTCGGCCAGCGCCATCGTGGCGGTGGACTCATCTCCATGCATCTGGGACCAGAGCAGTACGCGGGTGGGGCCGGTCCCGAAGGTGATCGCCCGGATCGACCGTCCCAGGACGGACCGGCCGATCTCCTCATTCTGAAACACCGGGTCATTCACGGCGTCCGCCACGGCGCGCCAGAAGTCGCGGTAGGTAAAGCGGCGGACCGCGAGTGCCTCCACCCGGTATTCGTCCGCGATCCGCTTCCCGTTCGCCAGGGCCTGGGCACTGCAGCAGCTGTCCGGCCTGGGGACGGGCTGCCGGTTGCCGCCGGTTACCCGGCTGCACGCGAGCGCGGCGAACAGGAGCAGGAGGGGGAGACGGACCGGGGACATGGATTGAGATTAACCCGGTTCGGCGTGGAGGAAAGGAGCACTGCCCGCCGCCCGGCCTGTGGCCCAGGCCCACATGAAGTTGTGGCCGCCGATCGGACCGAACGCATCCAGGATCTCTCCGCAGAGGTACAGTCCCGGCCGGTGGCGGCTTTCCATGGTCGTGCGGCGCACCTCCGAGAGGGCTACGCCACCGCCGGTCACCTCCGCCTTGCGGTAGCCCTCGTCGCCGGTCCAGGGCAGGGAGTACGCCGTGAGCAGGCCGACCAGCGTCTGTCGAGCCGGTCGGCTCAGCTGGGCCAGCTGCTGGTCCCGGGCAATCCCGGCCTCCCCGGCCAGCGTCTCGGCGAGCCGGGCAGGGAGTTGCCGGGCCAGGGCGTTGACAACGGTGCCGCGCGCCCCCCGCAGCGCCCGTTCCCAGGCGGCGCGGTCGAGCGAGGTCCATTGGACCGTCAACGCCTGCGGTGGTCCGCCCGCCATGCGGGAGCGCACGGCAAGGTGCGAGGCGTCGAGCACGGCGGGGCCGCTGTAACCCCGGTGCGTGAAGAGAAAGCCGCCGGTCGTTTCGAACCTGGGCCGGTGACCCGGGGCCCGGATGGTGACTTCGAGCGAGACACCGGCCAGGTGGGCGTGCACCGCCGGCTCGGCGAGCAACGGCGTGAGCGCCGGGTACGTGGGGTGGATCGTGTGCCCCAGGCGCTGCAGGACTTCGAGCAGGGCGCCGTCGCTCCCGGTCGTGGGAACGGAGCAACCGCCGGTGGCCACGATGACCGCGGCGGCCGGGATGCAGTCGCCGCCCTCGAGCCGGATCATCCAGGGCGAGTCGCTCGCCTGCGGCGGCGCGAGGTCGAGAACCCGGGAGCCGAAGCGGACCTCCGCCCCGGCCTCCCGGATGCGGTGAAGCAGCCGGTCACGGACGTCCCGGGCCCGCTGGGACTCGGGAAAGAGCTTGCCGGTCTCCTCCTCCAGGACCAGGCGCATTCCCAGTTCCCGTTCGAAGAATACCCGCTGCTCCTCGAGCGGCCAGGCTTCCAGCATCATGCGCAGCAGACTGGGGGAGGAGTCGGTGACGAAGCGTTCGGGCTGGGAGCGGGACGGGAGGATGTTGCAGCGTCCGCCGCCGGAGATCAGAATCTTGCGGCCGCCGTCCCGGGTGCGCTCAAGCAGCAGGGTCGGGTAGCCGGAGCGGCGGGCCCACAGCGCCGCTGTCAGGCCGGCGGCGCCGGCACCGATTACCGCGACGGGGGCGGACAGGGAGGCAACGGGTGAAAAGGAAGGGAGAAGGGGCTACTGGCCTGTGCCATCTGGGGACCGGCGGGGCCGAGCCGGGGTCGTCCGGCTCCGGCAGCTACAGCCCCTGCTCCTCCACCCACTTCAGGAGCGCTGAATCGACCTCTTCCACCGACTGACCGTCGAGGCGTTGCATGACCGGCCAGCGTTTCCCGCTGTTCATCAGATACCACATCGGCGGGCTGGCTTCTTCGCCCCGGCGGTCATTGGCCGGGCGGCCGTCGTAGGATACGAAGTGGAACTCTCGCCCCTGGTGCACCAGGCGGCGTTGTTCATTACGAAAAGTGCTCATGCGGGAGCTCCGTATGGCCGAATGATCGTGGGTGGTCCCGGAACGGCCGCGATGCGGGTGACGCGGTGGACCTGCGGTCGGGAGCGGCTCTGCTCCTGTGCTTCCTAGAACTCCCGGCGTTTCATTTCCTTGAACAGCCGGTTCGTCTCCGCATCCTGGCTGGGGGTGCGGAGCCGGAGGGTGTCGTCGTACTGGGCGGCCCGGTCGGCTTTGGGGGCGGCCGGCTTGCCGGCAGTCCGCTTCAGCAGCTTGGCCATCCGCTGATCTTCACGCTTGCTCATGTCCCGCTCCAGGCGATGTTGAACCCCGAGTACCGCCGCTGAAAAATAGACCGGTGTACCTCTGTGGCAAAGCCGTGCGGGTCAGAGCCGCCTGAGGAACCGGAAGGGCCGGACCCGGAAACGCCGGCGGCGGCGGGCATTCTCGCGGTCCTGCCCGATCCAGCCTTTCCGGTAGAAGTAGAACAGGAGTACCGATGCCACCAGGGCCATCAGGGCCAGCGCGAAGGGGTAGCCGGCGGCCCAGTTGAGTTCCGGCATGTTCCACTCCGACCGGCTGGTGTTGAAGTTCATGCCGTAGAGGCCGGCTATGAAGCTCAGCGGGATGAAGATCGCCGCGAACATGGTCAGCACCTTCATCACTTCGTTCATCCGGTTGCTGATACTGGAGAGGTAGGCATCCATCAGACTCGACCCCATCTCCCGGTAGGCCTCCAGCATCTCGATGACCCGGACGGTATGGTCGTAGCAGTCCTGCAGGTAGTAGCGGTCCTCTTCTTCCATCCAGGAGGCGGCTTCGCGCTGCAGCCGGTGTACGGCGTCCCGCAGAGGCCAGACGCTCCGGCGGATCTCCAGCAGGTCCCGGCGCACCGCGTGGATCGCTTCCATGGTCCGGCGGGTGGGCCGGTCGAGGACCTCCGCCTCGAGCGCTTCCAGCCGTTCCCCGTAGGCTTCCAGCACCGGGAAGTAGTAGTCCACGACCGCGTCGAGGATGGCGTAGGCCAGGTACCCCGGGCCGGCCTTGCGGATCCGGCCGCGCCCGGTCCGGATGCGCTGGCGCACCGGGTTGAACGAATCCCCTCGCCGCTCCTGAAACGTCAGCAGGAACTTCTCGCCCAGGAACATGCTGAGTTGCTCGGTCGTGATCATGTCGGTCGAGAACTCGACCATCCGGGCAACCATGTAGAGACCGTTCTCGTAGTCCTCCACCTTGGCTCGCTGGTTGACGTTCACGATGTCTTCCAGTGCGAGCCGGTGGAGACCGAAGATCTCGCCCAGCCGGGAAATGACGGTGATGTCCCCCAGCCCATCGACATTGAGCCAGGTGACTCGCTGCCGGTCCAGGAACGGCCGGATCTGGTCCGGGTCGGCGAGGTCGGCTTCCTCGAGGGATTCCGGTCCGTACGCGATGACGTGAAAGAGCGGTGCCGGCGCGTCGGGATCTGCCACCAGGGTGCCCGGGGCCGCACCCGGCTGGACAAACGGGCGGGAATCCCGGCGCCGGCTTCCTTCCGCTTCCGGCATTTCTGAGCGATCCCGCGCCTCAGCCACTTTGACCTCCTCCCGCCAGTCTGAGGGCCGAGAGCCGCTGCCAGACCGGTTCCTCGACCTTGTCCAGGAACAGCTGCAGGTGGTGGTAGGGGATCTGGATACCGGCGGCGTCGAGCGCCAGCTTGCTGGCTTCCAGGGTCCGGTAGAAGACGGGACGCTCCAGCGCCGAGTCCTCGACCCAGACCCGGACCAGGAGATCCACGCTGGACGACCCCAGGACCGTCGCCACCACGTCGGGTGCGGGATCGGCCGCCACCCCTTCCAGCCCGGTGACCGCTGCCAGCAGCACCCGGCGGGCCTCGGGGATGGATTCCTTGTACGCGATGCCGACCGGTACTTCGACCCGAACCTCACCGTGCTTGGTGTGGTTCACCATGACGGCGTCGATGATGCTCCGGTTCGGGATGATGACGTAGGTGTTCTGAACGGTCCGGATGCGGGTCGAGCGCATGGTGATGTCCACGACCCGGCCATACTGATCCTGCACGGTGACGTAGTCGCCCACAGTAAAGGGCTTGTCCCAGAAAATGAGGAAGCCCGAGATGACGTTCGCGAGAGTGTCCTGCGCCGCGAAGCCGAACGCAACGCCCGCGACGCTGATGCCGGCCAGCAGCGCCGTGACGTTGATCCCGATCTGGCCGGCGGCCATGATCCCTCCCAGAATCAGCAGGGCCGGCCGGTACAGATTGTCCACCAGCATGCGGATCAGCGTTTCGTGCAGACTCGCACGCTGGAAGGCGGCCCGGAGGCTCGGGCGGGTGAGCCGCTGGAGCAGCCAGAACAGCCCGAAGACCAGCAACGCAGCCAGGACCTTGGGGATGAAGCCGATCAGCATCGTGCCAATCGTATCAGGATCGAGGATACCGGAGAGATCCATGGGGGCCTCACGGAGAGGGTGGCGCCGGTCCGGAATGATGAAGCGGTCAGGAAGGATTCAACCGGCGGGCCCCGCGGGGCAAGTGTGGAGGAGCCGGGGAGGTCGATCAGCCGGGCCCCGTCTCAATCACCACCCCTCTCTCTCCCTCAGGCTCGTGATGTGAGCCACATGGTGCCGGCCATGCCAGGCATACAGACCCAGCAGGTGGTCGAGCCGGTAGCTCCCTTCGTATTCCGGATGCACGAACGTGCGCTGCCAGTCATCCGCGTTCATGGCCTTGAGCAGAATGACCCACCGCTCGTGCAGGGCCTCGAGCAGGCGCAGCGATGTCTCGATGGGGGTGCCCGCCGTGTCAGGCAGCCGGGCCCAGAGCTTCTCGTCGTAGGGCCTGATGACGGGTGCCTCTTCGGTCAATGCCAGCTTGAACCGGCAATAGGCGTTGAGATGACTGTCGGGCACGTGGTGGACCACCTGACGCACCGTCCATCCGTTGGGACGATAGGGCGTATCGAGACGCGCCGCGGAGAGCCCGCCCACCGCAGCCCGCAGCGCGTCTGGTGCCTCGGCAAGCTGGGCGATCCACTCGGACCGCTGGGAAACGGTGATGGGGTCCGACGCGACATGGCGGCCGATCGGGTAGCGCAGGTCAGGGGGCATGGGGCGGTCGGGTAAATGGAAGACTGTCAGGGGCCGGCGGCGACCCCGTGCGTGGTATGCATTCTACCGGGCCTCAGTTTCTTCGCCGCAGTCCGGCGCCGATCAAGACCAGACCTCCCGCCAGCGCCACCCCGCCGACCCAGTTGGGAATGCTTTCGCGCTGTTCCAGCGAGGCTTCGAAATCACCCAATTTGAGGGTGCTCTTGTTCCGGGTGTAACTGAAGCCTCGGTAGAGGACCACGCCACCCGCCACGGCGAGCAGGAGACCGACGAGGGTAAGTACGCGCATGAGAAACCTGGGCAGAGGGGATCGGGGGAGAGAAGTGGAAGAATCGAATCGTGTGGCTTCGGCTGAATTTCGCCGGGGGATGCCGGCGCGACGGGTGGCGGCAACGGATCCGGTCACACTCCGCGGGGATCATCTGTTCTGGTGGGTGGGGAGAGGTTCGGCTCCTCTTCCTGCAGGAACTGCAGTACCGCCACCTCTTCCCGGCGAAGGGCCGCCGTCGGGCGCTCGCGTCGGCCGGGCCTGGCCGGCGGAGTCGGCCCCGGCGGCGGGGCGGTATGCCCCTGCAGGTAGGCCTCCAGTAGGAGCGGATGAACGTAGTACTTGCGGCAGACCGTGCGAGTATTCCCCAGCCGCCGGGCAACCGTATCGATGGCGCTGACGATATTCCGGTCCGCCTGCTTCCGGCTGGAGGCCGGCCCCATCTCCCGCAGCGCCCGGGCCGCCAGCATGGTGCCGGCCCAGGTGCGGAAGTCCTTCGCGGTCACGTCGCGACCGGTGATCTCCCGGAGATACCCGTTGACGTCACCTGAGCCGATGGCCTGCCTGCGGCCGTGATCGTCGAGGTACTGGAACAGTTCCTGACCGGGAAGATCCTGGCACTGCTGAACGATCCGGGCAAGCCGCCGGTCGGTAAGGTCGACGGTGTGCATGACTCCGCTCTTGCCCCGGAAGCTGAACTTGAGCCTCGATCCCTCCACCTTCACATGCCGTCCGCGCAGCGTGGTCAGGCCGAAGGAACGGTTCTCCCGGGCGTACTCATCGTTGCCTACCCGGATCAGCGTCTTGTCCAGTAACCGGACGACCGTGGCCAGAATCTGCCGCCGGCTCAGGTCGGGGGCGCCGATGTCACGTTCCACCCGCTCCCGGATCTCAGGCAGTATCTCGCTGAACTCCAGGATCCGGCGGAATTTCGACTGATCCCGCGCGGCCCGGTACGACGGATGATACCGGTACTGTTTCCGCCCCCGTGCGTCCCTGGCCGTCACCTGGATATGGCCGGCAGGATCGGGACAGATCCACACCTCGGTCCAGGCGGGCGGGATCACCAGCGCGCGGATCCGGCGCCGCTCCTCCGGGTCCGTGATCCGGGAACCGTCCGGCTGGTAGTAACTCCAACCCTTCCCGTTCCGCCGCCGCCGGATACCCGCCAGCCCGTCGGTCACATACGTGAGCCCGGCGTGGTGGGCGGCCTGGCGGTGCTCATGGGCGCGAGGGTTGGGCACGGGCGGTCAGAGTAAGAAGTAAGAAGTGAGAAGTGAGAAGTGAGATGGGTCAGGACCAACAGCGCCCGGCGGAGACCCCGAACTCCAAATCCGAGTCAACGTACGGACCGGCGGGCCCGGGGGGGAGTCCCCTCTTGACGGCCGGCCCGCTATTTCTTACGATATATCGTACGTTACAACTTACGATACAACGGAGCCAAATTATGTCGCGACAGAAAGATGACTGGGGGTTCGGTGAGTTCTTCTCCGGGCTGGGCGCGGGTGCCTGGACCGGTCCCTGGGCCCGGGGCGGGCGTCGGCGCCGCCACCAGATGTTCGAGTCGGGAGAAGTGAAATACGTCATTCTCCGGCTGATCAAGGAAAAGCCCCGCCATGGATACGAGATCATCAAGGCCCTGGAAGAGAAGATGAGCGGCTGTTACACGCCCTCGGCCGGGACGGTCTATCCCACGCTTCAGTTGCTGGAAGATCAGGGCTATATCCGCGGCGTCGATACCGAGGGCAAGAAAGTCTACCACATCACGCCGGAAGGAGAGGCCTTCCTGACCGAGAACCACGACGTGCTGGAGGATATCCTCACGCGGGTCAGGGATACCGTGCGCGATTTTGCGGGCGGAGCCATGGGAGAACTGAACGGCGCCTTCGGCCAGGTGGCCCGCGCGACTTACCGTCGGGCCTGGCGGAAGGGCCCGGACGATCCGGCGGTCAAGCGCGTGGCGGAGGTGCTCCGCAAGGCTGCCGGAGACATCGATCGTGCCTGGCAGGAGGATGAGACGCCTTCCCCGGAGGGGTGAGCATGCACGCGGATCTCCACTGGATGGTATGGCTGGTCATCCCGTTTGTCATCTTCGGGATCGGCAGCGCCCGCCGCGGCCGGCGGTCGCTGGCGGGTCCGGATTTCCGCCGGGAGCGTGACGAACTGCTGCAGGAACTGGATGATCAGCGGGGCTACATGGAAGGGCTCGAGGAGCGGGTCGCCGAGCTGGAGAACCGGCTGGATTTTACCGAGAGGCTCCTGGCGGGGGAGAAAAAGCAGTGAGAGGTAAGAGGTAAGAGGGCCGGAGCCCTCTCACCTTTTACCTCTCACCTCACTGCACGCACCGTGCGTGCGGGTCGCCTTTCGGCGCGTCCAGTTTCGGGCGGTGGTCCAGATTGGCGACCTCCCGGGCCAGGTCTCCGATCATGGAGGCAACCCGCTGGAGTGCCTCATAGTCGATGTACTGGGCCTCGTCGGTCACCTGGTGGTAGTCCAGATGCTCGCCGCGTGAGACGGCGATCGCCGGAATTCCGTACCGGGCATAGCTGTAGTGGTCCGCCCGGCAGTAGTACTGCAGCGGATGCCCGGGCTGGTTGTAGGTCAGATCAAACGTGAACGGCATCGGCTGCCTGGCATTGACCGTATCCAGGATCATGCCGTATTCGCGCGACAGCCGGCCATACCCGATGACCTCCAGATAGCCCGGGCCCCCCGCCGGAAGGTCCGCACGGTTCCCCCGCCCGATCATGTCCATGTCCATCTCCGCCACGATCGAGTCCACCGGTACGGTCGGGTGATCGGTAAACCACGCCGAGCCGAGCAGTCCTTCCTCCTCGGCGGCGTGGGAAACGAACAGGATCGACCGTCTGGGCCGCGGGCCTGCGGCGAACTTCTCCGCGATCTCCAGCAGGGCCACGGTGCCGGTCCCGTCGTCGTCCGCGCCATTCCGGATCGAGTCCGGTCGCGCGGGGCGGACGGCGCGCAGGCTGTCGAGTATGTGGCGTACCCGGGTCCATTCTTCGGCGGTGGGTTCGCGGTTGGGGGAATCGGCTCCCATGGGCCGGACGACCTCGTTGAATGCCCGGAGGGAGTCGTGGTCCACCGGCATATGATCAAAGCCGACGTGATCGTTGTGGGCCGTGATGGCCACGTAGGTACTCCGGAGGGCGGGATCGCTGCCCGGGAGCACCGCCACGACGTTCCGGGCCGGATACGGCAGCGGCGTAAACCCCGAACGCAGCTGCCCCCTGACGGTTCCGCCCTGAGTGCCGCTCGGTGTTCCCGCGAGCGGGCGGCCCAGCAATCGCTCCGCGACGGCACTGGTCACGAGGGCCATCGGCATGGGCGGGGCGACCCGGGTTGTGTCGGTAACGACCCCGCCATCGAGGACGGCCGCGACGACTTCGGGCCCCGCGGCATCGAGCATCGGCAGGATGACCAGCGCGGCCTCCTGGTATCTCGGGTCCCGCCGCAGCGGGCCGATCAGGGCGCCGATCCGCCGGAGCGGGATATCCGGCGTGCCAAGCAGGACGATCTTCCCGCGGACGGCCTCCGGGGCCAGGCGCCCGGCCGTGTCCGTGATCATCCCTCCATAGACGACCCGGGCGCCATCCATCGACGGGCTCCGGCCCTGCCATGGGAGCGGGAGGATTTCGCGCCCCATCGCCAGGGGCGAACCGTCAAGCGACAGGGTCGCTGACGGGTCCGGGCCGAAACGCAGAAAGGGAATCGTCTGGAAGAAGCTTCCGCCCTCACCGGCAGGCCGGAGGCCCAGGCGCGTGAACTCGCCGGCGATCCACTCGGCGGCCTTGTAGTTCCCGATCGAACCGGTGGCCCGTCCACCCATGGAATCGTGGGCCAGGGCGTAGAGCCGGGTCCGGAGATCTGCCGGAGTGATGGCGGTCCCGGTCTGCTGGGCCGGGACCGGGGAGGCTGCCAGGAGGACGCAGCAGGTCGCCGCGATGGTTCGCGTAATCATGGGGCTCCGGTAGATGTCCGAGTCTGAAACGCCTCAGGGCCGTCGGTAGATCCGGCCGCCTTTTACTACGAAGTCGATCTGCCGGGAGTTCCGGATGTCCGCCAGCGGATCGGCCCGGAGGACGACGAGGTCGGCGCGGCGCCCCGGTGCGATGGTACCGACGCTGTCCTCGAGACCGAGTGTCCGGGCTCCATTGCGGGTCGCCGCGATCAGGGCCGCCGAAGGAGAGAAGCCGGCGAGGGTCACCAGCAGTTCCATTTCCTGGTGAACGTTGGGCAGGCCGTCAAACTGGCTGATGATGCTGTCGGTCCCGGTCGAGACCGCCACGCCGGCCGTACGGGCACGTCGCGCCAGGAGCCCCATGGCCCGTTGCAGGGCGGGATTATCCGAATAGACATAGAGGGTAGGGTCGAACACCGTGCCGCGCGCCGCCATCGCCGCGAGTACACGATCGAGTGTCGCCGATTCGACCCTCACCGGCCGGCCCGCCTCGGCGTCCTCGCGCATTGTCTTCATCTCATCGGGGCTCATCGCGGTGGCCAGCAGCGATGCATGCGACACGGCGTCCACGCCGCCGGCAACGACCTGGGCGGGGGTCGCGGGCCGCAGCGCGGCGTGGGACCAGACGAGCAATCGTTGCCGATGGGCTTCGGCGGTGATCCGGGCGACGGTCGCGGAATCGAGCGCCGCATAGAGCTTGATGGCCGTCGCGCCGGTGCCTTTCGCCTGCGCAACGGCAAGCGGGAGGTTTGTGGTATCGGTGACGGCGCGCATCCAGGGGACCTGGCCCGCCACCGCACCGCGGCTCGAGCTCAGGGTCCGGGGATCCCGGAAGAATGCGGGTCCGGCAAAGAGGGCGGAGTAGTAGATGTAGGGGGACTCGATCGAGCCGACCTGGGCATCCCGCGCCAATCCGGCCAGGCGGCGGGCATCCCCGGCCATGTCCCGAACCGACGTGACGCCGCCATAGAGCGCCGCACGCAGCCGGGCGGCTGCCCGGGGCGGTGCGTCCTCGCTGTCGGGGACGGTCGCCAGATGCACGTGGGTATCGATCAGCCCGGGAATGAGGAACCTGCCGGTGACGTCAACCATCCGGGTTCCCATGGGCAGGGCACGGCTGCCCGCCGGGTACACGGCCTCGATGGTCTCGCCGCGGATGAGCACGGTGGTGTTGGTGAGCCAGGTGGCGCCACGCTGGTCGAGTACGTTGCCGCCGGTGAGGGCCATTCTGGTGGTGTCGGCCTGCTGGGCCACCGCCGGGAGGAACACTCCACCGCAGAGAATGGCCAGAACAAGGGCAGGGGCTCGTCGCATGCGCTACTTCCTCCGGCTGAGTTCCGAGAGCAGTTCCAGCTGGATTTCCTGGATCTGGGCCAGCCGCTCCCACTGATGCGACAGCAGGTGATCGACTTTTTCGTGCAGGTGACGGATCTCCAGTTCGGCCTTGAGGTTCACCTGGTAATCGTGCTGTGACCGCAACCGGTCCTTGGCCTCCTGCCGGTTCTGGCTCATCATGATGATGGGAGCCTGGATCGCGGCGAGGCAGGAGAGCACCAGATTGAGCAGGATGAAGGGGTAGGGATCAGGAGGGTGAACGAGAATGACCGCCGCGTTCAGCACGATCCAGCCGGCCAGAAACAGCCCGAAGAGGATCAGAAAAAGCCAGCTTCCCCCGAAACTGGCGATCCGATCGGCCAGCCGCTCGCCGAGGGTCCATTGCTGTTCGAATTCCGCCTCCACATTGGTCGAGAGGAGCTCATGTTCCCGGAGGCTCTGGAGCACCTCCTGCTCCAGGCTGGTGAGCTCGCCCTTCTCCGATTCCAGGAGAGCGTGGACATACTCGGTACGGAACCTCGCCAGATCGGGCCGGCAGATGCGGCTTTCGGGCGACCAGTCCGGGTGGGAGCGGCGGATCTGCTCCGCGACGGCGTCCCGCACGGCGGCACCGGCGACGAGGTCGGACGCGGGAAACGACTTGCCGCAGATGGCGCAGGCGGGCCGGGCAGCGTGGGCGGTGCTCATGACAGTGGCGGACTCGGAACGGGAGCGGCGGCCGGCTCGGGGCCCGCCAACCGGGTAGAGGATGCGAGAATTGTGCTGCCGGGAGGTGCCTCCCGCAAGCATGGCTCCAGGCCGGAGCGCCGCCTGACGGGGCCTCCCGTCAGGCAGCGATCTCGCCCTTCCTCTTCAGTCCAATGCTGCGCTGAGTGGGACGTCCGCACCGGCCCAGGAGCGGCGCAATTCCTCCCTGGTTTGCGAACTCTCACGGGTTCGCCCCTGCGCCTCAAACGCCCGGGCCAGTCCCGCCAGCGACCAGCCGTTCGCGGGGAACCGCTTCAGGTCCGCCCGGAAGGCCCGCTCCGCTTCCGCCGGCCGTCCGGCGCCAAGCAGAACAGCACCCAGCTCCTGCCGGACCGGCACGCTCCAGTCCGGCGGTTCCCCATATGTCAGCGCGTCTTCGTACCGTACCGCCTGTTCCAGGTGATGGACGGCTTCCCTGTAGCGGCCCTCGGCCTCAGCGATCCGGCCGGCCAGGACCTCCTCTGCGATATGCAGAATCTGCGGCGCCTCGTTGAACTCGAGCCGCAGGCCCTGAAGCCGGGGGTCGGTGACGGCGGCGCGCAGTGCCGCCAGATCCGGCACCGCCTCTCCCGGCTTTCCGGAAGCTGCGAGTGCCCGGCCGTGGGCGTAGTGCCACATGGCGCGCGCATGCGGGAATTCGGCTGCGGGCGGGGCTGAGCCAAGGACATCGTCCCACCGGGCGAACCGTACCAGCATCTGCAGCCGACGGGTGGCGTGGTGCTGGGTGAAGGACATGCCCGGCTCCCCCATCATCGGGCCGGCGAGTTCCGCCAGCCGGTCGGCGGCGCCGATCGCCTGGGCGCTGCGGCCGGCCATGGCCGCCGCGAAGGCCAGAAAGTCGTAATTGTGCGGGTAGTAGCCGGCGGTATAGACACCGACACCGGGCCGCTGGTCGCGGATATAGGTCTCGTCGGCATGCACCGCATGCTGGTTCGCCGCAATGGCGTCGGCGTAGCGCCCCACCCGGATGTAGATGTGTCCCGGCATGTGGACCAGGTGTCCCGCCCCCGGCATCAGGTCGGCCAGCCGCTCGGCACAGTCGACCGCGCGCTCGGGGTACGCCGCCTCCACTGCATGGATGTAGAAATGGCACGCGCCGGGATGCTTCGGATCCCGGGCAGAGACGCGTTGCAGTTGATCGAGGGCTTCCTGCATTCCGGGCTGGAGGTTGCCGTCCTTCGTCCAGTAGTTCCAGGGACGCAGATCCATGAGCGACTCGGCATAGAGGACCGCCGCCTCCGGATCGTCCGGGAACCGGCGCACCACTCCGGACATCGCAAGGGCATACGCCGAATCGAGCGCGCCGCGATCCGCGGGGGGCACGGGTGCATATCGCTTCGAGAGCGCGGCAATCAGGGCCTGCTCCCTCGCGTCCACCCCCGACTGAGCCGCCCGGGCCCGGCCGACGGCCGCGTACGCGGCGACGCCCGCGGCGGAGTCCATCGGAAGATTGATGTTCGGTCCCCAGGCGAGCGCTTCCCCCCAGAAACACATGGCGCATGAGGGATCGAGCCGCTGGCCCTCCCGGAAGGCTCGAATGGCTTCGGCATGGTTGAATGCGTAGTACAGCCGCAGCCCCTGGTCGAAATAGCGCTGTGCCAGCGGGACGCGCGTCGTGACGGCGTAGTGGTGGTCGCCGAGGTTGTCGTAGAGGGGAACGGTATCCGCTGGGCCGGCGGCGGCCACTGTGAACAGCAGAATCGGGACAAACATGCGCTACCTCCTGTCGGGATGCCCGGCACAGTCCCCAGGCGCGGGAGGGACCGGCTCCAGCCCGGATATGCGCAGGACAGTCCCGCGATGCGACATGCAGCCAGCCCCTTCTCCCGTCTCACTTCTCACTTCTCACTTCTCACTCCATGTGAGGCCACCAGATACCAGACGACGATCACAACCGGCCCCGCCAGCGCGATGAGGAGTGGTTGGGGCAGCGACTGCATCCGGCCGGCGGCGACCGCGATCATGGCCCACTCCAGTCCGGCGAGCAGCAGGTTGATGTACAGCTGGAGGAGAAGGATGACGCGCCGGCCGAGGCGATACTGGGCTGCGGCATTCCCGGGGGTAATGGCCCAGGGATAGTTGTACCGGTGGGGTATCCAGGAGACCACCGTCATGAGGGCGTGGACCCCCGTGGCGATGGCCGGCAGGGCCAGGATCGTGAGCCGGCCTCCCCAGGCATCGGGTTCCCCGCCGAATCCAAAATGTGTCGGGATCCGCTGGGGCAGGCCGGCCCAGGCAAACGCCGGGAGCAGCCAGCAGGCCCCGAGCGCCAGAGCGGCCGCAACGACCAGCACCCGATCCGCCGTGCTCCAGTCGATTCGAATGTCCGGTCGTTCAGTCATACGCCTTGTTCCAGCCAGTCAGCCACTCCGATCCAACGCCGTCGCTGAGGCAAGGTGGCTGGGCCGGTCGGATCCAGGACCCGGCAGGATGGTACCATAAAATGCCGTACCGCGGAGCGTCCCCCGACTTCAAGGGGTAACCACGATCAGGCTCCGATCCGTCATCCCGAACGCGCGAGAGGGTCCCCATGGCCATCTCGACCGCCTCGAGGCTGGAGAACGAGCGCATGCCTGGACGTCGTGGGACGGGAATATTGCCCGAACGGTTGGTACCGGAAAACGCCGATCCAGGATGCCGCCCCCGGTCATAGGGGTAGTGCCGGTTTCGCCGGCAACGGTAACCTGGATCCCGCCGGCGTGGACCTTTTGCTGCCGCCGGCCCAGGCTGGAAAAACCGTCGACCCGCGAGCCGGTCCCTCAAAGCCCGGCGACACCGCGAACCGAGGCCGGGCTCCCGTCTCGGCGGCGACGGCCCGGTGCCTGAACCGCCTCAGAGTCCCAGACGTAGTCCAACAAATCCGGTGGTCCGGAAGATGTTGTATCTCGTATCGGACATCTCCAGGGCAGGGAAGCCGATGTCCTTCACCTTGTAGCCCAGCACAAAGTGGGTGGCGCCGGCGCGCAGGGTCAACCGCCGCGTCGCCTGGTACATGACGTAGAACTCGGAATGCAGGGTGCCCAGGTCGCCGGTGCCGCCCTTGAAGAGATTGACCTCCCAGGGAACGGCCTCGCGTCCAATCCGGGTACTGCGGGAGGGTCCGAAGGAGAACCCGGCGACATCCAGATTGGCACCCAGGCCGACCGGACCTGCGACCCTGACCATCCCGCTTACCATCAGGTTGACTGCGATGACCCGCGGGTCCGGAACGGTGAGGGTGTCCCCGCCGGTCGTGGCGGTGCCGTCACGGAACCGCATCCGGAGATCATCGGCCCGATAGTAGTTTGCCCGCAGGCCTCCGCCGATCCAGAAGCGCTCCGGGGCCACGCGCCAGTGACGCTCGAAGGCCAGTCCGGCGCCGGTGGCATTCTGGCCGGTGAAGACCGCCAGGCCGAGCCCCGGGCCGGCGGACTGGCCCATGGCGGGCGCGGCGGCCAGGAGTATCAGGGCGGCGGAAACCGCCCCGGTAGCGGTACGGCGATGCATTGTCGAGCGCGCCATGTCATCAGTCGGGTAAAATGGTGATCTGCCGTGCCATGCCCATCTCCGAGTGCACCATCCCGCGCACCGGGTCATCCACGAAGCACAGAAGCGCGTACTCCCCGGCCGCCAGGTCCAGTTCCAGCAGGTTGCTCACGCCGGGAGCCTGGCCGGCGGTCCCGCCAACAACCAACGCCGGCCAGGGCCCGTCCGGTTTCTCCTCGAGGACATCCCGCAGGGTGGCGCCGGAATCGAGTCGCGCGACCGCAAGATGATGCTCGGAGGGTCCCCGGTTCTCTACCCGGATCCTGCGGTGGCCCGCCCGGATCGGCCCCGACACCTCGAAACTGAAATCCTGCAGCGTTACGATGGCGTCGGCTTCCGGCAATTCCCGGACGGCTGTCCCTCCGTCGGGTACCACCGTCAATGGGCGGGCCATACCCAGATTCAGGTGCAGGGTCCCATCCTCCGCCGTGATCCGGCAGAGGAGCAGGTACTGCCCCGGCGTGAAGACCAGGGAGACGATCACCTCCTGCTCCAGGCTGTCCGGGCCTTCGACGCCACCCACCGGCATCATCCACTCAGGCAGTGGTTCCGCGGCCGGCAACTGCTGGAGCGCCCGTGCCGCCGGCATGCTGTCGGCCAGGCGGACAATCTGGATATGATGATAACTCGGTCCCTGATTGAGCATGCGGATGCGGGTGAGCCCGGCAGGGACAGTGTCGGGCGCATCGAAGTGGAAGTCGCTCGTGATGATGGTAATGTCGTGCCCGGCGCCCGGTGCCCCGCTGCCGGCTCCGCACCCGGCAACCAGGGCGACAGTGGCGACCCGCAGGAAGGCGAGCCCTGGGCTCACGCCTGCTTGCCCTGGAACATGTTGTACAGCCAGGCGACCAGAGCACCGAAAACCGCTCCGTCAACCAGGGCGTAGAGCGTCCCGATCACGACCGAGCCGAAACCGCCCGGCTCATACCCGGGATAGATGGACGCCGCCAGGTTCAGGAAGACGTCACCATACCCGGGCCAGATCAGACTGGCGACCCCGACGACAAACACGGAGCCGGCGCAGAAGGCGGCAAAGGTGAATGAGAGTGCGCGAAGATCCAGGCGCATGACAGCCTCCGGTTGAGGATGCCCCATTGTGCTCCCGCGGCACCGGGTTGGCAAGATCGAGATACTCATGGGAATACCGGGCCGGCGGCGCGGTTCGGTGGCGGCTTCGAAGTTGATGCTGTCCCCGTCCTATCGCAGACGGAACAGCGGCACCCCGATCAGGAAGACCGCCGCCAGGATGACGACCAGCATCAGCAGGTTCATCCAGATCCCCGCCCGGGCCATCTGGGGAATCGTGAGCCGGCCGCTGCCGAAGACGATTGCGTTAGGCGGCGTGGCGACGGGCAGCATGAAGGCGCAACTGGCGGCCAGGGCCGTTGGCAGAGCGAGCAGCAGCGGATCCTTCCCCATTCCCACGGCGATGGCCCCCACCACCGGCAGGAAGGCGGCGGCCGTCGCCGTGTTGCTGGTGAGCTCGGTAAGCAGAATGACGGTCGCGGTGATGGCCGCGGTCACGACGATGATGGGCAGGGACTGGAGCGGTTCCATGGCCCCGCCGATCCAGCCGGCGAGCCCGGTGCGTTCGACCGCGCCGGCCAGGGACAGGCCGCCGCCAAAGAGGATCAGCACCGACCAGGGCAGCTTCTCGGCTTCTTCCCAGGTGAGCGCCGGGGCAAAACTGCGCCGCTCCACCGGGATGACAAACATGAGCAGTGCGCCGCCGATGGCGATACCCGCGTCACTCAGGCCGGGCAGGCGGGTTTCGAGCAATGGTCGGATAATCCAGGCGAGGGCCGTCAGCGCGGTCACGATCCCGACGGTCCACTCCGCCCGTGACGGGGGCGGTTTGGCCGCCAGCCGCTCCTTGAAGATCGGACCGCCACCGGCGATCGGCGCCGTGGGCAGGCGATGCTGGATCCGTACCAGGTACCACCAGGCAACGGGCAGGGCGATCAACACGACCGGGAGGCCCAGCCCCATCCATTGTACGAACCCGATCTCTCGCCCGGTGGTCTCGGAAAGAAACCCGGCCAGTACCGCGTTGGGCGGTGTGCCGATCAGGGTCGCCATCCCACCGATGTTTGCCGCATAGGCCAGACCCAGGAGCAGTGCTCCCTCGAACCCCGGACCGGGGCCGTGGTCGGTGCTCTCGGCCAGGACGATGACCGACAGGGCCATGGGAAACATCATGACCACGGTCGCGGTGTTGCTGACCCACATGCTGAGGAACGCGGTGGCCGCCATGAAACCGGCGACAATCGCCGCCGGCCTGGTGCCGACCAGGGCCACGATGCTGAGCGCCATGCGCTCGTGCAGACCGCATCGACGAAGGGCCCCCGCGATGAGAAAGCCGCCCAGAAAGAGGAATATGACCGGATTGGCATAGGGCGCCGCGGCATCCCGGATGGGAACCACATCCAGAACCGGAAACAGGACCAGCGGGATCAGCGCGGTGGCCGGAATGGGGATCGCTTCGCTGATCCACCAGATCGCCATCAGTATGCCGACGGCCGCCGCCCGCCAGGCGGGCAGGGTCATTCCCGCCGGCGGTGCCAGGAGCAGACAGACGATGAAAAGGGCGAGCCCGCCCGCCAGGCCGATGCGCCGGATCATGCGGCGTCGATGCGAGAAGCGATCACGATGGGCTCAGACCTCCGCTATCATGTGCCACGAGACGTCAGATTCTCCCAGCTCCCGGGCGATGTCGCCGGCCAGGAAGGCGCCGGATGGCTGGCTCGAAATCCCGCGGGGCGCTTTCGGCGGCATATCGCTGCGCACTGGCGGAGCCGGCGATGACGGCGAGCCCGGCGGAAAACTCGGCGGACAGAACCATGGGGCGCAGGTGCATCGATCAGGTTGGGCAGAAGGTGAGAAGCGAAAGGCAGGACGGGCGACCTGCCCCGATCTGTCCGTGGTCTGTTACACTATCACGCTTCGTCCTGGCCGAGCGGTGCTTCTTCCGTTGTCAGGTTCTCGGAAAGACGGTCCAGTTCAGCGTAGGCAGCCCGGTGGACCCGCATGAATTCCTCGAAGTCGGACCGGCTGCGCCAGAAATCGATCGTGCAGAAACGGCCCGGCTCAGTGACCGACTCGTAGAGATGAGTGGCCACGAAGCCGGGGTGGCGGCGAAACAGCCTGGCCCAGTCACCGTCGGGCCCGTAGACCCGGCGGAAATCCTCCTCCCGCCCGGGTGCGGTCCGGTAGCCCCAGAAGATCCGGTAGCTGCCGTGTGAGGGTCTCGCCGGCATGGTCACGTGTGCGTGGTCATCAGCATGTATCCGTCGGGGTCATCGATCCGGGATCCCCCTCGCGGATTGTAGAACGGACGCCGGATCGGTCCTACCTCGATCCCCGCCGCCAGAATATCCGCGCTGGTGCCCTCGACGTCCTCACGGTAATAGAGGATCGCCTGTTGCCGCGAATCGACTGGGGGCCATCGGCCACGTGCGCGAGGGGGACCAGCGAGTGCGGAGGCCGCGGCATCCACTCCCTCCTCAAGGCAGTTCGGTGATGCGGATGTTCCGGAAGCGGGCCCGCGACGAATCGCCCCAGGCCCCCCGGCCGCCATGCACCTGCAATCCGATGACTCCCTGCGCGGGATAGCGGGAAAGGGAATCTTCAAACGCGACTGTCCGGACTCCATTCAACCAGGCCTCGATCCGCGGAGGCTGGCCGGCGATGCGGACGCGCAACACGTTCCACTCGCCGCGGCGGTACGCCCGGCGCCAGTCGGGGAACCGCTGCAGGAAGCCGTGCAGCGGGTCATAGAGGCTGCCGACGTATCCGTCCTCGCGGTCGTCCAGTGTGATCTGGTATCCCATCCCGTCGGGACGCGTGCGGAGGAAGATCCCGGAATCGAAGGGCGCGTTGCCCATGAACTCCAGGGCCAGGTCGTAGTCGCCGTACCGGTGCGTCGTGCCCAGCAGGCCGCCGGTGTGGTCGCTGTCCTGGTCCGCGACCAGAACGCCATCGGCGACCTGCCACACGCCGCCGCGGCCGCCATGGACCGCCATGCGCTGCCAGCCGCTCAGGGAGTGGCCGTCAAAGAGCGGCACCGACTGCGCCGACCCCGGCGCGGCGAACCAGGCCATGACCACTGCCGGCAGGAGAACACGGCGGACGGTGGACATGCTCACCCGCCGTAGCCCGGCGGCGTGGCGCGATAGCACCAGGCCTCACCCTCCAGCACCACGTCGCCCGTCTGGCGGGTGACCCGGACGGCCAGCTGGCTCACCGGCTTGGTGGCGTGCACGGACCGAACCTCGACTTCGGCCGTGATGGTGTCTCCGATGAAGACCGGCCCGGTGAATCTCCAGTTCTGGCTCAGGAAGACCGACCCCGGGCCGGGCAGGTCCATGGCCACCAGGGCGTGGAGGAGCCCGGTGGTGAGGCCCCCCTGGACGATGAGTTTGCCGAACCTGGTCCCGGCGACGAACTCGGGATCGTTGTGCAGCGGATTCCGGTCTCCGGTCAACTCGCTGTAGCCGCTGACGTCGTCCGCCGTCAACGTGGCGCTGCGGCGGGCGGCCTGGCCGATGGTGAGAGGCATGGGACCCCGGCGAAAGTGGAAGACACAAGACCGATACATTCTGGCCCCCCGACCCGGGCCGGGCAAGCAGCCTGGCCGGATGGCGACGGCCCATCCTGTGACGGACCTTGCGGGCTGTGGTAGTTTGCAGAATCCAGATGTCCTATATCCCCTGCCCGAACTGCGGCCAGAACGCGCTGAGCGTTGCTACCCGGTGCCCCCGGTGCGGGCATGCCTTTGATACCGGGCTGTTCCAGCGCCCGGTTCTCTCCGGCCCGAAGCGGCGGCGGTTCCCGATCATCCTCCTGATCTTCGCACTGGTACTGGTGGTGGTCATCGTCGACGGGGAGCGGCGTCGCGCGGGCACGCCGCCCCCGGCCCGGCCGGCGCTCCTCCCCGATACGGTTCCCGATCCCCGGGCCGCGGCCCAGGCGCCCAGCGAATCGACCCCACCGGACCTGGGCGTCACGGGCCCGCTCCCGGCGAACTCCACCGCGGTGCCAAGACCGGCGCCCAGGGCCATGCCGCCGCAAGCGGTTACGGCCTCGCCCGTGTCCGGACCGACCGAGCGGCGCTATGCCCGCACCTGGGTCAATGTGCGCGCCGCCCGGCATCCGGGCGCCGCCGTGCTCTGGATTCTCAACCCGGGCGACGCGGTGCAGGTCGACTCTCTGCAGGGCGGGTGGTATCGGGTGCAGGTCGCCGGACGGGAGCCGGGGTACGTGGATGGAGGGTTTCTGGACCGCGTCCCCCAGCCGACGCCGGAGTAGATTCGAGGTCTGCGCCGTTCAGCCTTCCCTCGGGTCAGCGGCCGGGCGGCGGGGGGAGCCGCGTCTGACCTTCCTCACGCGCGATCATGCGTTCGGCGAAGTCCTGTCTTTCCTGGATTTCCATCAGTTCCTGCCGCAACAGCTCCACCTCTCCCTCCAGCTGCTGCAGACGTTGCTCGGATGCGTCACCGACGCGACCTTCGATCCGGTTGGCCAGCGCGCGGCCCAGACGGGTGAATGAGAACCCGATCAGACCCGTGAACAGGATCCCGAGGACCGGGATCAGGGCGAAAAGGGCATGGCGATCCATCGGGGATCTCCTGGCACGGGACGGAACAGGCTATCGAACCATACGCCGGACCGGAGCAGGTGTTTCACTTCGTGACGTTGAGGAGGCGAAAGGGGATCTGATCCGGGGGTCGGGCGCCATGCCGACGAGCCGGGTGCGGGCCGGGACCCTATCGTGCGAGGCGCAGGCCGATCAGGAGCATGGCCGCCGCGGCAATCAGCAGAACCAACGCAAGCCGCCGGCGACCATCGCGCAAGGACTCCCATCGCTCGACGTCTACGTAGTAGAGTCCTGGCCCGGATTCCCGCAAGACGTCGCGGCGGCGGAGTCGCTGAAAGGCAAGATGCTCGCGGACCCCGATTTCCCCCGGATTTCTTCCTCGGTCCGGCGAAACGGCCCCGGCCTCCCTGAACGCGGAGACGATCTGTTTCTCCTTCAGCATGATCACGGCCCCGGCGGTGGCGCCCATATCAGCTCCAGGTCTTGCGGTGAAAGGCCGGTTGCTACAGTCTGGGTAGACTTGCGACCCGCAGGACAGGCCGGAATGTTCGGATCCCCTCCTCCTGAACGGTAATCATGATCGGACCTGCTGACGACGACGATCTCGACGACGAGTTCCCTCTGGGAGACGGCGCGGCGGATACCGAGGCCGTGGTGCGCTGTCCCTATTGCCGGGAACGGATGAAGATCGCCCTCGACCCGGGCGGCGGCGAGTCCCAGGAGTATGTCCAGGACTGTGAGGTCTGCTGCCGGCCCTGGCAGGTGGAAGTGGAATACCAGGTGGACGGCAGCGCGGAAGTATCCCTGTCACCGCTGGACGAGGAGTAAGGAGTGACAGGCGGCTCCGGGTGAAGGGATCCCGACCCGCCACTGCTCCATCACTCGTCATTGCTCACCGTCCGCCAGGCCGCCGCTCTTGCCTCATCTCCCATCGCGGCATAGGCGGCAGCCAGGTCCTCCCGGGCGACCGCCAGCCAGCCGAGCGACGGTCCGCCCTTCTTCAGGGCGATCGCGTATCCAGGCTCGAGTTCGCTCACCGCTTCCCGGTAGCGGCGTTCGGCGACCAGTGCGTGCCCCAGCCGGATCCGGGCTATCCCCGCCAGAAGATGGTCCGCCGGAAGGGCCTGGTCGAACCGCCGGATCACCTCCCGGAACAGCCCCACGGCTCGCGCCGGGTGGCCCTGCTTCATCAGAACCCCTGCCAGATTCGCCTGGGCAACCCCGATCAGATAGTGCCGGTCCCCGTACACCGCGCGGTAGATCTCCCCCATCCGGCCGAAATCCGCGGCGGCCTCCTCCAGTCGTCCCTGCCGCTCGGCGATCCGGCCCAGCTCGTTGAGCGTCGATGCGATCCGGGGGTGAACGGCGCCGTAGACCCGCTCGTCAATGTCCAGGGCCTGATGCAGCAGGCCGATTGCCTCGCTGTCCCGTTCCTGGGAAACGATCACCCGGGCCAGCATGGTGAGGTTGGAAGCCGTGGCGGGATGGTTGTCTCCGTACCAGGCCCGGGTGATCTCCAGCGCCTCCCGATACAACTGCTCGGCCTCGGCCTGGTGTCCGCGCTCGCTCCGGATTGCCCCGAGGTTGATGAGGTCGGATGCCACATTCGGATGGTGCGCGCCGTACAACTCGCGGTCCAGGGCCAGTACCTGCCGGTTGAGCGAATCGGAGATCTCGAGGTTGCCGGCGTAGAAATGGGTATTGGCCAGATCGGTCAAGGCCTCCGACAGATCGGCCGAACCCGGGCTGGCCACCGATTGCAGCCGTACGGCCTCCTCGAGGATCGGGATGGCCTGATCGTACTCTCCCCGGTTCTCCAGAATCTGGCCCAGCGCCGTCGTGGCCCGGGCGATGGCCGGGTGGTCCCGCGGCAGGGTGCGCCGGTTCATGGCCAGGCCGTCCCGCACCAGTTGTTCAGCCTCGTCGAACCGGGCCTGATCTCCCCGCAGCAGCCCGATGGCCACCAGCGTCCGCGCCACGTCCGCGTGCTCCGGGCCGAAGGTCTCCCGCCGCCGGTCGAGCGACTTCTGCAGCAGGGAGTCCGCCTGGTCCAGATTGCCCAGTTGAGCCGACAGTGTTCCCAGCGTCTCGTACAGTTCGGCCTGTACGGCGGGCTCCTGTTCCAGACTGCCGGCCTCCTGGATCCCGCGGTCGACGAGGGTGACCACCCGAAGGCTCTCGGCGGGGCCGGCCGCCTCGTCGCCGCCCTGAAACAGGTTCTGCATGAAGCTCTGAATCCGCTGGGTCCGGGCCGCTTCCGTGATCGCCGCATTCCGCGCATGGGCCAGGCGCGCCGTATAGAAGCCCACCAGCCCCACGACGACTGCGAACACCGCCACGGCGGCCGCCAGGGGCCGCCAGTTGCGGCGGACGTACTTCCCCATGCGGTAGCGCCAGCTGTCGGGCTGCGCCTCCAGCGGCTCGCCGGCGTTGAAGTGATCGATGTCCCGGATCAGCGCCTCGACGGTCCGGTAGCGGCGGGCCGGGTCCTTGTGCATCGCCGTGAGGCAGAGGACATCCAGGTCGGCCCACGAAGTCGCCGACGCCGAGACGCCGCGGGAGCCGCCTCCGGGCAGGTAGGCCATCCGCCTCGCGGCCGCCGAGGGCTTCTCCGGTTCGCGGGTGGTAACGATGGTTTCGACTTCCGCCGGGGTCCGCCCGGTCAGATCGAAGGGGAGCCGCCCGACCAGAAGCTCGTACAGGATGACCCCCAGGGAATACACATCGGTATGGATGCCGACCCGCTCGCCCCGGATCTGTTCCGGCGCGGCGTAGGCCGGTGTCATGAAACCGAGTCCGGTCCGGGTCTGGTCGACCGGTCCCTCGAGGGAGTCCAGTTGCTTCGCGATGCCGAAGTCCAGCAGCTTGACGGTGCCGTCGGGCGTGACCCTGATGTTGGATGGCTTGAGATCCCGGTGGATCACCAGATGCAGGTGGGCATGCTGGACGGCTTCGCAGACGTCGTGGAAGAGTCGCAGCCGCGCGGCCAGCGGGCTCGCATGGGTCTCGCAGTAGCGGGTGAGAGATTCTCCCTCCACATGCTCCATGACGAACCACGGCGTTCCATCCGGCAGCGTATCCGCATCGTACAGCCGGGCGATCGACGGATGGTTGAGCTGGGCCAGGGTCCGCTGCTCGAAGGCAAACCGCTCGCGCCGTGCCGGTGAAAGCGACGCGTCACGCAGAATCTTGATCGCCGCCACACTCCCGAGGTCGTCCCGCCGGGCAAGGTAGACGACGCCCATTCCACCTTCCCCCAGTACCTCGCTGATCCGGTAGGGGCCGAAACGCTGCTCCAGGAGACCGGCGGGGATGGAGGGGATGGAAGTGTCCAGAACCGCATGGGCCAGGTCCGCCATGCCCCGGTCCAGCAACGAACCGGTTGCGTCCGCCTGAAGCAGGCCCTGGACCTCGGCCCGGAGCGTTTCGTCTCCCCGGCAGGCGTCGTCGAGAAACGCCTCCCGGTCCGCCGGTGGGAGTTCGGCGGCGGCGTGGAAGATGGTTTGTATCCGGTCCCAGCGTTCCCGCTCCATTGACGGCTCCTCCCTCCCAGTCTGGATCCGCTTCAGCGTGAACCGCGGAGTTCCCGCGCCAGCCAGGCCTTTGCCGCCCGCCAGTCCCGCAGGATCGTGGCTTCGGATACGCCCAGGAGAGCCGCCGTTTCCGGGATGTCCATGCCCCCGAAGAACCGGCACTCGACCATCTGGGCCTGTCGGGGCTGAATCCGGGCCAGCTCTTCCAGCGCTGCGTCCAGCCCCAGCAGTTCCGCTGCCGTGGTCGTGCGCTCGGCGACCGACTCGTCCAGCGTGATCGCCGCCACGCCCCCGCCACGCTTCTCCGCGTTCCGCCGCCTGGCGGCTTCGATCAGGATCTGACGCATGGCCCGCGCGGCAATGCGCTTGAAATGGAGCCGCGAGGTCATGGCGAAGGGGGGGGAACTGGCCAGCTTGAGCCAGGCCTCGTTCACCAGCGCGGTCGGGCTCAGGGTCGCACCCGGGTCACCGCCGCGCACGCTCACCGCCAGCCGCCGCAACTCCTCATATGTCGCGCTGAAGAGCCGGGCCAGGGTAGCCTGGTCCGTCGGGGCGGCCCCGATCGAGGGCTCGGGCAGGTGGTCTCCCGGCAGAGGTTCAGACCCCATGAAGGTTTTTCCGGCCGGTCTGCGCATAGCGAACTGGAGTCGATGGCCGTAAGCGGTCGCGCCGGGAGAGAAACTACCCCCGGACCGCGAATCCGTAAGAGCGCCCGGGCGGGTCGCCCCGGGCCCGGCCCCACAGCCACCTCCTCACCTCAGGAAGGCCGCCATGAGCAATCTCGCCTGCCCGAAATGCACCTCGACGGAGGTCCGCAAGCTGTCGCTCATCTACAACGAAGGGCTGTCGACGATTCACACCCAGAGCACATCGGTCGGGTCGGGCGTGGCGGGCGGCGGGATGGCCTTCGGGAGCGCCAGTACCCACTCGGTCGGCCGGCAGCAGACCGCCCTGTCCAAACAGGCGGCACCGCCGGACAAGAAGCGCTGGATTCTCTGGAGCGCGGCGGCGGTGTTCGTCGGGCTGATCTCCCTCGGCAACATCACCCACCCCGGCCTCTGGACCCTGATCGGTCTGGGGATCACCGCGATGTCGGTGAAGTTCGCGGTGAGCGGCAGGCGCTACAACCTGGATGTGCACCCGGGCCTGTATCAGAAATGGGAACAGTCATTCATGTGCAACCGCTGCGGGGAGATGTTCGTGGCGTAGGAGGTGGTGAACGGTGTTCATCTCCACTGCCGTTCCATCTCTTCCACCGCCTCCTTGGCTTCCTTGAGGCCGGAGCCGTGATGCAGGCGGTACTCCTTGATGGCCTCGATCTTCTTCCGGGCCCGCAGGAGTTCACGGATGCGAGCCTCGAGTTCGGGCGGCGAGGGCGGTCGCGGGCCCGGGGGAAGTCGCGGGGATTCTTCCCGCCGGGCGCGGAGAATCCAGCCGATCGTGAGGCCCGCCAGGAAGGCGATGATCAGAGAAGATGTTGAAGGCATGGGAGAACCCCCGGTCAACGGTCCCAGCGGACCCGCCAGCGAAAGGGACCGGACGATGCGGGTTGCAAGCGTATGATCCTGACACCGTCGCGCAATTCGGTCCCCAGAAAGGCCGCCCCGTCCGCGTCTGTCCCCGCATACCGGTAGCCGCCCGGCTCGGTCAGGTACAGCACGTAGACCTCTGCCGGTACGGCCCGGCTGGTCCCGCGCAGCTGGTTGCTCTCCCAGGAGACCGACTGGAGATCCGGCTGGCCGCAGGTCACATGCCGGCTGGTGCTCAGAATCTGGGGACGGCTCCGAGCGGTACGGATACAGAAATCCTGAATCCTGAACGTGGTGTCGATGGGCCCCGCCGGGAAGGAGTCCCGGAACCGGCCCAGCAGACGCTTCGTCCAGAACTCGAATACGTAGTAGTCGCTGTCAGCCGGCAGTCCCAGGTCGCCGAAGCGGATGACCGCCGGACCGCCGGTCCGGGCCAGTACCGACCAGCGCTCGAACGGGCGGTTGACGTCGAGCAGGTACAGTTGACGCACCAGCTGCTGCTCGGCATCGAACGGCCTGGGCCCCGAGCCGCTGAGTTCGGTGTCTACCCGGTCGAGCAGCGCGGAGCGCGACGGGTCCACATCGTAGATCTGGCCGGGGAGCGTAAACGGCACCGGCGCAGCACGCCGCGCAGCCTCGACGCGCCGGGTAAGGTAGACGGCCGGTTTGTCGGTCAGCATGAGCAGCGAGCCGGTGAGCGAGGTCAGCGTGGTCGCGCGGTACCCATCCGTCCGGCCAATCTCGATGTGGTCCGGGTCGTTCCGCCAGACGACATTGTTGAATGAATTGTACTGCGCGAATCCCCCGTAGCCGAAGCCGTCGTCCCCGACCCGTACCGCATCGAGCAGCCCGATGAGCTCGGGCCGGAGGCCCCAGGAGCCGAGCATGAAGGCGTCGCGTCCGGCCGCGGCGCGAATGGCCGCAACGAAGTTCCGGTAGAACCTGGTGCGATCGGCTGTGAGAGCCGGAGCGAAGCTGTTATACCCCTCGTACCGCAGGTGGCGCAGCGCGTCCACCTTGAAGTAGGTCCACCCCATGCGCGAGAGCGAACGGTAGACCGGCCGCACCAGGGAATCGAGCGTCGTCTCCGACCCGTCCATCACGAACCCGATCCAGTTGCCGAACGCGGGCCCGCCCTCGGGAGCTTTCAGGAAGTACTGCGGATGGGACTCGGCCCAGGGCCGGTCATGGAAGGTGACGTTGGTCCAGATCCCGGCCTTGAGGCCGCGGCCGGTGATGTAGCGCCGCAGGCTGTCCAGCCCTGACGGGAACCTGGCGTTGGTTTCGAGCCAGTGGCGTGGAATCCCGATCGGGTTCTGCTGGTAGCCGTCGTCGATCTGGAGATACTCATATCCCCACGGCAGCAGCTGCTCCGCCATCACGTCCGCCGCCCGGTGGATGTCCGGTTCGGTCACCCGGTCGAAAAAGGCAAACCATGACGTCCAGCCCGCCATTGAATGCTGCCAGGTCCGGTAGGTCCAGGGGCGGTACGAGGTGAGGCCGCGGTGCCGCCGGTAGTAGAGCGGCTGGAAACGAAGCGTGATTTCGTTTCCGCGTCCTTCGAGCTGGAATGAGGTCGAGTCGGACGGTTCTCCCAGTGGGGTTACCGTGACGGCGGCGGGTTGATCCACCGAGAGCACCCAGTCCCGCCGCCGATCGTACACCGCGCGGTTCAGCCGGTTGCCGCTCAAACCCACGCTGTTCCGGACCATCGGGAGTCCGTCCTCCCGCGGCTCGACCTCGCAGGGGAACGCCTCGCCGCCGGCGAGGAGCGTGACCGACAGCTCGAGCGGGCCCTTGCCGCGCGCCGTCCACTTGATGACCTGGGTGACCACACCGCCGGTCGAGTCCACCAGGGTCCGCAACTCGGGGACCGCACTGTCGGGGCCGATGGTTCCCCGCAGCATGACCCGGCCTTCGTAGCTCAGGGCAACCCGGCCCCCTGTCGCTGTCAGGACGGCGGCAACGTTCGGGGGCTCGGTGAGTGTCTGTGCCCGGCCGGCCGGGGGACATGCCAGCGCCACCAGCCAGCTCAGGGCGTGCAGGAACGGAACGGGTTTCTGCATCGGAGATGATCGCGGTTAGCGGGGTTCGATTCCGGCTGCCGCTCGCGCCAGGTCGAGCAGGGTCCAGTACGGGGGCGGATATCCCTGGCGCCGGGCCAGGCTGTCGGCAGCCGCGGCGACCGTGGTGGCCAGGTGCCGCTGCCGCTCGGAGAACGCCTTGTTCCGAAGGGCGGCCGCCGCGGACATGCCTTCAGGGACCGGCCCCACTCTGCCGAAACGCTCGAGGATCCAGCTCCACCCCTTTGCCACGCGGACCAGAGGCAGCTGATACCACGGGTAGCTGAGCCGGTCTCCCGCCTCGGCGCCTTCCAGCATGGCGTCGATCACGGCGTTGTCGATGTGATCACCCCGCAGCGCCGCACCGTCCCGCCATTCGGCTACGACAACCAGCTGCGGGTCGTATTCCAGGTCGGAGGGTTCCTGGGTTTCGAAGTGACGCACGCCGAACGACGCCAGCCAGCGCCGGAGGCCGGGGCTCGAAATGGTGGAGATTCCCATCCAGAGCCTGATACCGAACCGGGCGTAGGCGGCCGAGGCAACTTCGGAACAGAAGAGCCGGGAGGGCTCGGAATAGTCCATCGCGAAGTCATAGGGAATGTGGCCTTCCCGGGCCCGCTGGAACATCGCCAGGGCAGCCCGGTGGGGCAGCATCGGATCGGCGGCAATGGCCGGCAGATCCGCGCGCGGCCGGAGCACCATGATCCGCAGCTTCTTGTCGGCCAGGTATTCCTCGGCGCTGGAGATAGCCACACCGCGCTCGATGTGCGCCTCGATGGTGTAGGCGTTGCCGGTGGCGCTGTCCACGTAGGCAAGGGCAACATGAGAGAAATTGCCGGGGTAGTCGTTCCCCCGGGCGATCAGCGCCGAGGTGGGATAGCCGCCCCGCGAGACCAGCATGTCGCCGGAATGAATCGTCACGCCCTGAACCACGGTGCTGGGAGTGGCGGACGGCTCGTCCACTCCCATGAGCAGCGGGACGACGCGGTCGGGGTGCTGCAGCATCACCTCCTCGACGGCGCCGCGAAAACCATAGAGCGACCGGTAGAGCCGGGCCCGGGCGACCGGGCTGGTGACGTCCCACCCGGCGGACTGCCACTTGATGCCCTCGCGCAGCCGGGCGGCCAGGCGTTCGTACTCGGGCAGGTACGCCGGGCAGGCCGCGACGTAGGGACCCACGTCGAAGAAGCCCGTCTCCAACGAGTCCAGCAGCGGATCCTGCGGCTCCAGCTCCTCCTCCAGCAGCCTCCGATGGAGCGTCTCGAGCCGGCGAAGGCCGCCGGCCGCGACGCTGTCCGCATGCTCGCAGCCGCCGGCCCGCGCCACGGCGTATCGCGCCTCGAGTCCCTGCCAGTAGTCGTCACGATTCCAGGCAAAGCCGCCGGCCGCGCCCTCCAGCGGAACCGGCGGTTCGGGCCACGGGATGGCCAGCAGCAGGTACAAGCCCGCCAGGAGCCCGATGATGAGGTACGCCGCCTTCATGCTCTCCGGTCCCGGGCGTGAGTGAAAGGACCTGCAGGGATGTCCGTCTGAATGCTCCAATTGTGGCACGGCAAGCGGTTCGGGCGCAAGCAGAGGCCGAGCCCGGAATGCGTTGTCAGGCAGTCACTTCCACACAAGTCACCAGGCTGAGGGCCCCGGCTCATCCCGGCTCGACCCCCGGCTGCCTTGGCAATTGTCTCTCCCGGATCCAGGTAAAGAAGTCTTCACCAGCGCTTTCGCCAGTCCTCACATCGGGGGTGCTAAGATGACCTAGCCGATCCGGATTTTCCCCGACCGCGTGGCCTGGTCGTTGAGTGGCCGAGTTTTCTGATGCCTCAAACACCGCGGGCCTCGCGGGTCCAAACGGACGGTCCCAAGCCCTTGGACCCCCGAGGTCTGCTCATGTCTGCGACTGCTGCTCCACGTGCCGCCAGAAAAGTGTCCCCCTCCGTCCGGCGCCTGCCGGAACACACCGTAGAAATCGTTTCCGATTCGGGTGAAGGCGCCCAGAAATGCGGCCAGATCTTCGGCGCCGTCTCCGCCAAGATGGGCAATGGCGTCTGGACGGTCGAGATCATCCCCGCCGAGATCCAGCCGCCGCCCCGGGTCCCGGAGGGGGCGAGCGGGATCCGCATCCGGATCGGATCGGAACCGGTGACCAACTGGGGGGACCACACCGGTCTGGTGGTTGCCTTCAACGAACAGGTGCTCCTGGCCCGGCACCGGCTCGACGCGCTGGCCCCCGACGCCACGGTCCTGCTGGAAGACAAGTGGTCCAGCCACCCCGATGAGGACATCCGCCGGGCCTGGCAGGCCTCACTGGCCGAACTCTCCACCCGCGCCTACCGCATCATCCCGGTGCCGATGGAAGAGCAGTGCCTCACCCTGGTGGACAATCCGAGGAAGGGCAAGAACATGTTCGCGCTCGGGATGCTGGCGAGCATCTACGCGCGCGACCTCGAGCGGATCCGGGATCAGATCGCGCATGCCTTCCGCAAGAAATCCGAAGAGGTGTACCGGGTGAACGTTGCCCTGCTGGAGCTGGGGCATGCCTGGGCCGAGGAGCATCTGGACTTCCGGGTGCAGGTCAAGGCGGTTCCCCGCGCCGAGCCGATGGTGGTCATGAACGGCAACGAAGCCATCGGGATGGGCGCCCTGGCGGCGGGCTTCGAGCTGTGCGCCATGTACCCGATCACCCCGGCCACGTCGGCCTCCCACTATCTGGGGGAGGTCTTCGACCGATTCGGCGGGGTGCTGCATCAGGCGGAAGACGAAATCGCGGCGGCCGGCGTCGCGATCGGCGCCTCCTATGCCGGCAAGGTCGCCCTGACGATCACGAGCGGCCCGGGGCTCGCCCTGAAGACCGAGTTCCTCGGGCTGGCCGCCATGGCGGAGGTCCCGCTGGTGGTGGTGGACGTGCAGCGCGGCGGGCCCAGCACCGGCCTTCCGACCAAGGTGGAGCAGTCGGACCTGCTGGCGGTGCTGTTCGGGCAGCCGGGTGATGCGCCCAAGATCGTGATGGCCCCGGCGACCATCGAAGAGTGCTTCCACGTGATGATCACGGCCCGGCGGCTGGCCGAAGCCTTCCGGTGCGTGGTGTTTGTCCTGTCGGACGCGAACCTGGCCACGGGCGTGCAGCCGTTCCCCCGGCCGGTCCCGGATGAACGCTGGCTCCGCACACCGCTCGATCTCGATCCGGTGCCGGAAGGCGTCCGGCCCTACGAGTGGGACAATGAGACCGGACTCTCCCGGCGGATCATCCCGGGCCAGCCGAACGGGGCGCACACCCTGACCGGGCTGGCCCACGATGCCCGCTCCCGGGTGGCCTACAGCAGCGGCATTCATCAGCACAGTTCGGCCATGCGGAGCCGCAAGCTGGCGGTGCTGCAGCGGACCCTGCTGCCCCCGGAGGTGAACGGCCCCGACACGGGTGACCTGCTGCTGGTCGGCTGGGGCAGTACCAGGGGCGCCATTGAGGAAGCGGCGGAGCGGGCCCGGGCCGAGGGGCTCCGGGTGTCGTCCACGCACCTCACGTTCCTTTCGCCGCTCCAGCCCGGACTCCGCGACATCTTCGGCCGGTTCCAGCGGGTCTGCACGATCGAGCTGAACTACAGCGACGATCCCGCCGCGCCCTACATCACGCCGGAAAACCGGCGCCTGGGGCAGCTGGCCTGGCTGCTACGGGCCGCGACGCTGACCGATGTGGACTGCTGGACCCGGGTGCCGGGGGAGCCGCTCCGACCCGGCGCCATTCTCGAAGCCATACACGCCCAGCTCGAGCGCCCCGCGCCCGACAGTTCCCCGAGAGGTACCCCATGACACTCGCCGGCGACATGGTCTGCCCGCTCTTCCAGGCCGCCTCAGATACCGATGCGACCTTCGAGCTCTCGGACTACGAGGGCGCGACCGCCCGCTGGTGCCCCGGCTGCGGCGATCACTCCGTGCTGACTGCGGTGGAGAAGCTGCTGGTGAATGAGCAATTGAAGCCGGAAGAGACGGTGTTCGTGTCCGGCATCGGCTGCTCCAGCCGGTTCCCGCACTATCTCAAGACCTACGGATTCCACGGCATCCACGGCCGCGCCCTGCCGGTGGCGACCGGGGTCAGGCTGCACCGGCCCGATCTCACGGTCTTCGTGGTCATGGGTGACGGGGACTGCACCTCGATCGGTGCGGGGCATTGGGTCCACGCGATGCGCTACAACGTGCGTATGGTGGCGATGGTGCTGGACAATGCCATTTACGGTCTCACCAAGAACCAGACGTCGCCCACCACGCCGCAGGGGCATCCGAGCAATACCCAGCCCTCGGGCAGTTACCTCCCGGCTCTCAATCCGCTCACGGTCGCCCTGGGGGTCACCAACGCCTCCTTCGTGGCGCAGACCGCCGAGTGGGTGCCGGCGCATCTCTATGCCACGCTCCGGGCCGCGTTCCACCATGATGGCTTCGCCTTCGTCCGGATTCTGCAGCGGTGCCCGGTCTTCACACCCGGGATTTTCCAGCAGGCGGTGCAGAAGCCGGACCGGATCGAGATGCTGGTCCATGATGACGGCGTGGCGGTGCCGGAGCTGGAGAAGATCTACAAGAACCGCATGGCTCACGACCCGCGCGACCTCGATGCCGCGCGCCGCCTGGCGGAACCGGCGGATCGGATCCGGCTCGGCGTGTTCTATCGTGACGAGACCCGGCCGCGGTATGACCGGATCCGCCGGCTGCCGGCGCACTCGGCCGCGGAGCGCATCGCGATGCTCAACACGGAGCTCGACAAGTATGCCGTCTGACGAACGGGTAACCCAGGTGCTGGCCGCGGTGGCCGGACGGAATGCACGGTATCGCGCAGCCTTGAGCGACGGGGTGGAGCAGATCCGTGAGTACCTCGACCGCAATCGCGCGCCGCAGGGTGATGCGGCCCCGCCCGCCGGCAGCCGTCTGGGGCGCTTCGCGGCGGGACGGATCGATGAAGCGCGGTTTGCGGCGCTGTTCGACACGGCCGCCGGGCTGACACCGGAACGGCTGGCCCCGATCGAGCAGGCGGAAGCGGTGCTCCAGGAACTGCTGGACCGGGGTGACGACCTGTTCGCCTGCGAGGTCCCCGGCGGTGGCAGCCTGCGGCGGACCGTCGAGGATGCCCTGGCCGGCATCGGCCGGGCGTTCGGGGCCGCGCTCATGTTCCAGGCCGTCCGTACCGGGGCCTACCGGGCCGACAAGCATGACCGGCTTCTGAGCGGGTTCCCCTTCCGGTCGTGGAACCGGAGCGAGCGGCAGCTGGGCCCGGTGCTGGTCGTGGAACTTGACGGCGCGGATCTGCGCGCCGGGGACGTGCCGGAATTTCTCGACGGCGCGATCAAACTCGTTCTCCTGGTCCGGGGTCCGGGCACCCCGGCGCCTCTGGTTCGCTGCATCACGCCCGGCACCCTCGTGCTTCAGACCACGACGGTAGACGGCCTGCAGCCGCTGGCCCGCTTCGACGGCCCCGGGGTTGCCGCGGTCGTCCCGGAAGGCGCGGCCACGTTCGTCCACGATCCGGGTGCGGGGCTCCTGCGGAGCGCGCGGCTGGCCATCGACCATTTCCCGGAGGACCCGCCACGTCAGCGGCTTGGCGGACAGAGCCCCTGGCAGCAGCAGGAGGAACTGGCCCTCCTGGCCGATCTGGGCATGCGCCCGCTGACCGGGCGGACCGGGATCGGGGCGGTGTCGGTGGCGTCGGCGCAGGAGCAGAGCATCGATTCGGTGGCGGCCTGGCTCCTGACCCAGGCGGGACTGGAGCCGGTGGCCGGAGGGACGCGGCAATGATACTGACGGCCGTGGCCATCCTGGGCGGTGTGGGCCTCGTGTTCGGAACGCTGATCGCGCTGGCGAACCGGCGGCTCAAGGTCTGGGAGGATCCACGGATCGATGTCGTGAATGACATGCTGCCGGGCGCCAACTGCGGCGCCTGCGGTGAGCCGGGCTGCCGGGCCTTCGCCGAGAAACTGGTCGGCGGGAGTACCCAGCCCGCCGGATGCAACGTGGCGGCGGAGGACATCCGGCAGCAGATCGCGGCGTACCTGGGGGTGGACGCCGGCAGCGCCGTGAAGCTGGGCGCGCGGCTCCTCTGCGCCGGGGGCGCGCACGTCGCCCGGCAGCAGGCGGAGTACCGGGGCTACGCGACCTGTGCGGCCGCGGCCGCCGTGGCCGGTGGCGGAAAGGGCTGCGCCTGGGGCTGCCTCGGTCTGGCCGACTGCGTACGGTCCTGCACTTTCGACGCCATGTGGATGAGTGCGGAGAACCTGCCGCTGGTGGACCTGGACAAATGCACCGCGTGCGGTGACTGCGTCGAGGCCTGCCCCAAGGATCTGCTGGCCATCATGCCGCTGGACCGGCACCTGGTCGTGCAGTGCCGGAATCTGATCGCGGGCGATGCGATTCTGGAAGACTGCAAGGTGGCCTGCACCGCCTGCGGCAAGTGCGTGGCCGACGCGGCACCGGGGCTCATCAGCGTCGAGAGCGGGCTGGCGGTGGTGGACTACCAGTTGAACGAGCAGGCTGCTCCGGCGGCGATCGCCCGGTGTCCCACCGGCGCCATCGTCTGGCTGCCGGGGGTGCAACTCAACGGCATCATTGCCGGAGACGGTACCGACGCCGCGGCCAATGCGGCGTCTCTCATCGGGAGCGCAACGTGACTCTGCTACGCAAGAAGGCCAAAGCGGCGCCGGCCGCCGCCCCTGAAACCCCGCTCTTTCCGGGCGTGCTGGAAGCCATGGACGGCAGCGCGGCAGTGGTGGAAATGGAGACCGCGGCCAGTGAAGGTGCCGGCGCCTACCCGATCACGCCGTCCACCCAGATGGGCGAAGGCTGGGCCGCGGCGGTCGCCGAAGGCAAGCGGAACGTCAACGGCCGTCGGCTGATCTTCTTCGAGCCGGAAGGGGAGCATGCCGCCGCCGCCGTCACCGCCGGCCTCAGCATGACCGGGCTCCGCTCGACCAACTTTTCGAGCGGGCAGGGCGTGGTGTACATGCACGAGTCGCTGTATCCGGCGGTCGGCAAGCGGCTCACCTACGTGCTGAACGTCGCCGCCCGCGCCATCACCAAGCACGCGCTCAATGTCCACGCCGGGCACGACGACTATCACGCCGTGGACGACACCGGCTTCTTCCAGTTCTTCGCGAAAGACGTCCAGGAAGTCGCCGACCTGAACCTGATTGCCCACCGGGTGGCCGAGCTCACGCTCAATCCGGGGCTGCTGGCCCAGGACGGGTTCCTGACCAGCCACGTGCTGGAGACGCTGCGCGTGCCCGAGCGGGAACTGATCAAGCAATACCTGGGAGACCCGTCCGACCGGATCGAGTCTCCCACGCCGGCGCAGCGGTTCGTCTTCGGTGACACCCGCCGCCGCATTCCGGAGCTGTTCGATGTGGACTATCCCGCCATGCTTGGCGTGGTCCAGAACCAGGACAGCTACGCTCAGGGCGTGGCCGCCCAGCGTCCGTTCTACTTCGACCATGTGGCCGCGCTCACCGACCGGGCGATCGACGAATACGCCCGGCTCACCGGCCGGCGCTACTCCCGGTGCGCCGGATACCGGCTGGAGGACGCGGAGTATGTGATCGTGGGGCAGGGGAGCGTGGTCCCCAACGCCGAGGCGGTCGCCGACTGGCTGCGGGAGCAGCGCAATCTCAAGGTCGGCGTGATGAATCTCACCATGTTCCGCCCGTTCCCGGCGGACCTGGTGACCCGGATGCTGCGAGGCAAGCGCGGGGTGGTTGTCCTGGAGCGGACCGACCAGCCGCTGGCGGTGGACCCGCCCCTGCTGCGCGAGATCCGGGCGGCCATGGCCCAGGGGGTGGAGAATTCCCGTGCCGCCGTCGGCGCCCCCCGCCCGTATCCCGGCCTGGCGGACGTCTCACCCTTCGACGTGCCCGATTTCTACTCCGGCTGCTTCGGGCTCGGCAGCCGGGACCTGCAGCCCGGCGACGTCATCGCCGCGGTCGAGAACATGCTGCCCGGCGCCGCCGGCCGCCGCCAGTTCTACCTGGGGATCGATTTCGTCCGTCCCGGCACCCGGCTTCCCAAGCTGCAGATCTGGCAGGAGCAGCTGCTGGAGCACTACCCCCACCTGGCCAACCTGTCGCTGCCGTCGGCGGGCGATTTCAACCTGATGCCCCCCGGGTCGGTCTCGATCAGGATGCATTCGGTAGGCGGCTGGGGCGCCATCACGACCGGGAAGAACCTGGCCATGACGGTGTTCGAGCTGCTGGGGATGCAGATCAAGGCCAACCCCAAGTACGGCTCGGAGAAGAAAGGTCAGCCGACCACCTTCTACGCGACGTTCTCCCATGAGCCCATCCGGCTCAACTGCGAACTGAAGCACGTCGACGTCGTACTTTCGCCCGACCCCAACGTCTTCCGTCACTCCAACCCGCTCGCGGGCCTGAGTAATGGCGGCGTCTTCGTCATTCAGAGCGATCTGGAGCCGGCCGATCTCTGGCGCACGATGCCGGCGTTCGCGCGGAAGGAGATCCTTGCGAGGAAGATCCGGGTGTACGCACTCGACGCGTTCAAGATCGCCGCCAGCGAAGCGTCCGACGCCGACCTCCGCTATCGGATGCAGGGCATCGCGTTCATGGGCGCGTTCTTCGCCACGTCGTCTCTCCTGAAGCAGGAGGGCAAGGACGAGAAGGCCTTGTACGAGGGGATCAAGGCGCAGCTTGCCAAGAAGTTCGGTGCCAAGGGCCAGCGCGTGGTCGATGACAACCTGCGGGTCATCCGACGCGGTGCGAGTGAGCTCCGCGAAGTCACGCCCACGGATGTCACGGATGCCGAGTCCGTGCCGGGCAGTGTGCCGGCCATGCCGGTGTTGATGGACGTGGCGAACGTGGAGCCGGGAATCGGGGATCCGGGCCGCTTCTGGGAGCAGGTCTGCGCGGTATGCAAGCTGGGCCAGGACGGCATTGCCGATCCGTTCGCGGCGATCAGCGCCATCCCCGCCGCGACCAGCGCCGTGCGGGACATGACCGACGTCCGGATGGAGGTGCCCCAGTTCATAGCAGACAAGTGCACCGGGTGCGCTCAATGCTGGACCCAGTGCCCCGACGCGGCGATCCCCGGGCTGGTGACCGATCCGGAGGACATCCTGGCCGCGGCGGTGGCCTCGGCGGCGGAGCGGGGGCCGGTCGACCGGATCAAGCCGATCCTCAAGCCGCTGGGCAAGGAAGTCCGCCGCGTGATCGGCGCCAACGGGTTCACCTCGTTCGTGGATGCGGTCAACCAGGCGGCGACCGATCTCTTCCCCAAGCTGAATCTGGACGACCAGAAGCGCGCTGCCCTGGAAGAGCAGCTGGCCGGGGTGCGCGAGGCGGTGCGTCACTTCCCTCTGGCCCGGACCACCCCCTTCTGGGACAACGCGGAGCGCAAGCAGAAGGGCAGCGGCGGCCTCCTGTCGATCACGATCAATCCGGAGGCCTGCAAGGGCTGCAACATCTGCGTGGACGTCTGCCCCGATCAGGCGCTCGTCGCCGTGCGGCAGGACGACGCGATGGTGGCCGCACTCAGGGACGGCTGGAAGTTCTGGCAGCGGCTGCCCGACACGCCCGACCGGTTCGTCAACGTGTCGGATATCGAGGAAGGCATCGGGGTGCTGCCGACCCTCCTGCTCAAGAAGGGCAACTATCGCTCCATGGCGGGCGGCGACGGCGCCTGCATGGGATGCGGCGAGAAGACCGCCGTGCATCTGGTGGTCTCGACCATCGAGGCCCTGATGCGGCCCCGGGTCGAGAAGCAGGTAGAACACCTCGACGAACTCATCGCCGGCCTCAGCGCCCGGGTGCGGGAACTGGTGTCGGCCGACACCGACATCGACGCGCTCGCCGGCGGGAGCGCTCGCAGCGTGACTCTCCCGCTGGACCCGGACCGCCGTGAAGAAGTGGAGCGGCTGGCGCGCTCGGTGCGTGACCTCAAGGACCTGCGCTGGCGCTACCTGGATGGTCCCGGTGGACGGGGCCGTGCGCACCTGGCCATGACCAACAGCACCGGGTGCTCGTCGGTCTGGGGCAGCACCTACCCCTACAACCCGTATCCCTTCCCCTGGGCCAACCATCTGTTCCAGGACAGCCCGTCGGTCGCAATCGGCGTGTTCGAGGGACACATGCGGAAGATGGCCGATGGCTTCGTGGCCGTCAGGCGGGCGGAGTCGCTGCTCAGCGGCGACTATGACCCGGAACAGACCGAGCGGGAACTGAACGATCTCGACTGGCCGGCGTTCACGGATGCGGAGTTCGCGTTGTGCCCGCCGATCGTCGCCATGGGCGGTGACGGGGCAATGCTGGACATCGGCTTCCAGAACCTCTCCCGCCTGATGGCGTCGGGCAAGCCGATCCGGGTCGTGGTGCTGGATACCCAGGTGTATTCCAATACCGGTGGCCAGGCCTGTACCAGCGGCTACACCGGCCAGGTCTCGGACATGGCCTGGTACGGCAAGGAAATACACGGCAAGACCGAGGTGCGGAAGGAACTGGCCCTGATCGCGCTGGCCCACCGCGGCGTGTTCGTGCACCAGTCCTCACAGGCGTCGGCCTCGCACCTCATGGGCGGCGTGCTGCGCGCCCTGCACGTCCGCCGGCCGGCGGTCATCAATCTCTACACGCCGTGCCCGGTCGAGCACGGGTTGCCGGACGACTGGGCCCAGCACGCCTCCCGCTTCGCCCTCGAAAGCCGCGCCTTCCCGTTCCTGACCTACGATCCGGACGCGGGCGCAGGCTGGGCCGAGTGCCTGAGTCTCGACGGCAATCCGTCGATCGAGGACGCCTGGCCGACCTACACCCTGGAGTATCTGGATGATCAGGGTGCGAGTCAGACCATGGAGCTGCCGGTGACGACCGCGGACTGGGCGGCCACCGAAGGCCGGTTCCGCAAGCACTTCTCGAAGATCGCCGCCGACACGGATGAGGACCTGGTGCTCTTCCACGAGTACCTGGATCTCCCGCGGCACGAGCGCGAGGGCAGGACGCCGTTCATCTACATGCTCTCCCGGGAAAAACGGCTGGAGCGGTGGAAGGTGTCCACCGAGATCGCCCGGTTGGCGGACGAGCGGCAGCTGTTCTGGCTCCAGCTGCGCGAACTGGCGGGGGTCCAGGTCAGTGACGTGGTGCGGGAGCGCATCACCGACACGCTCGAGGCCGAGCTGGCGGAGAAGCTCGAGGCGCTGAAGCTGGAATACGAGGCGAAGCTGACGGACCTCAAGGCTGCCTATCCGGCGGCGATCGCCCGGCGGCTGGCCGAGGGGCTGCTCCGGGCCAGCAGCGACGGTCAGACGGTAAAGGAACTGCTGGCGACGATCCCGGCGGCCCCCGTCGCCGTTCCCGACCCCGCCGGCCCGCCGGCCGAGACGGCCAGGGCGGCTGAGACGGCCGAGGCGGCCGAGGCGGCCGAGCCGGTCGAGACGGCCAGGACGGCCAAGGCGGTCGAGACGGTCGAGACGGCCGAGACGGCCGAGCCGGCCACGACGGCCGGGACGGCCGTCGCCTCGGCTCCAGCCGACGCTGCCGACGACGCGCTCGTCATCGAGCCGTACATCGAGACCGAGCGCTGCACCACGTGCAACGAGTGCACCAACTTGAACAAGAAGATGTTCGCCTACAATGCGGACAAGCAGGCCTACATCAAGGACCCGAAGGCCGGCACCTTCGCTCAACTGGTGCAGGCGGCGGAGAAGTGCCCGGTGGCCGCGATCCATCCCGGCACGCCGCTCAACCCGAAGGAGAAGGATCTGGAGAAATGGCTGAAGCGGGCGCAGGCCTTCTAAGCCGCCTGACGAGCCAGGCCGGCGCGGCCTTCGGTTTCCGGCACGGGATTCACCCGCCGGAGTCGAAGGATCTGACGGCACACCTCCCGGTCCGGCGGATGCCGTATCCGGATGAGGTCGTGCTGCCGCTCCGGCAGCATGCCGGGAAACCGGCCCGGCTGGTGGTCCAGAAGGGCGCGCACGTGGAACGCGGGGACACGCTGGCCGAGGCCGACGGGTTCATCTCGTCGCCGGTCCACGCCTCGGCGTCCGGCACGGTCGCGGATATCGGGTGGTGGCCTCATCCGGACGGTTCGATGAGCACGGCGGTCAGGATCTCCGTCGAGCGCTGGTCCACCCAGGTGGCCCGCCCCCGGATGGTGCCCGACTGGCACGGACTGGCCCACGACCAGGTCCTCAAGGCGGTCCAGGAGGCCGGCGTCGTTGGCCTCGGCGGCGCCGCCTTTCCCACGCACGTCAAGCTGGCGCCGCCGAAGGACGCGACGATCGACACGATCATCGTGAACGGCGCCGAGTGCGAGCCCTACCTCACCACCGATCACCGGATCATGGTCGAATACCCCGAGCGGGTTCAGTTCGGGATCCGCATCATGATGCAGTCGCTCGGCGTGAGCCGGGTGATCATCGGGGTGGAACGCAACAAGCCGGATGCCATCGCCGCGCTCGAACGGACCCTGCCGAAGGACCGCAACGTCATCGTCCTCCCCCTGACGGTCAAGTATCCGCAGGGCGCCGAGAAGATGCTCATCAAGGCAGTCATGGACCGGGAGGTCCCCTCCGGGAAGCTGCCGGCCAGTGTCGGTGTGATCGTGCAGAACGTGGGATCGATCGCCACGCTGGCTGAAGTCTTCGAGACCGGCCTGCCGCTGGTTGAACGGATCGTGACCGTCAGCGGACACGGCGTCCGGCGGCCCTCCAACCTCATCGTCCCGGTCGGGACCAGACTGCGGGATCTGCTGGAGTTCTGCGGCGGGACCACCGAGGACGCGGCCGAGATCCTCCTCGGCGGCCCGATGATGGGCCTGGCCCAGCGCAATCTGGACGTCCCGATCCTCAAGGGCACGACCGGCGTCGTGGTGCTGACCCACGAGGAGATCCGTTCCCAGCGCAGCTATCCCTGCATTCATTGCGGCCGCTGCCTCGAGGCCTGCCCCATGTTCCTCAATCCGTCGCTCCTGGGAGACCTGGCACGCGCGGGCAAGTACGAGGACATGGCCGCCGAGCACCTGAACGACTGCATGCTGTGCGGCTCGTGCAGCTATGTGTGTCCTTCCAATATCCCGCTGGCCCAGCTGTTCCAGGCCAGCAAGGCCGCCACGAGGCGGATCCAGGCGGCGAAATCATGAGCCCGTCGGCCCGCCCGCTGGTCGTCACGGCCTCACCCCACCTCAAGGGCCGCGACAGCACGCCGCAGATCATGTGGAACGTGGTCCTGAGCCTGCTGCCGGTCGTGGCCGCGGCGGCCTGGTTCTTCGGTGTCAGCGCCCTGCTGGTCATCGCGGCATCGGTCATCGGCGCGGTGGGGACCGAGCGGCTGTTCGGACGCGGGGGGAGCATCGCCGACGGCTCGGCGGCCATCACCGGTATCCTCCTAGGGCTGACGCTTCCCGCCGGCATGCCGCTCTGGATGGTGGTCCTCGGGGCCGCGTTCGCCATCGGGTTCGGCAAGCTGCTCTTCGGCGGCCTGGGCTACAACATCTTCAATCCGGCCCTCATCGGACGGGCCTTTCTGCAGGCAGCCTTCCCGGTGGCGATTACCACCTGGCCGGCGCTGGCCGGCAGCTGGTGGGCCCTCCGGGGGGACAATTTCGCGATTCCGCTCATGAGTCCGAAGACGGTCGATGCCGTCACGGCGGCTACTCCGCTCGGCCTCATGAAGTTCGAACACCAGGGCACCGCACTGGGGAATCTGCTTCTCGGAACCACGGGCGGGTCGCTGGGTGAAACCGCCGGCCTGCTGATCCTGCTCTGCGGCGGCTATCTGGCCTTCCGGCAGTATCTCAACTGGCGCATCCCGGCGAGCATCTTTCTGACGGTCGGCCTGCTCTCCGGGCTGCTGCATGGGCTCGATCCGGCCCGGTATCCTTCCGCGCTCTTCATGCTGTTCTCGGGTGGGCTGATTCTGGGCGCCGTCTACATGGCGACCGACATGGTGACGGCGCCGGTGACCAACGCGGGCCGATGGATCTTCGGCGCGGGGATCGGCCTGCTGGTCGTGGTCATCCGGATCTGGGGGGGCCTGCCGGAGGGTGTGATGTATGCCATCCTGCTCATGAACGCCGTGGTGCCGCTGCTCAACCGGGCGACCCAGCCCCGGGTGTTCGGCACCGGTCGCGTACGGGTGACCTCATGAGCGCCGTCGGCGGTGCCCCGTCCCTGCCGGTGGTCGAGCCACCGTCGGTCCCGAGCTGGCGTCTGCTCGCGACCCTGGGCGGCGCCGGCGCCCTGGCCGGGCTGCTCATCGTGCTGGTGTACGGCTGGACCCGCCCGCGGATCGAGGCGCACCGGGCCCAGGTGCTGCACGATGCGATCGAAGAGGTCCTTCATGCGCCGGCCCGGGCCGATACGCTGTTTCTGAGCGGCGGCTCGCTGACCGCGGCCCTCGCGGCCGGCGTGGACCGGTCGAAACTGGAGCGGATCTATCTCGGCTATGACTCCGCCGGCCGGCCGGCGGGATATGCCATCGTTGCCTCGGAACCCGGCTTCCAGGACCAGGTGGAACTCATCTTCGGCTACGACCCGGCCACCCGGCAGGTGCTGGGCATGAAGATCCTGGAATCGAAAGAGACCCCGGGCCTGGGCGACCGGATCGAGAAGCCCGCTTTCGGAGAACAGTTCGCGGGCCGGCAGGCACCACTCGAAGGGGTCAAAGGGTCGGCACCGCCGGACGACCCCAATGCCGTCGTGATGATTACCGGAGCGACGATTTCCTCGCGCACGGTGATCCGGGAGATGAACGCCGCCATCGAGCGGTGGCAGCCGATCATCGAAGCCTATCGGCCCGGGAGCAACTGATGACCGAGTCCACGCCTCAGTCCCTGTCGTGCCATACGCCGCCACCCGCCGTGGAGCGGCCGGGCGTGCCGGCGGGGGAAGACCTGCTGAAGGGTATCTGGCGGGAGAACCCGGTGCTGGTGCAGCTGCTGGGCCTCTGCCCCACGCTGGCCGTGACCAACAGCGTCGCCAACGCGCTGGCCATGGGCGTCGCCACGATGTTCGTGCTGGTGGGGTCAAGCTTCCTGGTCTCGGGCCTGCGGCGGCTGATCCCGAAAGAGGTTCGCATCACCAGCTACATCCTGATCATCGCGACCTTCGTGACCGTGGCGGACATGGCGTTGCAGGCCATGGTCCCGGATATCCACAAGGCCCTGGGGGCGTTCATTGCGCTCATCGTCGTGAACTGCATCATCCTCGGCCGGCAGGAGGCGTTCTCGTCCCGGAACACCGTCGGACGGTCGGTCCTGGACGCGCTCGGCATGGGCAGCGGGTTCATGTTGACGCTCCTGCTCATGGGCGGGCTCCGCGAGGTCCTGGGGAACGGCAGCTTCCTCGGCGTTCCGCTCTTCGGCCCGAGCTATGAGCCCTGGGTCGTGATGATCCTCCCGCCCGGCGGATTTCTCACCCTCGGCGTCATCCTCCTCGGCATCGCGTGGTGGAAGGAACGCGGCAAGCGGGAAGCGCCGGCCCTGGATGTCCCGAGACTGGATACCGTCATCGCGGCCCACGACCCGGCCGCTGAGCCGGTGGAAGGAGCGGCAGCATGATGGGCGAACTGTTGTGGATCTTCATATCCGCGATGCTGGTCAACAACTTCACCCTGGTGCTGTTCCTGGGGCTCTGTCCCTTCCTCGGGGTCACCAGGCAGCTGGGCCCGGCATTGCGGCTCGGCGCGGCCAACCTGTTCGTGCTGCTGCTGACCTCCGTCAGTGTGACGGTGCTGAACCGGTTCGTGCTGAAGGAGGCACCATACCTCCGGCTGATCGCCTTCATCGTGGTGATCGCCTCCCTCGTTCAGATCGTCGAGATGGCGGTGAAGAAGTTCAGCCCGACGCTCTTTCGGGAGCTGGGGATCTACCTCCCGCTCATCACCACGAACTGCGCCATTCTGGCCCTGGCCATCTTCCAGACCAACCGCTCCTACGGCTTCGTGGAGGGCGCCGTGTTCGCGCTGGGCGCCGGCCTGGGCCTGACCCTGGCCCTTACGCTGATGGCCTCGATGCGGGAGCGGCTGGACTTCGCCGACGTCCCGGCGGTGGCCCGGGGCGCGGCGCTCGTGCTGATCGTGGCCGGCAGTCTGTCACTGGCGTTCATGGGCTTCGCCGGCCTGGGGAGCGGATCATGAGTCTCGGACATCTCATTGCCGGAGCGGTCGGCGGCGCCGTTCTGTTCATGTTGTTCACGTTTCTGCAGCCCGGCCGGGACTGCTCGCACGACTGCGGCGCCTGCCACGGCGCCTGCGCCGGCCGGAGGGAGAAGTCGGAATGACCAATGACCCACTCGGTCGGTGCTACGACCGTCGCGAATTCCTCGCCTTCGGCCTGGGCGCCTTCGTGGTGGCGGCACTGCCGCTCGCCATGCGGCGCCGCGGTCGAGTGGTCCGGCGGACGGTTCCCGTCATGGGGACGTTCGCGGAACTGGCCGTGGTTGACCCCGATGTCCGGCACGCCCACGCGGCTCTGGACGATGCCGTGCGCGAGTTGCAGCTGGTGGAACGGTTGATGACCCGGTTCGACCGGCGGTCGGACATCGGACGGGCGAATCTGGCTGCGGCGCTCGAGGTCGTGCCGGTCGCCGCCATGACCGCGCATGTCGTGGCCGAGGCGCTCCGGTGGGCCGAGGCCACGGGCGGCTGGTACGATCCGGCGGTCGGTGGCGCGGTCGCGCTGTGGGACGTACTCCATCGCCACGAGCCGCCCACAGAGCAGGCGGTGCGCCGTTTCGCGGGGCGCCACCTGTACCGCGCCGTCGAGGTCGATGCCGGGCGGCGGAATGCCGTGATCCGGTTCCACCAGCCGGACGCGCAGCTGGATCTGGGCGGTATCGCCAAGGGCTATGGTGTCGATCGTGCCGCCCAGGCACTCCGGGCCCGGGGTATCCGGCACGCCCTGGTGGACGTGGGCGGTGACCTCTACGCTCTCGGCACCGCGGCCGACGGCGACCCGTGGCGGGTCGGCATCCGGGATCCGCACAACCCGGCTGGAATCATCGGCATGATCGAGGTCGCGGATGCGGCCATCGCCACGTCGGGCACCTACCAGCAGTATTTCCGCTTCCACGGGCGGCGCTACCACCATCTGATGGATCCGGAAACCGGCAGTCCCCGGGCGACCCCGGTCGAGAGTCTGACGATCCGGGCCGACCGCTGCATGCACGCCGACGTGGCGGCAACCGCGCTCTACGGGCGGAACCGGGTGGAGGCCGAGGCGGTGTTGGGGCGAATCGCGCCCGGTGCCGAGGTGGTACGGATGATCTGAAGGGAAACCGGCAACCCAAAGCCACGGTCTTCGGGACCGGGGAGGGTGAGATGAAAGTCCAGAAGATCTTCTGCTCCGGGTGTGACCGGGAAGTCCGGGTCGTCCTGACGGCGGAACCGGTCCACGAGGGGCACGCCAACCTCCCGGATTCCGAGCTGGTCTGTCTCGAAATCGGGGATCGTTGTACGGGGTCGCTTTGCCCGGTATTTGCCCTTCCGCCGGAGGAAATGAAGGCCCGGCTGGCGCGGTCGGGGTTCGATACGACCGGGCTCAAGCACGTCCGGGCCCATTGCGACGGCTGCGACCGGGAAACCGACATGGTGGTGCTCAACCGGGAGTACTGGCACTGCACCGAATGCAATACGATCAACCGCTGGCGGCTGCATGACGCCCCGGCCCCGACGGACGGCTGAACCAACCCTGATGAGGTCCTGATGCGCGGCCTGCTCATGGCGCTTGCGCTGCTCGCTTCCCTGCCTTCAATCGCCCTGGCCGAGCATACCGGCGTGGTGGAGTCCACCACCGATCCGGTCTCGCAGGGTATCGTGGCGGCAATCATCGTCACGGTTTTCGTCGTCCTGGCGCTCGAGAAGGTACACCGGGTTCTGGTGGTGATCGGCGCGGTGTCGCTCATGTGGGCCATCACCTACCTGACGCCCTATCACCTGATCTCCTTCGAGGGAGCCCAGGGCGCACTGGATTTCAACGTCCTGTTCCTGCTCGCCTCGATGATGGCCGTGGTCGGGGTGCTCAAATCGACCGGTGTCTTCGAGTGGGCGGTGGCCCGGATGCTGAATCGGGCCGAAGGGAATCCCTATCTCATCCTGGTCCTGCTCACCTGGTTCACGGCCATCGTCTCCGCCCTGGCCGACAACGTGACCACCGTGATCTTCGTGGCCCCGATGGCGATTCAGATGGCCCGGGCGGTGAAGGTCAAGCCGATCGCCCTTCTGCTGCCGGTGGTCATCGCGTCCAATATCGGCGGAACCGCCACCCTGATCGGCGATCCGCCGAACATCATGATCGGCTCCGGCGCCGGGTTGACGTTCATGGATTTCATTCTCAACCTGACCGCGCCGGTGGCCCTCATGATGATCATCGTGCCCTGGTTCTCTGCCAGGTACTTCCGGCAATCGCTGGAGGAGGCACGGCAGGGGGACGGGGCCGCCATGATGCCGGTGCCGGCGATCACCGATCCGCGCCTGCTGCGCTGGGCCGGCTGGATCGGCGGGCTCATCCTGCTCGGCTTCGTCACCCACGGGATCACCGGGATGCCCACCTCGGTTCCGGCCACGATCGGGGCCGGCGCCATGCTGGTGGTGCAGGACATTCTCTATCTCAAACGCTGGCAGCCCACCGAAGAGGAGCGGGTGCACGGGCTGCTGGGCATCATCGAGCGGGAAATCGAATGGCCGACGCTGTCGTTCTTTGGATTTCTCTTTATCGCCGTGGGAGCGGCGGTACAGACCGGCCTCATCGACACCCTGGCCGGCGGCCTTGGCCGCCTGATCCTCGGCGGTGGTGCCGGGCTGGGGCTGGCGGGGACGGGCATCCTGATCTTCGCCGCTCTCCTCATCCTCTGGGTAAGCGGTGTCGCCTCGGCCATCGTCGACAACATCCCGTTCGTGGCCGTCATGATCCCGATCATGCATCGGCTGACGGGACAGTTGCCCGGCGATACCGGCGTCCTGTGGTGGGCCCTTGCGCTGGGCGCCTGTCTGGGCGGGAACGGAACGGCAATCGGCGCCTCGGCCAACGTGACCGTCATCGGTATCGCCGAGCGGCTCGGTGAGAAGATCACCTTCAATGAGTTTACCAGGTTCGGTGCCTCGATCACGGCCATGACGCTCGGCCTCTCATCGCTGTACCTGATCAGCTATGTCTTCCTGGGCGGACGCGTCGCGCACCCGGTGTGGGCCGGGGTGTTTCTCCTGGTGGTACTCGTGAAATGGCTGGCCCGCCTCGGCGGACGGCGGACACTGCGGACGGCGCCGGCGGCGAGATAGGACAGGAGGACTGACGGAAAGGTGGAAGGACGGAAAGGTGGAAGGACGGAAAGGCGGAGGTCCGCCCTTCCGTTCTTCCGGCTTTCAGTCCTCTCGCCGGGGCACGACGTAGAAGTCCGGGTCGACGCGGAACGTGGCGGAATCGCTCAGTGCCAGCCGGGCAGACTGCCACGCCTCGGTGGGGTGGAGGGTCGCGTACCCGGTGTCCGCCAGCGTCACCTCGAGCGGCATGTCGAACCCGGGCACGACCTCGGTCCAGCGGTACGTCAGAGTATCGCCGGTGATGCGGTACTCGAACACCGGGATCTTCGTGGTCCGGAGGTATTGCTGGAAGACCTTGCTCAGGTCGATGCCGGCCTGGGCACTGATATAGTTCTGGATCTGTTCTCCGTTGACGGTCTGGTGCCAGAAAGTCCGGTTCAACCCCCGCAGGATGCCCCGCCACTTCTCGTCGTCGCCCACGATCTGCCGGATCGTATGCAGCATGTTGCCGCCCTTGGGGTACATGTCCCCGGAGCCCTGCGCGTTCACCCCCCGTCCGTCCGGCACGATCGGCCGGTCATTCCGGATGAGCTGCCGGGTGCCGATCACGTAGTCCGCCCCCGCCTGCTTGCCGAAGAGGCACTCGGTATAGACGTTTTCGGCGTAGTTGGCGAAGCTCTCGTGCACCCACATGTCGGCCAGGTCCTTCGTGGTGATGTTGTTGCCCCACCACTCGTGGGCGCTCTCGTGCACGATGATGAAGTCCCATTTCATGCCGAGCCCGGTGCCTGACCCGTCGCGGCCCTGGTACCCGTTGGCGTACCGGTTGCCGTAGGCGATGGCGCTCTGGTGCTCCATCCCGTTGTGCGGGACTTCGATCAGTTTGTAGCCGTCCTCGTACCAGGGGTAGGGACCGAACCAGTGCTCAAAGCACTGCAGCATGGTCTTTGCCTGGGGGAACTGGCGCCTGGCGGCGTCGACGTGATAGTCGAGCGGCCAGAAGTCCATGGTGAGCGGGCCGCGCTCGCCCTGGTACAGGTCGGAGTAGTGGGCATAGTGGCCGGCCCCGATGGCGATCGCGTAGTTGTTGACCGGGTTGGTGACGAACCATTCCCAGGTCGTCGTGCCGTCGGAGTGCGGCGTCACCTTTCGCAGCCGTCCGTTGGAGACGTCGATGAGCGAGTCCGGTACGGTGAGGGCGACCCGCTGGCTGTCGGGCTCGTCGGCCTGGGTGTCCTTGTTGGGCCACCAGACGCTGGCGCCCAGTCCCTGGTCGGTCGTCACGATCCAGGGCCGCCCCAGACTGTCGCTCGCCCAGGTGACGCCGCCCTGCCAGGGCGGGCGCACGCCGACGCGGGGCTTCCCGTGGTAGTACACGGTGATCGTCCGGCTCGTCCCGGCGGGTTGGGCTTGGGGCAGTCGCGCAAACCAGGCATTGCTGTCCTGCCTCACGGCCAGCTTGCGTCCATCCTGCACCATGCTGTCGATCATCAGCGGGACCATGAGATCGATCTGCAGCTCCCGCCCGGGTTTCAGGACCCGGTATGTGATCCCGTTGTATCCGCTCACGCTGCTGTCGGCCGGGTGCACCGCCACGTGGAGATCGTAGAAGATGACGTCCCACCATGCGCGTCCCGGCGTGGTCCAGGAGCCGCGGAGGGTGTCGGGGTGGGTGTAGGTCTGCTGGGCGACAGCCGGGCCCGGAAGGCATATTCCGGCCAGGATGACGAGGGCGGCGAGGGAACGGGGCATAAGGTGAGGAGTCAGAAGTAGAAGTATGAACTGAGAGGGCACACCACGGAGGTACGGAGAGCCCGGTCGATGACCATGGTGATCGGCCTCGGGCGTGGATCCCGGTGCCGGCAACCGGAGCATTCTTCCGCGTTCTCCGTGGCTCCGTGGTGAAACGAGACTCTACTCCAGCGGAATCTGGTCCTTGTGCCTGGCCAGCCACTGGTCCAGCGTCTGCAGTTCCGGATTCAGCTTCAGCGCTTCCGCACGATTCCGGGGTCCGCAGTATTCCTTCTCGAAGTCCCGCTTGAACTGGAACATGTTGCCCAGATCGTCCGCGCCGGGGAAGCCGAAGCCGCGGTAGACCTCGGGGGAGACGTCGTTGTAGACAACTTCCTTTCCGAGCGCCTTGCTCAGGGCCGCGGCCATCTGCTCGCCGGTGAGGTTCTCGCCGGAGATGCTGATGGTCCTGCCGATCAGTTCCTTCCCCTTCTTGAAGATCCCGTAGGCGGTCTTGCCGATGTCCTCGACCGCGATGCCCGGTATCCGGGCCTTGCCCAGCGGGAAGGTGATGGCGAGCCTGCCATCCGGACCGGGCTTGGGGCCCGAACCGAAGGATATGAAATTGTCCCAGTAGAATGCGGTCTGCAGGAACGTCGTCGGTACGCCGAGGTCGCTGAAGAAGTGATTGGCTTCGCCCTTCACGTCGAAGTGCGGGACCTTGTACTTCCCCTGAAGCGTCGGCATCCGGTCATCGCTGAGCGGCATGAAGCGGCGGGTATCCTCAAGAGTGGACCAGATGACGTGCTGGACGCCGGCCTCCTTGGCCGCACGGGCCAGGTTCTGCGCCTCCTGCAGTTCCTTCTCGGGAGACATATGGGCCCAGAACGGGGTCACGCAGAAGGCACCGTAGGCGCCGGCGAAGGCCCGTCTGAGGCTGGCCTCATCATCCACGTCTCCGGTTACGACTTCGGCCCCCTGCGCGGCCAGGGACTTCGCCTTGTCGGATTTCACGTCCCGGGTAACGGCGCGGACCCGGAACGGGCTCTGTTTGTCGGCCAGGATGGCCCGGACCAGCCCGCCGCCCTGGGCGCCGGTGGCCCCGATCACCGCAATGATCTTCTTATCCGCCATGGAAACCTCCATACGTAGTCATGGGAAACAACGCGATCACATTCCGGGTAACAACCCGCCGGCACGCCGGGTTTCTCACGCCTCCCGCGGCAGCGTGCGGTGCAGCACGGCGTATCCAGCCAGGCCCGACAGGGCGGTGCCCGTCAGGATACCGAGGCGGGCCAGCCGCTGGATCGCCTCGCTGCCTGGATCGAACGCGAGCGATGCAATGAACAGACTCATGGTAAACCCGATCCCGCAGAGCAGGGACATTCCGTAGAGCGTCGGCCAGCGCACTCCCCCCGGCAACGAGGCGGCCCCCAGGCGGATGGCGAGCCAGCTCGTCGCCAGGATTCCAACCTGCTTGCCGGCGAACAGGCCGAGGGCGATGCCGGTCGGCAGCGGGTGCAGCAGCTGCGCGAAGGACAGCCCCGCCAGGGAGACACCGGCATTGGCAAAGGCGAAAGCCGGCAGTATCCCGAACGCGACCCAGGGATGGAGTGCATGCTCGAGGTGCTCGAGCGGCGACGCGAGCCCGCCGTCCTCGCCGCCGCTCGGGTTGCGGAGGGGTATGAATGCCGCCACGGCGACACCGGCCAGCGTGGCGTGGACTCCCGACTTGAGTACCGCTACCCAGAGGGGTACGCCGAGCAGCAGGTAGGCAGCCGGACGCATCACACGAGCGCGGTTGAGTACCAGCTTGCCGAGGAGCAGGGCGCCGGCCGTCGCCAGGGCCGCCAGCGACAGTTCGGCGGTGTAGAACACCGCGATGACGACAATGGCGCCGAGGTCGTCGAAGATGGCGATGCTCAGCAGCAGGGCCTTGAGCGCCGGCGGTACCCGGCGGCCCAGCAGGGAAAGGATCCCCAATGCGAACGCGATGTCCGTCGCGGCGGGGATGGCCCATCCCCTCAGGGCAACCGGGTCGCCGCGGTTGATGGCGATGTAGACGAGAGCAGGTCCCGCCATGCCGCCCAAGGCCGCGAAGAGCGGCAGGCTCGCCTGCCGCAGGCTGGCCAGGTGGCCCGCCAGGACTTCCCGCTTCAGCTCGAGCCCCACGAGCAGGAAGAAGACCGCCATGAGCCCATCGTTGATCCAGAGCAGGAGAGGCTTGGCGATCGCGAGTGCCCCCAGGCGGATCTCCAGCGGGGTGCTCAGCAGGGCCGAGTACCCTCCGGCCAGTGGGGAGTTCGCCACCGCCATGGCCAGCACCGCCGTAGCCATGAGCGCGAGCCCGCCGGCCGACTCGAGCCGGAAGAACTCCTGGAGCAGGCGAGGCCATGTCTGGCTGTGACGGTCTTGTCGATGATCGGTCATGTCGGATCCGGAAACGAGCTGGGCCTGGGCCTTCTACCCGCGAAACCGATCGTGGGTCCGACGCGGTGGCTCCCGGTCCGGATCCACGCTAGAGGCCGCCGCCGAAGAGGCGGCCGACCAGGGCGGTGCCGGCCATCGCCACAGCGCCCCAGAAGGCGACGCGTCCGGCCCCCCGGACGGTCGATGCTCCACCGAGATAGGCGGCGGTAGCGCCCAGGGCGGCGAGCAGCGCGAGGGACGAACCCATGACGGCCGGCACCAATGCGGCGGGAGGAGTGGCCAGGACCAGCAGCAGGGGAGGGGCGGCGCCGGCGGCGAAGGCACCCGCCGAGGCCAGGGCCGCCTGCAGCGGGCGTGCGCGGGTGGCCTCGGAAAGCCCGAGTTCATCACGCGCGTGCGCGGCCAGCGCATCGTGCTGCATCAGCCGGGTGGCGACCTGGTCCGCCAGTTCCGGTTCCAGTCCGCGGTCGACATAGATCGAGGCCAGCTCGGCGTGCTCGAGCGCCGGCTGGGTGGCCAGCTCCCGCCGCTCCCGGGTGATATCCGCCCGTTCTGTATCCGCCTGGGAGCTGACCGAGACATACTCCCCGGCGGCCATCGACAGCGCGCCCGCCACGAGCCCGGCCACGGCGGCCAGGAGGACGTCCGCGGTCGCAGAACGGGCCGACGCCACGCCCACCACCAGACTGCCGGTACTGATCAGGCCGTCGTTTGCGCCCAGGACGGCGGCGCGCATCCAGCCGATGCGCTCGGTCCGATGGGATTCACGATGAACCATCGTCGCGTCTGCGGCAAGAGTATGGAGTGCCCGGGATCCGGGAGGTCAGTCGGTGATATCCGGAAGATAATCCATCTTGGTCACCCGGCCGCGCCAGTAGGGCAGGCGTCCGCCGGGGAGGATCCACTCGACTTCCCCGGCGAGGGGAACCCGCATCCCGTGCCGGCGCTGGTAGTCATACCAACGGCCGCGCCAGGGCATCGGCGTCGTGCCGCCATCTTTGGCGGTGTATTCGCGTGCCGGCGTGAACACGCTGTGCACCAGACTGTCGGGTCCGAAGTGGAATTCCAGGCTTACGGTGACTCCACCGGCGGTGAGTGCGGCGCGCGCCGTCGAATCATCGATGGGAGTCCACACCACGCCCTCGGACGGGAGCAGGGCCGTCGGCAGCCAGACTGCCTCCGCCAGGTACCGATGCAGGGCGCCGGCGGTTACGGCGGCGGTGCCCTCCGATCGGACCACCGTGAAGAGTCCGAGCCCCTTTCCCAGCATCATGCCCTTGCCTTCGACCAGACCGTCCCGCACCCTGACGCCGATACCTGGCGCCATCCGGATCTTCGCGTTCCAGATGAATCCGGGCGGGGACGCCGTCAGGTATTCTTCCGCGTCGAACGGCGCCCACCTGCCCTTGCCGGTTTGCAAAAAGAACTCCCCCACCTGCCGCAGCCGGACGCGTCGATGAATGAGCTGCCCTTCCTGAAGGACGGCCCGGAAGTAGCGCTGGACCGGGGGCGGAAGGTCCTCCATCCGTTCGGTTGAGTACCGCACGTCCGGTACGGCCGGTGCCGCCACGAGCTCGCGGACCAGGGCGTCGGTGCCTGCCCGCCAGCTGCGGCGGGCGTAGAGAAGGATGCCCAGAATCCCCAATGCCACGACCAGGACGGCGATGACTATCGGCTTCATGGCGATGCTCCCGGGCCAGGTTCTGTCACGGCTGGCCGTAGATCCACCCGGTCAACCCGCCATACACCAGGTGCCCCAGCAGGCTCCCCGCCAGCAGCTCCAGATCGCCATGGGAGAATACACCGCCACCGACCAGCGGCATGAAGGTGAGCTGGGCCACGACGAAGACCATGGCGCCGTAGATCGCTCCCCGCGCCAGCGCGGTACCGGGAAGCCGCCGGGCAAGGAATGCCGCATAGATCAGGGCGAGGACAATTCCCACGAGGCAGTGGATGATCCAGCCGCCCGTGGCTCCCAACGGCAGGTGCGCCGAGGTACTGCCCAGGGAGGTACTGAGAATCTGTCCGATGGCGATCCGGGGAAGGCCGACCGACGGCTCGACCAGCAGCAGGGCGGTCATGACCGCAGTACCGACCAGGCCGGCTGCGGCCGCGCGGGTGGAATTCATACAGGACCCTCCAGGAGGGTGGAGCGGAACCTCGGCGCCTTCCGGTGGACGGGGAGCGTCCCGGGTCGAAGGATCACGGCCGGGCCTGCCCGTGGCTCACGGCATAGATATACGCGGCGACCAGGAAGACCTGCTCCTCGGTGATCCCTCCGGGGCGTGGCACCATGATCGTGCCCGGATTCCCATGGGTAATGCGGTCGACGATCGCGTCGAACGTCCCGCTGATATGCCGCCAGTGCGGGCCGGTCAGTGGCGGAGCAATCGGTCCGCCCTGGAGCTTGTCTCCATGACAGGCGTGGCAGGTGCCCTTGCCGTGAAAGATCTTCCGCCCGGCGTCGATGGCCTGAGGCGTGGTGAGCGTGGAGTCCGGCACCGGCCCCGGGCTCGTGGTATCGACCGCCTGGGCGCGGGCGATGCGCGGGCCCACCAGGAACAATCCAGCGACCAGCACACCTGTCATGAATAGGTTCATCCACGCCACCGTTCGAGAGGTGGTGGATTGTATGCGGACGTGCGGGCGGTGACAACATGGCCCGGGGGCGATCACGCCGAAAGAGGTGCCGCGCGTTCACGTCAGGTTCATTAACGGATGGCATCTTCGGGATTCCCGCCTAATGGAGATGCACCATGCGCCCGAGCAGGTGGTTCCTTCCCGCCCTGATTCTTGGTCTTGCCTCGCCCGCCTCCGCAACAGACATCCCGAAAAATCTGGAAGATCTTGCCCGGGCCTACGTGGCTGCTCACACCGGTGCGAGTTCCGGGCACGCCGTTCCCGGTTTCGCGCGGCAGACGGGACTGGCGTGCAGCGCCTGCCATTATCAGTTCCTTGCCCTTACCCCGTTCGGACGCCAGTTCAAGCTGAACGGATACACGCTGACGAATCAGACCGTCATCTCCGAGCAGGATCCCAGCAATGGGGGCCGGCTCGGGCTGTCTCCGCTCTCCATGCTGTCGGCCATGCTCACGGCCTCGGTGACGCAAACCAAGGACGGGCTGCCGGATTCCCAGAACGGTGCGGCGGAATTCCCCCAGGAACTGAGTGCGTTCCTGGCGGGCCGGATCTCCTCCAACATGGGGCTCTTCGCCCAGTTCACCTACGCCGGAGCCGATGGCGCGTTCGGCATCGACAACGTCGATGTCCGGTTTGCCGGCAAGACAACTCTCGGCAGCACCGACATGGCCTATGGGCTGACCCTGAACAACAACCCGGGCGTCCAGGATCTCTGGAACACGTTACCCGCGTGGGGCTATCCCTTCACCGGCTCGGAAGTCGCGCCGGGGGGCGCCGCCGCCGTCATGCTCGACGGCGGGCTTGCTCAGAACGTGCTGGGTGCGGGCGCCTACGCGCTGCTCGGGAACCTGGTCTACGGTGAGCTCACGGTCTACCGCTCGGCCTTCCAGGGCGCCGCGGCGCCCTCGTCGGCCACCGGGGCGATCAAGGGAGTCGCACCCTACTGGCGGCTTGCCCTGCAGAGACAGTTTGGGGACCAGTACCTGATGGTCGGCACGTTCGGAATGCGCACCAGCATGTTCCCGGACATGTTGAGCGGTCCGCGCGATACCTACACCGACGCCGGGGTGGACGCCCAGTTCGAGTCCAAGGCCGGAAGCGGCAATGTCGTGGTGCGGGGAAGCTGGACCCACGAGAGCCAGAAGCTCGACGCGACCTTCGCCAACGGCGGCTCCGACAGCCCGAAAAACACGCTGAAGACCCTGCGGGCCAACGCCAGCTGGTATCCCAGGCAATGGCTCGGCTTGACCGGAGGCTATTTCACGACCACCGGCTCCACCGATGCCGGGCTCTACGCACCGGCCGACGTCGAGGGCAGCGCGAACGGGAGCCCCAAGACCAACGGTTTCATGGGCGAACTGGACCTGAACCCGTGGGAGAACACCCGCGTCGGGCTGCAGTACACGAACTACTCCAACTTCAACGGCGGGAAGACCAACTACGACGGAATGGGACGGAACGCTTCCGGCAACAACACGCTGTTCGCGTTCGTCTGGCTGGCGTTCTAGACCGGACCGGGCTACCGGTCCGGGGCATTCCGTAAGAACGAGCCGCAGCGGTGCGCAAGACGCGACCTGCCGCGTCCACCGTGCCGCTGCGGTGTCACTTCGGCAGTGGATCTCAGCCACCGGCCCCAATTCGCAGTCCTCAGTCCTCAGTCCTCAGCCCTTCTTTCAACTCCCCCATCTTCCGCTCCACTTCGTCCGGCACCAGCAGGTTGTCGGCGATGCCCGCGATCTCGTCCGCCTCGCGCCAGGCGGCTTCCAGGATCTCCAGTTCGCCGGCGATGGCCCGGCGTTCGGCTTCTTCATGCAGGGCCATCTCCAGAGCCAGCCGGGTGGGAGCCGGCGCCTTGGCGATCGTGGTGCGCTTGTCGGGTGTGTGTCGCATCCGGTACAGGTAGTCCTCGAGGAAGCCCTCTGATCCTCGTCGTTCTTCGATGGTCTGCACGGCGGCCGCGACGGTCCGTTTTCCGCCCCCGGAGGGATTGATAGCGGGAAGCAGCTTGCCGGCCGCGGCGAGGGCGTCGCCGGCGCGGAAGGTCTCCATGCCGGATTTCAGCTTGAGGGTGAGGATGGGTTCTCCCGAATTACGGTCACCCTGGAGCCGCACTCCGGCCAACCGGTTGCCCCGGACCTTGAGGTCCCGGCCGTCCGGTGTCCGCAAACGGACCACGCGCATGCTGTTGATGATGTTGGGAATGTTCCCCCAGACTCCGCCAAACCCTCCGACACCGATGCCCGCTATCGAAGCACCGGTCATCACGGCCGCCACTCCCACGACGACACCTCCTCCGATGAGGATGGCGCGCCGGCGCCGGCGCCCGAACTGGTCCCCGTAGCGCCAGGCGGCAAACTCGGGCCGCAGCGGTTCCCCGATCCGTACCAGCTCGACCCCGTCGTGGAGCCGGGCCAGGCCGATATTGTCGGTGGAAACCCGGAGCCGGGTGTCCCGGAACAGCCGCTCGCAATCCTCGATCGCCTCCCACCGCGTCTCGAGCGGGCTCAGGTTCCAGCGCTCGCACTTGCGGCAGACGGCCCAGAGGCGGCCCTTCGCCACGTCAAACGCCAGCCGACGCCCGACGGGGAAATGCTCGACTGCGGCGTTGGCGCCGAGATCGGAGTGGCAGAATATGCAGGTCGTGAACATCGGCAGATCGGTGCGCGGTTTCGTCGTATCAGGTATTCGCATCCAGAGCCGTCAGCCCTGCGCAGGCCGTCAGTGCCTCCGGTGACTCGGGTGACACGCCAGGTCCACCACGACCGTGCTGGCCAGGATGAGGATGTCGTCTTCTCCCTCCACAATCTCGACGCCGTAGGTATCCCGCAGCGTCAGCCATTCCTTGGTGACCGTGGCCACGGTGCGCTCGCCCCGGGTAAACGCGTATTCGTGGTCCGTGAAGTTGCCGACGGCTTCCAGGTCGTCGGGCCCCGGGACGTCCACGGTGAAGGTGCATTTGAAGAGCGTGAAGAGCTCTTTCTGCACGACGGCGGCGAGCTTGTCCTTCCGGTAGATCTCCCAGGTCGGTTTCAGCTTGAGGAGCTTCTGTTTGATAAACGCCAGTTCCCGGCCTTCCATGTCCTGGAACGACAGCTTGTCTCCGATACTGAAAGCTCTCCCGTCGACAAAGAAGACATCCCGTTCACCGTCGTCCCGGATGGTGAAGTCGTCTCCCAGGGCAAACAGCTTCTGCTGCATGACATACCGCATCGACACCTCCTGTGTATACGACAGCCATCGCCCCTGTCCGCGGCTCGATCCCGTATCCTTCCGAGATCCGGCCACCCGGGCGTCGAGCCGTCGGAATCCGGCCCCTGGTTGAACCCGGGCGTTACGGAGGCGCGAACACCCCGGTGCGGAACAGCAGATGCGCCGTCCCCTCATGCAGGATCTCCCGGTCCAGCGTCATGCCTGACTTCTGCAGCACCCGCTGGGAACCGTGATTGTCGGGGCGGGTGAGTGCGACGATCGACGACACCGTGAGGTGGCGCCGAGCCAGGTCGATGCAGGCGGTGGCGATCTCGGTCGCGTATCCGCGGCCCCAGACCTCCGGGTAGAACGCGTAGCCGGTCTCGATCTCGTCCACGCCGTCCACGGTGAGATGCCGGAGCAGTCCGCGGCCGACGGGCCGTGTCCCCTTCGCTTCATAGACGATCCAGAGCCCGAAGCCGAATGCCGCCCAGTGCAGCAGGTTCTTCTCGAGATATTCCTTCGAGCGCCCGTCGTCCCGCAGGCCGCCCAGGTAGGCCATGACCTCCGGGTTCTGATGCATCCGGATGATCTCGGGCAGGTGCTCCGGCGTCAGCCGCTCGGCACGCAGCCGGGCCGACTGGAAGGACTCTGGAATCGTCATGACACGTCCGTGGATGGTCGCAAAGTTGTCCTCCGTACGAGGCGGTTGGCGGGGAGTTCCACCAGGGTGACCAGCGCCGTGGAATCGTGGATTGCGTGCATCCGTCGCCCGGACAATCGCGGGCCGGCGTACCGGGTTCTCCCGGCTCCAGCCGTGGCGGGTGCGGTTGCAGGCAGCAGGCACCCTGCCAAGGAGGCCGGACGAACGCGCATGGGATCTCAGGCGGTGGGGTTGGAGCCGGACGGGGTCTGGCCCGACGCGCGGCGTTGAAGCACATGAAGAAACACCGGCTGCAGCATGGCGCCGGCTACCACGATCACAACCAGACCGGCAAAGAGGGCATAGAGGCCGGCCAGCCACTTGCCTGCCTCGGTCCTGATCGGGTCGACCGGTCCCATGCCGCCGAGCAGCATGGCGGCGTTGAGAAATGCGCTGGACCAGGACAGATGCTCCACCCAGTGGTAGATCGCCATGCCCAGTCCCAGCGCGAACAGCACGATCGGCAGGAGCACGAATCCGCTGTGCAGCATCCGGCCGACCAGGCGCCAGTGGTGCCGGCCCGGCACCGGCAGAGCTGGTGGAGCGGTCATTGCGGGAGGCCCGGACCCGGGCCGAGTTCGGGCCGCTCGCGGGTCCGGGCCAGCATGCGCTCGGTGAAGTCCATCCGCTCCTGGAGTTCGACAATCTGGGCATCCTGGCCCGCGATGGTGGCCTGCGCATCGGCGAGCCCGGCCGTGAGTTCCTCGACATCCCGGCTCAGTTCATCGACCTCGCCGCGCAGTTTCCCCGCGTCCGCGCCGCCGGACCGGGCCTTGGCCACTTTGACGATGGTATCGCCGAGGATGCCGGCGAGGATGATGGCGGCGATGAAAGTGAAGACGCCCACGGTGTTCTCCTCGATCGAATGGACCGGTGCCCTGGTCCCGATTCTGATCATTTCACCAATTCCGCACGTTAGCCTGCCACGATGCTGCGGCGCAAGAACGTGGGGTTCGGGTGTTCGGAGTCACAAGGACGCGTCGTATTCCGCCACCAACCGCCTTGGCGCCTGGCGGCGCCACGTCTGCACCAGGACTTCCGTCAGGTCCCGGCGCTTCACCCTTGCCAGGTCGACCAGTACGGTCGGATACCCGCGGTAGTGGTCGGTGGTGAAGAACACCTCCGGGTCTGCTTTCATCCTGAAATCGCGCTCGTCATGGCCGCATTTGACCGCCAGTGTTACACCGTCCTCCCGGAGGCGGGCCAGGAACTTGCCCTTCACCCGCCAGCCCGGCGTCCCGTAGCTGAATCCCTCCTCGACGCCGGGGAGCGTCTGAAAGACCCGACGGACAGGCTCAAGATGCGAGTCGGGGCCTGACCGCCGGCTCATTGGCGGCGCCCGGTGCGCCGCAGCTGGGGAATGGATTCTCCCCTGGCGGAGTGGGATATGAGCGAATCGAGGCGCCGGGCCCGGGTTTCCTCCCGTCTGGCGCTCATGACCCAGAAGCTGCTGGTCCGGCGGTACCACGGCGGCTGTTTCTGAAAAAACGCCCACGCCCGACGATTGGCCAGGAACCTCTTCATATAGCCCGGCTCCAGTTTCGTCTCGCGCTGCTCGAAGGAGTAGACCCCCGTACGGCTCTCCTCCCGGGCCTCGAAGGCGGCGAGACCGGGCTGCTTCATCCGGCCCTCCCGCACCAGGCGTTCGACGTGCCGGACGTTCACCCGGCTCCAGTTGCTCCGGGGCTTCCGCGGCGTGAACCGGACGGTGAAGGTGTCTTCGTCATACGCCCGGCGCACCCCGTCGATCCACCCGAAGCAGAGGGCTTCATCCAGGGCCTGGGCGTAGGTGATGCCGCGGTCCGCCGCATGGACCTTGAAGCAGCGCACGATGAGCTCGGCCGTCGTGCGGTGATGCCCGCGGAGCCATGTGCGAAACGCCGCCGGCGTCCGGAACGTCACGGGAGTCGATGATTTCGTCGCCACCAGTCCTCGCCTTGCTTCTACGATCTCGAGCGCCCGGCCTGCTCTCCCCCACCTCTCCCCACCTACCCTCACCTCTCCTCACCTCTCCTCACTTCTCCTCACCTCTCCTCACCTCTCCTCACCTCTCCTCACCTCTCCCCACCTCTCCTCACTTCTCCTCACCTCTCCTCACCTCTCCCCACCTCTCCTCACCTCTCCTCACCTCTCCCCACCTCTCCTCACCTCTCCCCACCTCTCCTCACCTCCCCCCCGCCCCCACGATCTTCTGCATCGTCGCCCAGTTCCGGCTGGTAACGCGGTCGCCGAGCAGGCGATCGAGCTCCCTCGCGAACCGGCTCTGGATCACGCCATCAGGAAGCCAGAGGTAGGCCACCCGCTTCCCGAGCGAGAACGCCTCAGGAGAGAAATCCTGTCGTGCGAGGCCCGCCAGGCGGCGGCGATCCGCGGGATCCTGCAGAACCGCGATCAGAAACCGCGCCGGTGTTCTCGTGGCCTGGGGCAGCGGGTTCTCCTTCAGTGCCTGTTCCAGCTCCGCAATGGGCAGAACGGTCACCTGGGAGTCGACGCCCAGGGCGGGTCGCCACGGCCTTCCTGATGCGATCACCGAGACCGCGGTGCGCGGCGCGCGGGACGGTGAAGACCGCATTGCCGCTGTTCAGCAGGGTCCGGACGTCGCGGCAGCCGAGGTCTTCGAGGATGGCCCGCAGGTCGGCCATGGCGACGCGTTTGGCCCGGCCGACATTGATGCCCCGGAACAGTGCCGCGTACCGGATGCCGGTCATCTCAGCCTGCCGACACCGGTTGCTGCCGGAGCCGTGTGAACAGGTACACGTGACTGGTGATGAGCAGCGGTACGAGGAACGTCGGGAGCAGGCTCAACGGTAACCGGAGCAGCGGCTGCATGGAAAACGGGTCGATCATCGCCATTCTGGCCGCGGTACCGACCACGTAGAGGAGATCGACCAGCCCCAGGAGGTTCCACGTCACCAGCCAGGGCCGCTGGCGGTGCAGGTCGGGAACGAACAGCACCAGCACGAGCGCACCCGTCGCGATGAGGATGTCTCCGCAGCCCCCGGGAACGGCAAACGCGAAGGGCAGCGCCCCCCGCGCGTACAGCACGAGGAAGTAGATCCCGACAAAGCGCAGGAGGTGGAGCGCGACGATCTGCCGGAGGTTGATACCGGCAAGCCACACGCGGAAGCCAGGCAGGACGGATCCTGCCAGGAGCAACAGCAGGGTAAGCCCGGCCAGGATGGCCTGGGGTGCGGGGGGCCGGAGCGCCGTCAGGCGCCCGCTCGCCCCGAGACCCAGGGCGGCGAGGAACCACGCCAGGAAGACGGCAAGGTAGAGACGGGGCCGGCTGGGTGTGATGGTCATGAATCCTCCCGCGCGTGGTCGGGGGTACCTGAGCCGTGCCTCAGAAGGCCGGCTTCAGCACCATGAGGAAGAGCGCGGCTACCGGCGTAAGCAGTGCCACCGCGCCCCAGAATTCCCAGCGACGTGCGACTGCGTGGTAGCCGTCGTAGTCAAAGTCACCCGTGCTCGCTCCCGCGGTGGCGAGTGCCCGCAGCTTCTGCTGCAGCGGGGCCACTCGGATGCCGAATGCCAGTCCGGAGATCGAAAAGAGCACCAGAGTCCAGAGGATCCAGCCGGTCCCGAGGAGCGGATAGCCGCCGATCATGGCCGCGGCGACGCCGGCTCCCACGATCAGCAGCACGCCGGGTAAGGTGAACAGCCGGTCGCTCCGGATGATCCCATCCATGGTATGAGCCAGGATGCGGGCATCCCGGGTGCGTGCCGCGTGGGCGTGCCAGTACAGCCCGGTCGTGATGTTCCCCAGGAAGGCGATGACCGCGAAGATGTGAATCAGCTTGAGCCAGAGGTACATGCTGCGCCTCCCCGAGTCGTTTCGCTGCCGCCAATCTAGCGTCCTGGCCGCGCCGGCGCTTCAGGCTCGCTCCCGGGCGCAGTCCAGTTCCCGAGGACCCGGACGAACGCTTCCGGCGCTACCGCGCGGAAGATCGTACTGTGCTCCAGATCCGGCCTTGGCTCGTAGAGGAGGAGGAGCCCCGGCGGGGCCAGGGTTCTGATCGTGTCGGCCAGGGCGGCGGTGCCGTCCGCGATCCCGGGCTCGTCGGCCGCGGAAAGAAACAGGACCCGTCGCTTGCCGTCGAGCCGCCGGAGGTGCCGGGCCGCCGAAGCGACCAGCGCTCCATCGTTCCACCAGACACTCGGGCTGAGCGCGATGTAACGCCGGAAGAGCCCGGGCTCCAGCAGGAACGTCTCCACGATGAACAGCCCGGCCAGCGACTCGCCGACGATCGCCGTCTCTCCGGTCGTGCGGTACCGCCCCCGCACCCAGGGGATCAGCTCCTCGCGGATGAAGCCGCGGAATGCCGCCGAGCCTCCGACACGGGGGGCGATCGTGCTGTCCTGAGCCACACGGGTCGGGCCGGTGAGGTCGCGGCGCCGCTCGGCGTTCTCGATCCCCACCAGGATCAACGGTGGGACGGCGCGCAGCGCGATCAGCGAATCGAGCGTATTGGCGACATGAGGGAAATCCTCCGCCATCCCGCCGTCCGGCATGTAGACGACCGGGAACCTCCCGTGCGGCGCGTGGTCATAGCCGGGCGGGGTGTACACGTTGATGGTCCGCTGTTCGGCGAGAACCCGCGAGTCGATCCGGAAGGTTTCGTGGCGGGGGATCGCATCGGCGGGCACGGCCGGGGAAGCGGGAGCCTGGGCACGGAGTGGAGCGCTCAGGAGCAGCAGGACCTGGAGCGGCGGGAGAAACCGCGCCGGGCGTCGGGTTATCGGTGTCATGCAGTGGTCAAGGCGGGTTGAAGGAATCCATCTATGGCAGGTGCTTCTGCGGGAAATTACCTGTGGGCCGGCGTCTCCGGAACCGGGAGGTGTCCGAGAGAGGCCCTCGCGCACCGCAGGTCTCTTCGGCCGCGCGGGTTGCGCGTGGCACGGTGGGGTCCGTTCCGGCATCTCACTCTTCTCCTCGGCTCTCCGCCAGCCTCCTTTCCAGAAACCGTCGTTCCGGGCCCTGGCCCGTGAGGCCGATCGCGCGCCGATAGGACTCCCGGGCTTCCTTCCACCGCCCCAGCCGGCGGCACAGATCCGCCCGTGCGGAGTGGGCCAGGTAGTAGTCCTGCAGCTCGCCCCGGGCCAGGATTGCATCGATCAAATCGAGGCCCGCCGCCGCCCCGTCCCGCATCGCAACCGCGGCGGCGCGGTTGAGCTCGATCACGGGGGAAGCCTCGATTCGCAGCAGTACATCATACAGGCCGACGATCTGGGACCAGTCGGTCGCCCCGGGGCTGGCTGCCTCCGCGTGCACCGCCGCGATCGCCGCCTGCAGGGTGTACGGACCGAACCGCCGGGAGGTGAGTGCCTGCTCCACCAGCGCGGTCCCTTCCGCGATCAGGTCGCGGTTCCAGCGGGTTCGATCCTGGTCCTCCAGCAGAATGAGCTCCCCCTCGGGTGTCGCGCGGGCCGGGCGACGCGACTCGTGCAGCAGCATGAGCGCCAGGAGACCCACCGCCTCCGGTTCCGGCAGGAGGCCGGCGAGCAGCCGGCCCAGCCGGATGGCTTCGCCCGAGAGGTCCTGCCGGGTGAGCGTGTCACCCGAGGACGCCGAGTACCCCTCGTTGAAGACGAGGTAGATCACCCGCAGCACCGAGTCGAGCCGCTGGGGCAGTTCTCCCAGAGCGGGCAGGTGATAGGGGATCCGGGCGTCCCGGATCTTCGCCTTGGCCCGCACGATCCGCTGGGCCACCGTCGGCGCACCCGTCAGGAACGCCCGGGCGATTTCTTCCGTGGTGAGCCCGCAGACCTCGCGCAGCGTCAGCGCGACCTGCGCGTCCGGCGGCAAGGCCGGGTGGCAGCAGGTGAAGATGAGGCGCAGTTGGTCGTCCGCGACCTCTTCGCCGTCTTCCGGCTGCCCGGCCACCGCGGCATCGAGTTGCCCGGCCAGCACCGCCAAGGAGGCATCGAAGCGGGCCCGCCGGCGCAGGCGGTCGATGGTCTTGAAGCGTCCGGTCGAGACCAGCCAGGCGCGGGGGTTGTGGGGAACCCCGCTGTCTGGCCACCGCTCCACCGCCGCCGCAAAGGCCTCTTGCATGGCCTCCTCGGCCAGATCGAAATCGCCGAGCAGGCGGATCAGCGTGGCGAGGACGCGGCGGGAATCGGATCGGTAGACACCCTCGACCGTCTCATGGATCCGTCCCGCCGCCTCCCCGTCCATGATCCCTCCGGTTACTTGTCGAACTCCATGATCGGGCGGACCTCGATGCTGCCGAGCTTGGCCGAGGGGATCCGGGACGCGACCTGAATGGCATCGTTCAGGTCCCGGGCGTTGATGAGATAGAACCCGCCCAGCTGCTCCTTGGTCTCCGCAAACGGTCCGTCGGTGGTGGACGTCTTGCCGTTGCGGACCCGCACGGTGGTCGCCGTCTGGACCGGTTGCAGGGCTTCACCCGCGACGTAGTGGCCGCTCTTCTGAACCTCCTCGGTGAAGGCGAAGTACTCGCCCATGAACCGGTCCATCTCCTGTTTGGACATGGCGTTGACCTTCTTTTCCTCGTCATAGATCAGGCACAGGTACTTCATGGTGTCCTCCCGGGGATCAGGTGGTGGTCAAGCACAGCCATTGACCTGGGATAGTCGTCCGGGACGCCGCCCGATCGACAGCCAGGCGCAAGGCCGGCCACCCCCCGAAGGCTCCCGCATGATGGTTTTCGCTGCCGGGCCGCGCAATGCGGAGAAGAATACTTCCATTGCCGGTCCATGAACGCCGCCGGGTGCCCGACCCGACCGCGGCGGGTGCCGGCGCAACCCACAGCCGGTCAAGGAGTTCCCCATGGGTACCAGCTATCGACGGATCTGGCCTGTCCTGCTCGCGGCGGCGGCGATCAACTGTGGAGGAACCGGCGGCACCGGTCCGGGCGGCGGCGGCACAGGGTTCACAGCCACCATCAACGGGCAGGTCTGGCAGGCGGCGTCGAACACTCTGGTGGCCCAGGCGGTCGGCGGCGTGCCCGGCGGCGTGCTTCTCACCGGCGGGGAGACCTCGGGCGGGACCTTCCGAAGCCTGACGATCTCGCTGGCCAATATCACCGGGCCGGGAACCTACGCGCTGGGCGTGGGCCCCTCGATCTATGGCGGCGTCGCCCTGGTCGGCGAGTCCGCCGGCGGGGGCAACGCCAATGTGTGGTCGACGCCCTTCACCGGCATTGCGGGCACCATCACGATTACCACATTGAGCGGGGGACGGATCGCGGGGTCGTTCCAGTTCGACGCGGATCCCGATCAGAATAACACCGCCGGCGGCACCCGCAGCGTGACCAACGGCCGGTTCGATCTGCCGTTCTCCGGAACCCTGAGCCCGGTGCCGGCCAACGTCGGCAGCCGGGTCAGCGCCCTGTTCGACGGTAACCCCTACAACGCGTGGACGGCCTTCGGCTCGCTGCAGGTATTCACCGGTGGTGCCGGGGTCAATATCTCCACGACCAGCTCGATCAACGGGCTTTCCATCATTCTCGAAGGCGTAACCGCGCCGGGCACGTTCAACTTCAGCAACATGACACCGGTGTACGCGATGACCGCCGGGCTCAACGGCGGGAATGCCGGCAACTGCTGCTGGGGGCTCAATGCGGGGGGTGACGTCATCACGGTGACCGTCACCAGCCTCACACCCGACCGGGTCCAGGGGACCTTCAGCGGCACGCTCCAGCCCCAGCCGGGCAAGCCCGCAGCGGCGCCGCTGGTGATAACCAACGGGACGTTCGACGTGGGGATCAACTAGGGAAGCTCTGCACAGCTAGCTGTACCGTGCCGGTTTGAGGTAGGTGACATGGATCTCATCCGCGAATCGGTGGTGGCGGGCTCGTTGCCGTTCGGGTGGAGGCCCTGGGATCCCTCGCCGCC
>JBFXBG010000004.1:0-71720 GCA_050183505.1 Gemmatimonadales bacterium | reverse complement strand
GAAGCCCGGCGGTGGGCGCCAGCTGATCGAGCCTTTCTCCGCGAACCAGCTTCATGGTGTAGAAGACCCGGCCGTCGGGCAGGGTCCCGACGTCGTGCACCGGGACGATCCCGGGATGTTCCAGCGCCGCCAGGATGCGCGATTCCCGCCGGAGGCGCCGGGCGGATTCGTCCCCCGACTCCGCCAGGGTGAGCACCTTCAACGCCACGTCGCGCTCGAGCGCGGCGTCTCTCACCCGATAGACCGTTCCCATGCCTCCCCGGCCGATCTGTTCCAGCACCTGGTAACGGGTTTCGCTCAGGTCGGGCAGATCGGCCACGTGGCGGAGATGGGCCAGGGAGGCGTCGGGGAGGAATGTCATCCCGGATCGGTCCCGAGCAGCTCGCGGGCTTCCCGGCGGAACTCGTCCTCGCCGCCGCACTCCTCACGCAGCAGTTCGAGGACGGTCCGGCGGAACTCCCGTCGCGCGAGCGCGAGGAAGTTGGTCACCTGGCTTACCGGCAGTCCGTGTTCCCGCCCCAGGTCGGCGTAGGTCGGTTTCCGTCCGGCGGCCGGGGCGTCGAGATCCAGCGTCCGGAACAGCTCGAAATGGATCTCCTTGCCGGAGGCGGTGCACCACGCCCGGAGCCGGTCCACCGCGGCGCTGAACAGGGCCCGCACCCATTCCTGCTCGAAGAAACGCTCCGGATCGAGGCCTTCCCGGATCTGCAGCCGGCCCAGTTCGGCCTCCGCTCCCGCCACATCGAGTGAGAGCACCGGAGCTCCGCCACCCCGTTTGAGCCGTGTCGCCGACTTGCGCTCGTTCGCGGCGAAACCGTCGAGGCAGACCCGGAGCCAGGTACGGAACCGTGCCCTGGCCGGGTCGTACCCGTCGAGCAGTCGCTTTTCCAGGCAGCGGGCAAAGAACTCCTGGGTCAGGTCCTTGGAATCTTCGTTGGTCGCCTGCCAGCGGATCCGGAGGTACTTGTACACCGGCTTCCAGTAACCGCGTACCAGTGTGTCGAACGCGCGGGTGCGGACCCCCGGGTCGGTCGCGGCGAGTCCCTCCACGATCGTGGCCCGGGTGACGGGGAAGCGGTCCCGGTCGCCCCCGATGCTGGTATCAGGATCGTACACGATTCAAGGCGCAGGTCGGTCGCATTGAGCACTGTCCGGCACGGGACACCCTAGGCTCTGCCGTTCCAGCGCGCCATGAGCTTCCGCTCCCGGCGGTCCTTCATCCGGCCGGCCCAGCGGCCCGACAGGATGAGGTCGCCCCAGGAGAGGATGGCGCGCCCTTCACCGGTGGCGACGAACTGGGGTTCCCGGCTGCCGGGCTGGTAGCGTGCGGCCGGAGCCCGGCCGGTGAGTGCCGCGGCCAGATTCTCGTACAGCACGCGGGCCTGTCGTTCCGGCTGCACCACACCCGCGTCGGAGTGCGGGAACCCCGCGATCGCCACCGTGTCTCCGGCCCCGAAGACGCCCGGCACGTCCGGGCAGCAGAGGTGTCCGTCGAGCGAGAGATATCCATCCCGGTCCACCGGCAGTCCGCTGTTCCGGTACAGACGCGGGGCCCCTCCGCCGGTGCTCCAGACCAGCAGATCGAACATGAGGTGGGCGCCGTTGGTCAGCGTGAGAACACCGGCGGCCACTTCGCGCGCCGTGCCGCCCAGAATCAGGGTGATATCCCGCCGCCTGAGAACCCGCTCGGCCTCCTGAATGAGGCGGGGCCGCGCACCGGGCAGAATCACGTGGGCGGCTTCGATCAGGGTCACGACCCCCCGGCCGCCGCTCAGCCGGTCGAGCCGGGAGCGGATCGCCAGCGCCATCTCGACGCCCTCGGTCCCCGCGCCGACCACCGCGACGCGAATCCCTTCCAGGGGGGCCGCCTCCACCGCCCGTTCCAGAGCGGGCACGACATCAAGCGCCCGCTCCACCGGCTTCAGCACGACCGCATGCTCCACCAGCCCCGGCACGCTGAGGTACTCCGGCCCTGCCCCGATGGCGATCGAGACCGCGTCATACGGAATCGAGCGGCCGTTGGTGAGCGCCACCGCCCGGGCCGCCGGATCGAGCCGGTCGGCCGTGCCTTCGACAAAAACCGCTCCGGCCCGCCGGGCCAGCGCGGCCACATCGATGTCGATCTCGGCCGCGTCGTACTCGCCGGTCACCAGGCCGGCGGCCAGCGCCGGGTTGGGCCGGTGGGGCCACGGGGCGACCACCGTCACGTTGGCGGCCGGCACCAGGGGCCGGTGGGCCAGGGCCTCGAGCAGAAAGAGATGCGGGCGGCCGGCACCGATCAGGACCATGCGAGATGGCATCGCGACGCGTGATTGGCAGAGTGAATGAGAGACCGGTGCTGTCGGGAATGGTGCCTTCCACCGTCCCCAATCGTCGGCGGACAGCGCCGGAAGGTCAATCCCTTCAAGCGGATTGGCGGGTCTGAACCGGTCTTCCTGCCGGGCCGGTGCCAGGCTTCATGGAGACCCCAGCAGATTGCAGGCGAAGTCGTATTGACACTATATGCCTATATAGTTATATATTTGTGAATCGTGCGCCGGCCCCGGCCGGGCTCGTGACCTCCAACCTTCGGGATGTATGGACGTGACCATGAACCTCCGGGACGGTTTCCGTGTCGTGATCGTGGTTGTCCTGCTCGGCGGATTGTCGCCCGGCGCGGTGCGGGCCCAGTCCCTGACGCTGGGTGCGGCCATGCGTCGAGCCGACTCCGCGGCCTTTGCCAACCGGATCGCCCGCGGCAATGCCGCGGCCCAGGCGGGGCTCGGGGATCAGGCCCTGCAGGGCATTTTGCCGAGTGTCCGGATGGAAGGCGGCTGGATGCGTACGACCGATCCCCTCAACGCCTTCGGCTTCCTGCTGCGCCAGCGGGCGGTGACCCCGGCTTCATTCGACCCTGCTCTCTTGAACGATCCGGCGGCCCGGAGCAACTACACCGGGTCCCTGGTCCTGGAGCAGCCGCTGGTGAATCCGGACGTCTGGTTTGCCCGGGCCGCGGCCGGCCGGGCGACGGAGGCGCAGCGGGCCCTGGCGGGCTGGACCAGAGTGGAAACCCGGGTGGATGTGCTGCGGGCCTATTACGGCGCGGTGCTGGCTTCGCAGCAGGTCGGGACCCTGGAAACCGCGCTTCGGGCGGCCACCCAGCACGTGCGCCAGGCGGAAACCATGGCCCGGAACGGCCTGGTGACCCGTTCGGATGTCCTGCTGGCGGAGGTTCGGTCGGGCCAGGTCGAGAGCCGGCTGCTCGCGGCGCGGGGGGATGCGGCGACGGCCAGGCGGCAGCTGGCCCTGCTCCTGGGCGACCCGGCCGACACGGCGTTCACGCTGCCCGATTCGCTCCCGCCCGGTGACCGGATCCGCGAGTGGATCGGCGCGGGACCGGCGGCCACCGGAGATGTCCGCCTCGACGTCCAGTCGGCCCGGTTCGCCCGCGACGCTGCCGGGCGGGATGCGGCCCGCGCGGCGGCCCGGTTGCTTCCGCGGGTGAATGCCTTCGGCCGCCTCGACTGGTTCTCGCTGGATCAGCCGTTCGGAGGCAAGGACAGCTGGACGGTCGGTGTGATGGTGGTGTGGTCTCCCTGGAGCGGTGGCGCCGAGCTGGCGGACCGGCGCGCGGCGCGGGCCCGGCGGGACGCCGCATCGGCCATGGCGGACGCGGCCGCGGGTCGCGCCCAGGTCGAGGCGCAGCAGCGCGAGAGCGATGTCGCGGTCGCCCGTGCGACGCTGGAGATCGCCGAGCGCGCGGTGGCACAGGCGGGTGAGGCGCACCGGATCGTGGCCCGCAAGTACGAGGGCGGTCTGGCCGGGGTGGTGGACCTGCTCGACGCCCAGGCCACGGACACCGAGAGCCGGCTCCGGCTGGCGCAGGCACGGTATCAACTCATCGTCGCGGCAGCCCGGCTCTGGCAGGCGCAGGGCGCGGATCTGTCGTGGCTTACCGGTTTGGAGGAAACGCGATGACGCGGGCGAGACGGCACGTCCTGGCGGCGGTCCTGCTGGGCGGCATGGTGGGGTGCGGGGGCGGTGAACCGGCGGCGGACCATGCCGTCGCCGCCGCCCGCCCCTCGGGGGCAGTCTATCAGGTGCGAGACACGACGATTCAGGATCTGTTCCGCGCGGCGGGGACCGCCCGGGCGATCCGCGAAGCCACCCTGAGCACCCGTCTCATGGGAACCGTGACATCGGTGACCGTGCAGGAGGGCGACACCGTGGGCACCGGCCGGGAGCTGGCGCGGATCGACTCCCGTGAACTCGAAGCCCGGCGGGCCCGGGTGGAGGCGTCGACCGGCGAGGCGCAGGCCGTGCTCAAGGAAGCCGAACTGCAGGCTGCCCGGATGCGGTCGCTCTACGCCGACAGCGCCGCCCCGAAGGCCCAGCTGGATGCCGCGGAGACCGGTCTCTCCCTGGCGCAGGCGGCGGTACGCACCGCGCACGCGGCGGCGGCGGAATTGGCGGCGGTCGAGGCGTATTCGGTCATCCGGGCGCCTTTTGCCGGGATCGTTACCGGCCGCATGGTGGATCCCGGAGACCTGGCCGCGCCGGGCGCGCCGCTGCTCATGATCGTCGATGCCTCCCGGCTGCGGATCACCGCCGCCGCGGCGCCGGATGTCGTCCACGGATTGCACCGGGGAGACCGGATCCCCGCCACGATCGAAGGCGAGCCGGTGACGGCGGTGATCGAAGGAATCGTACCGGGGCAGGGTAACCTGACCACCGTCAATGCCCTCGTCTCGAACCCGGAGCGCCGTTTCATGAGCGGCGCGGCGGCGGAGCTGGGACTCTCCCAGGGTCCGCGCCGGGCCATCCTGGTGCCGCAGGCGGCCATCGTGCGCCAGGGCGACCTGACCGGGGTGCATCTGGCGGTGGACAGCGGGGCCGGCCTGCTCCGCTGGGTGAAACTGGGCGTATCGACGGGCGAGATGGTCGAAGTCGTTTCCGGACTGCGCGCGGGTGATCGGGTGGTGATCCCGACGGCGACCGCCGGGGAGCGGTAATCATGGGAATCGCCGGACGCACGGCCCGCGCTTTTCTGCGCTCGAAGCTCACGCCGCTGGTGACCCTGGCGTCACTCGCCGCCGGGGCGCTCGCCATCATCGCGACGCCGCGGGAAGAAGAGCCCCAGATCTCGGTGCCCATGATCGACGTCTTCGCGGCGCTGCCGGGCGCCGGTCCGGAAGAAGTCGAGAACCGTCTCACGCGCCCGCTGGAGAAGCGGATGTGGGAGATCCCGGGTGTCGAGTACGTCTACTCGATGGCCGGGGACGGCATGACCATGGTGACGGTGCGGTTCAAGGTCGGCGAAGACCAGGCCCGCAGCGTGCTCCAGGTCCATGCCAAGCTGATGTCGGCCATGGATGCCGCCCCTCCCGGCGCCCTGCCGCCGCTGGTCAAGCCGCACTCCATCGACGATGTGCCGATCCTGGCCCTCACCCTGAGCGGGGGCGGGTACGGGTCCAACGAGTTGCGCCGGCTGGCCGCCAACCTGGACGACGAAATCCGGAGTCTGCCGGACGTCGCGGAGACGTATCTGGTCGGCGGTGAGCCGCGCCAGTTCCGGGTGGCGCTCGATCCGGTGCGGCTGGCCGCCGCGGGCGTGAGCCCGGGCGAAGTCGCACTGGCGCTCCGGGGTGCCAGCGCCCGGCTGGCGGCGGGGGAGTTCGCCTCGGCCAACGCCGTCTATCTGGTGAGCGTGGGCGCGCCGCTTACGACGGCGGAGGAAACCGGCAGCGTGGTCGTGGCCGTGCGCGGAGGCAAGCCGGTCTACCTGCGATCGGTTGCGACGGTCACGGATGATTTCGCGGAACCGGCCTCGTACGTGACCACCGGCGGCCGGGAGGGAGCGCCGGCCAGCGCGGTGACGATCGCCGTGGCCAAGCGGCCCGGCGCCAACGCGACGGATGTGTCCCACCGGATCCTGGAGCGGGTGGACGCGGCGAAAGGACGGCTGCTGCCGCAGGACGTGCGGGTCGAGGTGACCCGGGACTACGGTGAGACCGCCCGCGAGAAAGCCAACGAGCTGATTCTCCATCTGCTCATCGCGACGGTATCGGTCACGATCCTGATCGGCCTGTTCCTGGGCTGGCGGGAAGCGGCGGTGGTGCTGGTGGCGGTCCCGGTCACCCTGGCGCTGACGCTGTTCGTCTACTACGCCCTGGGCTACACCCTGAACCGGATTACGCTGTTTGCCCTGATCTTCTCGATCGGCATCCTGGTGGACGATGCCATCGTGGTGGTGGAGAACATCTACCGCCATCTCCAGATGGGGAATCGCACGCCGGAAGAGGCCGCGGTCGACGGCGTGGATGAAGTCGGCAACCCGACGATTCTCGCGACCTTCACGGTCATTGCCGCGATCCTGCCGATGGCGTTCGTGTCCGGACTTATGGGGCCATACATGCGGCCCATCCCGGTGGGGGCGTCGGCCGCCATGCTGGCTTCGCTCGCGGTGGCGTTCATCGTGACGCCGTATCTGGCGTTGCGGCTGCTGCGGGGCCACGTCGCGGCGGTGCCGCACGAGGGGCCGGCCGCCGCGCCGGCTGCGCCGGGCCGCATGGGCCGGTTCTACCGGAACCTGATGAACGGGCTCATGGAAGACCGGCGCCGCCGGTTCCTGGCGTACGGCGGAGTCTTCGCGCTGCTGCTGCTCTCGATGAGCCTGGTCGCCTTCCGGGTGGTCCAGGTGAAAATGCTGCCGTTCGACAACAAGAGCGAGCTGCAGGTCGTCCTGGATCTGCCCGAGGGCACCACTCTCGAGACGAGCTATGCCGTGGCCCAGGAGATCGCCCAGTACCTGCGGCAGGTGCCGGAGGTGGAGAACACGCAGGTCTATGCCGGCACGTCGGCGCCGTTCAACTTCAACGGCCTGGTGCGCCACTACTTCCTGCGCCGGGGCGCCAACGTGGCGGATGTCCAGGTAAACCTGAGCCCCAAGGGCGACCGGGACCGGCAGAGCCACGAGATTGCCCTGGCGGTGCGGCCCGGCGTGGATTCGATCGCCGGGCGTTACGGTGCCAGCGCCAAGATCGCCGAGATCCCTCCCGGCCCGCCGGTCCTTTCCACGCTGGTGGCGGAGGTGTATGCCGGGGACGACAGCACCAGACTGCAGACCGCCGAAGCGGTCAAGGCGGTCTTCGGACAGACCCCGGGCGTGGTCGACGTGGACTGGACCGTGGAAGCGCCGCAGCCCAGGCTGCGGCTCCGGGTGGATCGGGTGCGGGCGGCGGAAGCGGGCGCGAGCGTGGAGCAGATCACCCAGACCCTGGCGCTGGCGCTTTCCGGCATGCCGGCGGGGCTCGCGAGCCTGCCCGCGGCGCGGGAGGATGTGACCATCGTTCCCCGGCTGCCGACCGCGGATCGCTCGAGCCTGCCCGCGCTGCTGGGGCTGCCGATCGCCACGATGAGCGGCCCCCAGCCGCTGGCCCGGTTCGTAACGGTGGATTCGACCGTCCGGGAATCGGCCCGCTACCGGAAGAACCTGCGGCCGGTGATCTACGTGACCGGCGACGTGGCCGGGACGATCGAGTCACCGGTCTACGCCATTCTGGCGATGAACCGGAGTCTGGATACGGTGCGGGTGGCCGGCCGGCCGATCGGACGATACAACGCGGTCCAGCCCGACCGGCTGGACGAGACGGCCATGAAGTGGGACGGCGAGTGGCAGATCACGATCGAGGTCTTCCGCGACCTGGGGCTCGCGTTCGCCGCCGTGCTGGTTCTGATCTACGTGCTGGTGGTGGGGTGGTTCCAGTCGTTCAAGATTCCGTTCGTCATCATGGCGCCGATTCCCCTCACCCTGATCGGCATCCTGCCGGGGCACGCGATCTCGGGCGCGTTCTTCACCGCGACATCGATGATCGGCATGATCGCGCTGGCCGGGATCATCGTCCGGAATTCGATCCTGCTGGTGGATTTTGTCCAGCTGGCCGAAGAGCGGGGCCAGAGCTGCCGGGAGGCGGTCATCGAGGCCGGGCTGGTCCGGTTCCGGCCGATCGCGCTGACCGCGGCGGCGGTGGTGGTCGGCGGGCTGGTGATGGTGCTGGATCCGATCTTCCAGGGCCTGGCCGTCGCGCTCATGAGCGGCGCCATCGTCTCGACCCTGCTGACGATGGTCGTCGTCCCCCTGCTGTACTGGGAATTCACCCGGGGAAGCCACCCGGCGGAGGGCGTATGAAGGCGTTGATCATCATGTACAGCGGCGCCGACCGGCACCGGGTACCGGGCGTGCTGGACCAGCACACCGTCGCGGGATACACCGAACTCACCCGGGCTCACGGCGCCGGCATCACCGGACGGCGGGAGGAAACCCGGGCCTGGCCCGGCGACACGACGGTGTATTTCAGCGTCATGGACGATTCCCGGATACCGGAGATCCTCGCGGCCCTCAGGGCCGACGCGGCGGCGCTGCCGCCGGGCGAGCGGCTGCACGTCGCCATGGTGCCGGTCGAGCAGTTCTTCTAAACGTCGGAAATCAGGAGAGATGAATCATGTGTGAGGATAAAATCATCCGGCGATTCGCCGGCACCTTCGTCCTGCTGTCGCTGGCCCTGGGATGGTGGGTGAGCCCGTGGTGGTTCCTGTTCACGGCGTTCGTGGGCTTCAACCTGCTGCAGTCGAGCATTACCGGGTTCTGTCCGCTGGAGAAGATTCTGGGGGCGGCGGGGCTGTTCGGGTGCAGGAGGGAAGTGAGAAGTGAGAGGTAAGAAAGTGAGAAGGGAGAAGCAGGAAGTGAGAGGGACTGGCTTTCGGCATCCGTGCCCGAAGCACAGCCCCTCTCACCTCTCACCTCTCACCTCTTACTTCAGCAGCTTCCGCCTCGCGTCCAGCCGCTCCCGCACCCCGCCGCAGACCAGATCGCACAGGTCGAAGACGGAGGGGTCGGAGATGCTGTAGATTGAACTGACGCCGGCCTTGCGCCGGTCGACGAATCCGTGACGATGGAGCAGCTGCAGGTGCTTGGAGACGTTGGCCTGGCCGGCCCCGGTCTCCTCGACCAGCTCGCTGACCGAGCGCTCACCCCCGCGCAACGCATTGAGGATCCGGAGCCGCATCGGCTCCGCCAGGGCCTGAAACCGTTCGGCCACAATCTCGGCTGTCTCGTCGGTGAACCGCATACGGTAATATAACTAAATAGTTGAATAGTAGTAAGAGGCGGCGGCCGGTTTCCGTCTCCGGTGCTGCCACCCTCACCCCGGGCCCGCCATGACCTACCTCGGATATCTGCTGGCCGTCCTGATCGGGCTCTCCCTGGGGCTGCTCGGCGGAGGCGGGTCCATCCTCACGGTCCCGGTCTTCGTCTACGTGCTGGATTACGGGGTCAAGGAATCGGTGGCGATGAGCCTGGTGGTGGTCGGCCTCACGAGCCTGTTCGGGGTATACCATCACTGGCGCGTCCGGAACGTGAATTTCCGGGCGGCACTCGCCTTCGGCCCCACGGCCATGGTGGGATCGGTCGGCGGCGCCGAGCTGGCCCTGCACGTCTCGGGCGCCTTCCAGCTGGCCGTGTTCGGCGCGGTGATGCTCGCCGCCGCGGGGTTCATGTACTTCGGCCAGCGGCTGTTTGCCGGAGCCGGGGAGGAGGACCCGGTCCGGCGGAGGCCCCTGGCACTGGTCGGGTTGCTGGGAGCGGGCGTGGGGATGCTGACCGGCCTGGTCGGCGTGGGGGGCGGCTTCCTGTACGTGCCGGCCCTGGTGCTGCTGGGCGGGCTCGGAATGAAGGAGGCGGTGGGAACGTCCCTGATCTTGATCACCTTGAGCTGCGTGTCCAGTTTCCTGAGATACCTCGGCACCGTGCCCCTGGACTGGCCGGCCATGGGGATCTTCACACTGCTCGCCTTCGTCGGGGTCGTGATCGGGACGGCGCTGGTCAAGCGTGTATCGCAGGCGGGCCTGCGGCGGGCATTTGCGCTGTTTCTGGTGGTGATGGGGACGTTCGTCCTGGTGAAGGGCAAGTAGGCGGTCTTCCACTTTCCACGTCTCCGATTCGGGCGGCAGGCCTCATCTCAGGAGCGGGATTCGATGCTGTTCAAGCGTCTCTATGACGACGGCCTCGCCCAGGCGAGTTATCTCATCGGCTGCGCCGCGACCGGTGAGGCGGCCGTGGTGGATCCGAACCGGGATCTCGAAGCGTACCTCGCCATGGCGCAGGCGGAAGGTCTCAGGATCACGACCGTGACCGAGACCCACATCCACGCCGATTTCGTGTCCGGTTCCCGGGAGCTGGCGCACCGCACCGGCGCCCGCCTGATGCTCTCCGCCGAGGGCGGACGCGACTGGCAGTACCGGTTTGCCGCGGATGCCGGCGCCGAACTTCTCCGGGAGGGGTCATCCTTCCGGGTGGGCAATATCCGGTTCGATGTCCGGCATACGCCGGGCCACACGCCGGAGCACATCAGCTTCATCGTGACCGATACCGCCGGCGCCACGGAGCCGATGGGGGTTCTGACCGGCGACTTCGTCTTCGTCGGGGACGTGGGCCGGCCCGACCTGCTGGAGAAGGCGGCGCGGGTGGCCGGGTCCGCCGAGCAGGCGGCGCGCACGCTGTTCCAGAGCCTGCAGCGGTTCAAGGCGCTGCCGGACTACCTCCAGATCTGGCCGGGGCACGGGGCGGGCTCGGCCTGCGGCAAGGGGATGAGCGCGGTGCCGCAGTCGACGGCAGGCTATGAGCGGCTCTTCAACTGGGCGTTCTCGGTCGAGGATGAATCCGAGTTCGTCTCCCGGGTGCTGGCCGGCCAGCCGGAGCCTCCCAAGTACTTCGCCGAGATGAAGCGGGTCAACAAGGAAGGGCCCCGGCTGCTGGGCGGCTTCCCGGTCCCGCCGGTGCTGGATGCCGGCCGGCTGGAATCGGTCCTGAAGGCCGGTGCTCTGGTCATCGATACGCGGAACGCCGCGGCACACGCGGCGGGCCATATTCCCGGGACGATCGGCATCCCGCTCAACCGGTCGTTCGTGACCTACGCCGGCTGGCTCATCCCCTACGATCGCGAGTTCTATCTGCTGGTGGAGGAGGCCGGCGGTGAAACGATTCGCCGGGCCGTCCGGGACCTGGCCATGATCGGCCTGGACCGGGTCGCGGGGACCTTCGGTGACGGCGTGATTGCGGCGTGGACCTCCTCCGGCCGCGCGCTGGACCGGATCCCTGAAGTGTCGGCGCGGGATCTGGCCGGCGCCCGGAACGGTCACGCGGTCGTGGATGTGCGCTGGCAGGCGGAGTGGGAGGCGGGCCACCTGCCCGGTGCCAGGCATGTCCCGCTCGGCTATCTGACGGACCGGCTGGATGAACTCTCGCGGGATCAGCCGCTGGTGCTGCAGTGCCAGACCGGGGCGCGTTCGGTGATCGCCGCCAGCCTGCTGCAGGCGCAGGGGTTCTCCCGGGTCTCCAACCTGGCCGGGGGGATGGTCGAGTGGGAAAAGGCGGGATTGCCGGTGGAGCGTCAGATCGGACAAGGCTGAAATCGCAGGTCGGCCTCAACCGGGGGACTGGGCCATGAACAGCGAAGCCGCCGGAATGATTTCGTTGATCGGGACGCAAGTCCAGCTCGCGGCCACGGTTCTGCTGTTCGTTCTCTTCCTCTTTGTCGGCCGGCACGCCGGCCAGCGCCAGTATTTCTCCTCCTGGACCTGGGCCTGGCTGGCCCTGGCCCTGGCCATCATCGTCATCGGCGTCGGCTACTATTTCTTCCCGGGCGCGAGCCCGGAAACGCCCAACCGGCAGCTGGGGCCGGGCGTCCGCGCCATCCACCTGGTCTACCAGGTGTGCAAACTGATGTTTCTGGCCCTGATGCTGATCGGGACCCTGCAGGTCGGCCGGACCAGGGACCACGGGCGGCTGATTCTCTGGGTGACGCTGGCCGGTGTCGGCTACGCCCTGCTGTCGGTCGTGCTGTCGGCCGACCTGGGCCAGATCGTAGCCTGGCAGGCCTTTGCGGCGGCTCCCATCCTGGGTTTCTGCGGCTACCGGCTCCTTACCCTGGCCAGAAACTGGCGCCGGACCCTGGGTGTCCATCTGACGGCAGTGTTCTTCGCCGCGTCGGCAATCCTCTGGCTGCTGTATTTCCTGGCCTTCGCGGGCGTGCAGATCCGGGGCCAGGGGATCTTCTCCAACCCATTCTCCCTGCTCGATATCAACAACTCGTTCATCGATGCCATCCTGCAGATGCTTCTGGGCGTCGGCATGATCGTCATGCTGGTGGAAGGTACGGTGGACGATGCCGATCAGGCGCGGGCGGAATTGCAGGCGCGCCTGGCGCAGGCCCAGCGGATGGAAGCCGTGGGCCAGGTGGTCTCGGGTGTGGCACACGAACTGAACAACCCCCTCGCCACGATCCTCACGTTCAGCGAGATTCTGCTCCGGGAGTCCCGCCCGGACGACGATGCCGCCGCTCTGGGAACCATTCGGGACCAGGCACGCCGTTGCCGGACGGTCGTGCGGAATCTGCTCAGGTTCGTGCGCGAGGTCCCGTTGCGGCGGGAACCGGTGCTTCTGCGCGAGATTCTGGACCGGGTGAGCCGGACCTTCGAGCCGGAGTTTGCCCAGCTCGGGATCAACCTGCGGATGGATGTCCCCGCTACCCTTCCCCTGCTCGAGGCGGACGCGGAAGCCGTCGAGCAGGTTTTCACGAACGTCATCTCCAATGCGATCCACGGTATCGCCAAGTTCGGCACCATCGACATCCGGGCGGAGGACGCGGGTGACCGCCTCATCGTGACTGTCGAGGATTCCGGCGCCGGGGTTCCCCTGGACATCCTCCCCCGGGTGTTCGACCCGTTCTTCAGCGGCAAGGCCTCCGGCAAGGGAACCGGCCTGGGCCTTTCGGTGGCGCAGGGGATCGTCGAACAGCACGGGGGGAGCATCCGGCTGGAGAACCGGCCGGCTCCGGAGCGGGGGGCCCGGGTCATGGTCGAAATCCCGATGAAGGTACGGGCTTCCGGAAACCGGACATCCGCTCCGGTGCCCCGGCCGTCCGAACCGCTTCCAGGCACCCCTGCCCCCGGCCACCGGGCCCTTGTCATCGACGACGAAACGGCCCTCCGCTCCGCCATCCGGCGATACCTGAGCCACCTCGGCTGGCAGGTGGAGGAGGCCGGAGAAGGAGAGATGGGGTACCGGAAGCTGATGGAGACCGGGGCGGAACGCGGCTATGACCTCGTCATCTGCGATCTCAAGATGCCGGGCATGTCCGGGGTCGAACTCCACCGGCGGCTGGCAGAGTCCCGGCCGGAGATGCTCGACCGGCTGATCTTTGTGACCGGGGATGTGGTCTCCGCCGAGGCGGGCGCCTTCGCCTCCCGGGCGGGGGTCGTGATCCTGGCCAAGCCGTTCGAGCTGGAGACTCTGGGGACGCTGGTCGATCGGGTGATCCAGCGCGGCGGGGCCTGACCGGCTTGCCATTCCTGCATTCCCGGCTTCCCAAAAAGACAGGCCGGTTTGCCAGATTGACCGCTTTCCCCGGACTCCGGCTGGCATGCGGGATGCCATATCCTCCCGGCGGTGTGGTTCGTTCAACCGTTCAGATGGAGGGTATTTCCATGTGGCTCACTACCACGCGTCGTCCCCTGGAGGCGGGCGACATCACGCTGCGTCGCCTCAACCGCATGTTCGACGAGCTGTCCCGGGCGTTCCCCTACGACCAGGAAGGCACCGCGGCCATGACGTCCTCATGGGCGCCGGCCTGCGACATCTTCGAAGACAAGGACGGGATCAGAATCGTGGCCGAGATCCCCGGTGTGAATCCCGGGGATGTGAAGATTTCCCTGGAGAACAACACGCTCACGCTTCGGGGCGAGAAGAAACAGGTGGCCGAGGAGACCACGGAGCGGGTGCACCGTTACGAGCGCTCCTACGGCAGCTTCGAGCGGACCTTCGCGCTGCCGACCACGGTGGATCCGGATCGGATCGAGGCGCACTACGAGCAGGGCCTGCTCACGGTCAGCCTGCCCAAGGTCGAGAAGGCGCGGCCGCGTGAGATTCCGGTTGCGGTGAAGTAGGCCGGCGGCCGGTGTGGGTGGTGCAACGGGAGGCCTCCTCGGGAGCGCCTCCCGTTTCCTGTCGGGCCCCTCCGGCGGATTTGACATCGTCCGTGCATCGTCTAGGCTTCCTCACGGAAGGATCTGTCCACCGCCCTCCGGGCTCGGCCGGGACACCGGTCGCCACTGCCTCCTCTCTTCGGGTACCCCTGCCATGTCACGCCTCTCGCTTCTCACCCGTGGCCTGTTGAGCGCGGCGCTTATCATGCTGCCGGCCGCCGCGGCCACGGCCCAATCCGGAACCGGAGCCGCCGCCTCCATCGACATCCCGTACCAGCGGTTTGTCCTCCCCAACGGGCTCACGGTCATCGTGCACGAGGACCACAAGGCCCCCATCGTGGCCGTCAACGTGTGGTACCACGTCGGCTCCAAGAACGAGAAGGTCGGGCGGACCGGATTCGCGCACCTGTTCGAGCACCTGATGTTCAACGGGAGCGAGAACTACAACAAGGATTTCTTCGGGCCGTTCGAGGAGGTCGGCGCCACCGACATGAACGGCACGACCAACAACGACCGGACCAACTATTTCGAGAATGTCCCGACCTCGGCGCTCGATCTGGCCCTCTGGATGGAGTCCGACCGGATGGGCCACCTGATCGGGGCCCTGGACACGGCCAAGATCAACGAGCAGCGCGGCGTGGTGCAGAACGAGAAGCGGCAGGGAGAAAACCAGCCCTACGGCCTGACCGAGAATCTCATCGCCGAGAACACCTATCCGGCCGGCCATCCCTACTCCTGGACCGTGATCGGGTCCATGGAGGATCTCGACGCCGCCAGCGAAGAGGACGTGAAGGGGTGGTTCCGGGACTACTACGGGGCCGCCAACGCGGTGCTGGTCATCGCCGGCGACATCACCGCGGAGGCCGCCCGGCAGAAAGCCGAGCAGTACTTCGGCGACATCCCGTCGGGGCCGCCGGTGGCGCGTCAGTCGGTCTGGGTGGCGAAGCGCACCGGGACACACCGACAGGCGATGCAGGACCGGGTGCCGCAGACCCGGATCTACATGGTCTGGAACATCCCCGAATGGGGTTCGCAGGCCGGCACCTACCTGGACCTGGTGAGCGACGTGCTGGGTTCAGGGAAGACCTCCCGGCTGTACAAGCGGCTGGTGTATGACGACCAGAGTTGTACCAACGTGGCCGTGTTCACCGACCTGCGGGAGATCGGCGGGCAGTTTCAGATCGTGGCCACGGTGAAGCCCGGTGGCGACCCCGCCGCGGTGGAACAGGCGATCCAGGAAGAGATGTCCCGTCTGCTGTCGGACGGACCCACGCCCGCCGAAGTCCGGCGGGTCACAACCCGTTACCGGGCCAACTTCATCCGCGGGGTGGAGCGGATCGGGGGGTTTGGCGGCAAGAGCGACGTTCTGGCCGAAGGAGAGGTCTACGCCGGGGCGCCGGATCACTACAAGGCGATGCTCGGCTGGGTCGGCGGGGCAACGCCGGCCGCGCTGAAGTCCGTGGCCCGGGACTGGCTCTCCGACGGAGTGTACATCCTGACCGTGGAGCCGTTCCCCAGGTACGCGACGACCGCGAGTACGGTTGATCGGTCGAAGCTCCCGGAGGCCGGGACGCCTCCGGCCGCGAAGTTCCCCGCGCTCCAGCGGGCGACCCTGTCCAACGGGCTGAAGATCGTGCTGGCCGAACGGACCAGCGTGCCGAAGGTGGAGTTCCAGCTGCTGGTGGACGCCGGCTATGCCGGCGACCAGTTCGGCAAACCCGGGACGGCCAGCCTGGCGATGGCCATGCTGGATGAGGGGACCGAGAAGCTGAACGCGCTCCAGATCAGCGACACGCTCGCGATGCTGGGCGCCAACCTCGGGGCGGGGGCCAGTCTGGACATGGCGACTGTGTCCCTCTCGTCCTTGAAAGAGAATCTGGGCCCCTCGCTCGACATCTTCGCCGACGTGATTCTGCATCCGGCCTTTCCCGAGGCGGATTTCGAGCGGCTGCAGGCGCAGCGGCTGGCGCAGATTCAGCGGGAAAAGGTGCAGCCGGTGGCGATGGCCCTGCGGGTGTTCCCCCGGCTCCTGTACGGTCCCGGCCACGCCTATGGGAATCCGCTGACGGGGTCGGGCACGACCGCATCGGTCCAGAGCATCACCCGCCAGGATCTGGTCAAGTACCATGACACCTGGTTCCGGCCCAACAACGCGACGCTGGTGGTCGTGGGCGACATCACCATGGCCGACCTCAAGCCGAGGCTGGAGCGGCTCTTCTCCGGCTGGCGCAGCGGCTCGGTGCCGAAGAAGAACATCGGCACCGTAAGCCTCCCGGCCCGGCCGGCGGTCTACCTGGTCGACCGCCCGGGGTCCGACCAGTCGGTGATCTTCGCCGGCAACGTGGCGCCGCCCAAGGGGAACCCGGATGAAGTCGCCATCGAGGCCATGAACACGCTGCTGGGCGGCAATTTCTCTTCGCGGGTCAACATGAACCTGCGGGAAGACAAGCACTGGTCCTACGGCGCGTTCACCCTGCTCTGGCCCGCGCGGGGTCAGCGGCCCTTCATTGCCTACGCCCCGGTGCAGACGGACAAGACCAGCGAGTCGCTGACCGAACTGATGAAAGAGTTCCGCGGCATACTCGGGCCCAAGCCCGCGACCAGCGACGAACTGGGCCGGGCCAAAGCCACCCTGACGCTGACCCTGCCCGGCCGGTGGGAGACCATGGGCGCGGTCCTCGGCTCGATCAGCGAGATGGTCACCTTCGGGCTGCCGGACAACTACTACGACAGCTATGCCGCCAGGGTGCGATCCCTTACGACAACGGCGATGACTCCGGCGGCGAAGGAGGTCGTCCACCCCGACAACATGATCTGGGTTGTCGTCGGGGACCGGGCAAAGATCGAACCCGGCATCAAGGCGCTCAATCTGGGCGAGGTCCGGGTGATCGACGCCGACGGCAACCCGGCGCAATAGCGGCAGGCCGCCGGCCGGTGCCGGGAGCTCCCGGGCCGGGGGCTCCCGTCATTGCCGTTCGGGACGGAACACCAGGTCGAAGGCGAGGAACAGGGTCTTGGAGAAGGGGAAGAAGAGCAGCGGCGCCAGGATCATCAATCCTCCGCCGCCGTACTGGAGGAGAGTCCAGGGCGGATCCGGCCAGGTGGCCAGAACGATCCCGACGAAGAGGACGGCGAAGAGCAGCTCCGACGCGATGATGTTGAACATGTAGGAGCCGACCTGATAGCCGTCCTCACCCCGCTCCAGCCGGAGGCCGCAGGTTCCGCAGCACTCGGCCATCCTGAACCAGGATCGGAACAGACCGCGCGCCCCGCAGTTGGGACAGCGCAGCACCAGGGCCCGGGCGAACAGAGACGGGATCCGCGGTGGCCCGGTCCGCCCGGGCCCCGTGGGCCGGGCACTCACGGGGACGCTCGCACCGCCAGGGACCCGGCGGCCGGACCCCGGTCCTTCCAGTTCCACCATTTCAGCAGCCGGGGGTCGTGCCGCTGACGGGTCGCGAAATAGACCGCACAACGGAACACGTAGAGGACGCAGGGGTCCTGGGGTCCCTGGAGCCGGCAGAGTCTCTGGTAGAGGCGTTCGGGACTCCGCCGGCGCAGGTCCCGGACCCGGCGTATGCCCAGCTTGCGCAGGTCGGCCGCGGTGCTGGGCCCGACGCCGGGAATGCGCTGCAGATCGTCGATGGTGCTGCGGGCCGGCATACGACCTCCGCGTGAGGGTGCTGGTCTTGTCGCCGGAGGGAAAGATAATCCGGCGCCGGGCCTCTCTCGACAGCCCCCGGGCGGATCCTTACGTTATTTCCGGTCAGCCGCCGCGTCACTCCCCCGAGCCCGATCCCCCGGAGCCAAGTGGCGTCCTCCGCTTCCTCGAACCCCGTCGTTCAGTTTCGTTCGGTGACCAGGCGCTTCGGCCGTTCGCTGGCGGTCGACGCCCTGGATTTCGCCGTGCACCGGGGCGAATTCTTTTCCTTTCTGGGCCCCTCCGGCTGCGGGAAGACGACGACCCTGCGCCTGCTCGCGGGATTCGAGACGCCCGACGAGGGCGAGATTTTCCTGGAGGGACGCCCCGCGGCCCACAGCCGGCCCTACGAACGCAACGTGGGCATGGTCTTCCAGAACTACGCCCTGTTCCCGCATCTGACGGTCGGGCGGAATGTGGCGTTCGGGCTGGAGCAGCGGAACACGCCGCGCGAGGAGATCGGTGGCCGGGTGGCGCGGGCGCTCACCCTGGTGCGCCTGGAGCCCGACGTCTTCGCCGGCCGGCTTCCCAGCCAGCTTTCCGGCGGTCAGCGCCAGCGGGTCGCCCTGGCCCGGGCCCTGGTGCTGGAACCGCCCATCCTGCTGCTGGACGAACCGCTCGGTGCCATCGATCTGAAACTCCGGAAGCAGATGCAGTTCGAACTCAAGGCGCTGAACAAGTCGCTGGGTATCACGTTCATCTACGTGACCCACGACCAGGAAGAAGCGCTGACGATGTCGGACCGTATCGCCGTCATGTCGGCCGGCCGGATCGAACAACTGGGCACCCCGGCGGAGATCTACGAGAGTCCCCGGACCGCGTTCGTCGCCGGGTTCATCGGGGACTCGAACTTCTTCGGTGGACGGGTGAGTGGTGGTGCGGGAGAGGGGATGGCACGGGTGCAGACCGACGAAGGATGGACTCTTGCAATTCCGGCCCAGGGGGGGCTGCGGGAAGGGACCGACGCGCGTATCGCGGTGCGGCCGGAATGGATGGACCTCTTCCCACCGGACGCGGTCCCGACCGGGGAGAACAGGGTGGATGGAGAGGTCCGCGAGATCTTCTACCGGGGCGAGACCATGCATGTGGTTGTGACGCCGCGGGTGGGTCAGGACGTGACCGTCGCGGTCCGGAACGAAGGCCAGCTCACCCGGCCGCTGGGATGGCGGATCGGAGATGCCGTGGCCGTGGCCTGGCGCCCGGAGGACTGCCAGGTGCTGGAGGCCGACTGAGTGAAGGGGCTCAGACGCACGCTGCTGCGCCGGATCGCGCGCCATCCGGGTGCGCGTGTCTGGGGCCTGCTGACGCCGGGCTCCCTGTGGCTGCTGTTGTTCTTTTTCGTTCCCGTGGGAATCCTGATCGTCTACAGCTTCATGCTTCGCGGGACCTACGGGGGCGTCGAGGCCGGGGCCACGCTGGAGCACTACCGGCGCTTCTTCGATCCGCTCTACCTCGGGATCCTGGGCCGCACCTTCCTGCTGGCGTTCATCTGCACGGCCATCTGCCTGGTGCTCGGCTACCCCATGGCCTGGGTCATCGCGCGCAGCGGACGCTGGAAGCACCTGCTTCTCTTTCTGGTCGTGCTGCCGTTCTGGACCAGTTTCCTGGTCCGGACCTATGCGATGATCTTCCTGCTTCGGGATTCGGGGCTCGTCAACAGTCTGCTGCTCCAGATCGGCGTGATCGACGAGCCGCTGACGCTGCTCTACACGCCGGGTGCGGTGATGGCCGGCCTGGTGTACGGCTTTCTGCCGTTCATGGTGCTGCCGATCTTCACCTCGCTCGAGAAACTGGATCAGGACCTTCTGGAAGCGGCCGAGGTGCTGGGGGCCAGGCCGGCGGCCCGGTTCGTCCGGGTCATCCTGCCGCTGTCGGGTCCGGGCGTGATTGCCGGATGTCTGCTGGTGTTCATCCCGTGCGTCGGAGCGTTCCTGACGCCGGACCTGCTCGGCGGCGCCCGCCAGTTCATGATCGGGAATCTGATCCAGAACCAGTTCTCGGCGGCCCGGAACTGGCCGTTCGGCTCGGCCGCGTCGACCGTTCTCATGCTGGTGGTGCTGCTGGCCGTCCTGGGATACCTCCGGGTGCGGAACCGGGTGGAAGCGACGTCATGAGGCGCCCGGCCTGGCCGCTGGTGACGCTCACGGTGCTCTGCTACGCACTGCTGCACCTCCCGGTACTGGTCCTGGCCGTGTTCTCCTTCAACCGTTCACGCTTCACGGTCGAATGGACCGGCTTCACCCTGGAGTGGTACCGGCGGGCCTTCGAGAGGCCGGACATCCTGGCCGCGCTCAAGCTGAGCCTCGTGGTCGGCCTCATCTCCACCCTGCTTGCCACGACGCTGGGGACTCTGATCGCGCTGGCGCTCGCCCGTTACCGCTTCCGGGGGCGTACCCTCTACGAGGCGCTGCTGTATGTTCCCATCGTGAGTCCGGAGGTCGTCGTCGGCGTGAGCCTGCTGACCCTGTTTGCGGCGGCGGGCATACCGCTCGGGCTCACGACCATCACCATCGCGCATACCGCGTTCAGCATCTCGTTCGTGGTGGTGGTGGTGCTGGCCCGGCTGCGCGGGATGGACCGTCATCTGGAAGAGGCGGCCCAGAATCTCGGCGCCGACGAGTTCACCACCTTCTGGCGGGTGACTCTGCCGCTGCTCCGGCCCGGGATCCTGGCCGGGGCCCTGCTGGCCTTTACGATGTCGTTCGACGATTTCGTGATTACGTTCTTCGTGGCTGGCGTGGGCTCGACGACGCTTCCACTGCTGGTGTACTCGATGGTCCGCCGGGCCATCGAGCCCAGCATCAACGCCATCAGCACGATCATCGTGGTGGTCACGACGCTGACGATCGTCGTTGCGGACCGGTACATGAAGGTGCGAGGTGAGGCGTGAGAGGTGAGAGAGGCGGGCTGTCGCGGCGCGACTTCCTGTGGAACACGGCCCTGGGAGCCGGAGTTTCGGCGCTGGGCGGCGTTCTGTCCGCCTGCGGCGGCCGGGACCGGACTCCCCGGACGCCGGGCAAACTGGAAGACCAGCTCAACATCTACAACTGGTCGGACTACATCGCCGAGGATGTGATTCCCCGGTTCGAGTCGGAGTTCGGCGTCCGGGTCGTCTACGACACCTACGAAAGCAATGAGGAGATGCTGGCCAAGCTGCAGGCGGGCGCCAGCGGATACGACATCGTCGTGCCCACGGGTTACATCATCGAAGCCATGACCGCGACCGGGCTGCTGGCCCCTCTCGACCGCAACCTGCTCACCAACTGGAGCAATCTCTCTCCGGTGCTCCTGGGGCAGCCGGCCGATCCGGACAACACCTTCAGCGTCCCCTACCAGTGGGGGACGACCGGCATCGCCTGGCGCACGGATCTGGTGGCCCGGGCGCCGGACAGCTGGGGCGTCTTCCAGGATCCGGCATTCGACCGCAAGATGACCATGCTGGACGACGGCCGGGAAGTAATCGGATCGTTCCTCAAATACCGTGGACACGCGCTCAACTCGGTCGTTCCGGCTGAACTGCAGCAGGCCCGGGATGACGCCATCGAGGCCAGGCCCCACCTCAAGGCCTGGCTGTCCGCCCAGGTGAAGGAGCAGCTCATTGCGGGTGATGTATGGATCGCCCAGGCCTGGAGCGGAGACACCGCCCAGGCCCGGCGCCAGCAGCCGAACCTGGCGTTCGCCACCCCGCGCGAAGGGAGCGCCATCTGGAGTGATTCGCTGGTGATTCCCCGCACCTCGCCGCATCCGAGGGCGGCGCACGAGTTCATCAACTTCGTGCTCCGGCCGGACATCGCGACGGCCATCGCGGAGTTTACCGGCTATGGGTCTCCCAATATCAAGGCGACCCCCGCGACGCCGGTGCCGTTCCCCAGCACGGAGGAGCTCGCCCGCCTCGAGTGGCAGCGGGACCTGGGACGGGCCAATCAGATGTGGGACCGGATCTGGACCGAGATCAGGGCATGATGATGATAACCACTCGACGCTGATGGCATCCGAGCCCCGGTGTCAGGCCTTTGCCGACCAGTTCGGGCGGCTGGTCGTTCTGCTGCGTGCGGAACCCGGGAACGTTCCGGCGCAGAAGGCGGCGCTTCGCGCCGCCATGACGCTGCTCAAGGCCGGTCCCTGCACCGTTGAGGCCGGCGTCGAATCGTCCGGCTTCGTGGAAGATCATTCGCTCAAGGGGCGGCTGCTCGCCCGGCACACCGATACGATCCAGTTCGGTCCGCAGGCGCCCGCCGCCCAGGTGCTCGATCTGGCCCGGGCGCTCGCCGCGGACGATGTCCCGATTCCGAGCACCGATCTGGTGCGGGTGGAGATGCTCCCGGTGGCCGCGCCGCCTCCGCCTCCCCCGCCGGCCACCCCGCCGCCGGTCATCGGGCCGGCCGCGCCCGCCGTGCCCGGCCTGGTTGAGCCGGAGAGTCCGGCCCGGCCCCGGACCATGGTCGGTCCGATCGACGAGGCCGACCGGCTGGCGGCCATGCTGACACGGCGGGCGGAGGAAGGCAACTGGATCGAGGTGCTCCACGCGGCGCAGGCCCTGTGCCGGCTCGCCCCGCGCTTTCCCGATCACGAACGGCGGACCTTCATGCTCTCCCTGCGGCGGGCCTTTCCCCGCAAGCTGCTCGAGCGGCTGGTCCAGTTCGCCATGCGGGTGCCGGAGGAGCGCCCCCGGGTGATCGAGGTGCTGCGGATGGGTGGTCCCGAGGCGCTCGAACTGATGGTGGAGCGGGTGGGTGAGGCGGAGGTGCTGGGACCGCGGGAGTTTCTCTTCGAGGCGCTGGCGGGAGCGCCCGAGGCCCTCGCGCTCGTCATTCCCATGCTCGCCAGCCCGCAGTGGTACACGGTGGTTCACGGCACCGAGCTGCTGGCCGGGCTGCAGCGACCGGAAGGGATCGAGCCGCTCAAGGGACTCCTGACCCACCCGGACGAGCGGGTGCGGACGGCAGCGGCGGCGGCCCTGGGGGCCTTTCGGGAGACCTCGGTCGTCATCCCGTTGCGGCGGGCTCTGGAAGATCCTTCGCCCCGGATGCGCTCGGTGGCCGCCCGCAGTCTCGCGCGACAGGGGTCGTCGTCCCTGGCCATGCCGATCCTGGCGGCCCTGGAGAGCGAGAAGGACACCGATACCTGGCTCGAGCTGGTGGATGCCCTGGCCGGCATCGACTCCGCCGAGGCCGCCACGGCCCTGGTGACGCTGGCGCTGGACCGGTCCCGACTGCTGCACCGGGGCCGGCCGGCGGGCCAGAGGCTCGAGATCGTCGAGGCCCTGGCCCGCGCCCGCACCGCCAATGCCTGGAAGGCACTGGACCGGCTGGCGCGTGAGGGGGACGATCAGGTCAAAACCGCGGCGTCGAGGGCGATGCGGGACTGGGCGGGGGGAGAAGAAAGGTGAGAGGTGAGAGGTGAGAGGGGCTGGGTTGACCATCGTGCCGGTCGCTCCAGCCCCTCTCACTTCTCACCTCTTACCTCTCACCTCTTACATCTTGTGTACCGCGAAGGAATCGATGTGCAGGTTCAGGTTGTGGTTGGCCCGGATGCCGATGATGCCCCTGGTGTCGATCTGATGGGCCGGCAGGCTCTGCACGGTTTTTCCGTTCACCATGAAGTTGACGGTATCGCCTTTGACCTCAAACGCCAGCTCGTTGGAGACCGGGCCGCTGGTCTTCATCGGATTGATCGCCGGGCTGTCGGTCCAGGCGACCACGGTGGACGTGGATGCGCCCCGCCGCTGCTTGATCAGAAACTTGCCGTCGCCCCGGATCAGGAAGTAGGTGTAGGCCTGCTCGGGGCCCTGGAGATCGGTGCCGCCCAGGAACATCCCGAAGCCCTCGGCGTGGCCGCTGGAGGGGAACAGCTGGATCTTGGTGACGGCATGGACCGACCCCTCGGCCTTGTCGGCCTGGCGGTAGAAAATGCCGGCCGGGCCCAGAGTCAGGTGGAGTCCCGAGCCCATGGGGATGAACTTGACGTTGAGCAGGCTGGCGGTGGCGTTGTCGAGCCGGGCCGACCAGCCCTCGGGCAGGTTCCCGCCGCCGGCGACGGCGTGATCCGGGTCGTGCTCGTGTCCCTGCTGGGCAACGACAGGCCCGGCAAGCGTGGTGACGGCTAACAGAGTGGCAGTCAGGCTTCGCATAGGATCCTCTGAACGCGAAAGACAATACGGAAGGTGGAACCGCGGCGGATTCCACGGTGACGGATTCGGTGCCGGTCAGGTCCTTGCGAGCGCCCCCCGGGATACGCTAACGTACGTCCCCCGGGCGCGGTATGATTTCGGCGGCCGGGGCCCGCTCGACAGAACCGAACTACCCGGAGACCCTCTCGATGTTCGACGCCCTGTATACGCTGTTCGCCGCCATCGGCGCCGGCCTCATTCTCTTCGCCCTGGGGTTCGTCACGCTGCTCCTGGGCGGGCTTATTCCGGGCATGATCGTTCTCATTTCCGGACCGATCATCGACCGATTCGTTTCCAGGAAGCAGGCCGGCGACACCGCCTGAGGGTACCGGCGCCGGCGGATCGACGCGGGCCCCCCACGGGGGCCCGCTGTGCGTCAGTGGCCCGGCTCCAGGGCTTCATCTTCGGCGGCGGGCCGGCTCGCGGCCTTGCGGGCGCCCTCCCAGTTGATCTTCAGGCCGACAACCGCATCCCGCAACCCGCGTAACCGGGTCTGGACTCCGCCGGTCCGGCGGGCCAGGGCCGCCATGGTGGCAGCCGAGTCGGACACACCCGAGAGGCTCAAGCCGGCGGAATCGACTTTCATCTGGTCGAGCATGCGGGCCAGGGCCCGGCATGCGTTGTCGGCTTCCGATGGCGTGGTCAGCTTCTCGATCAGGGCGTAGATCCGCGCCAGTTTGGGCGCGTTCTGATCGAGGAACTGAAGCTGGGCCTGCTGCCGGGCGGATAGTTTGACGGCCATTGGGGTAGTCTACACCGGGGGTCCCCTTCTTGGCCACGGCCCGGGTTCCCCCGGCAGGCCGCGAGCGGTCGATCCGGACCGGTCCGGAAACGACTATCCAGAGGCATTGGCCCCCCCGGCCGTTCGTTCACCGATCGGGCTGTTGTGCCGTCCCCGGGTAATCGAAACCGTTGTGGGCGGGCCACGTAGGAGCGCTTAACCGTCCGGCGGATCAGGGACTGGCCGTCCCTGATTCCACCCCGGACCCCACTCATCCGGGTTCTATGAAGCTGTCCGATATTGCGATTCAGAGGCCGGTCCTGGCGAGCATGATGAGCGCCGCGCTGGTGCTGTTCGGTGTGCTGGGCTACACCCGGCTCTCGGTGCGGGAATACCCCGACGTCGACCCCCCGATCATTTCGGTCACCACGGTGCTGCCGGGGGCCAATCCCCAGGTCGTCGAATCCGCGGTCACCGATATCCTGGAAGAGGAACTGAGTACGGTCGAGGGGCTGCGGACGCTCACCAGCGCGAGCTCCGAGCAGGTCAGCAACATCACTCTGGAATTCAATCTGGACCGGGATGTCGAAGCGGCCGCGCAGGACGTCCGGGACAAGGTCTCCCGGGTCCGGGGACGGTTGCCCGACGAAGTCCAGGAGCCGGTTGTGGCCAAGCAGGAGGCCGACGCCAATCCCTTCCTCTGGCTCGCGCTTTCGGGAGAGAACTACAGCCTGCTCCAGCTGTCCGATATCGGCGACCGGATCGTCAAGACCCGGCTGCAGACCCTCCCGGGAGTGGGCCAGGCGCGGATCTTCGGCGAGCGGCGCTACTCGATGCGGGTCTGGCTCTCCAGCTCCGAGCTTTCCGCCCGGGGGCTCACGGTCCAGGACGTCGAGAATGCGATCCGGACCCGTAACGTGGAAGTTCCGTCGGGCCGGATCGAGTCTTCCATGAGGGAGTTCTCGGTGCGTTCCCTCGGTGAACTCAAGACACCGGGGGAATTCGCCGATCTGGTAGTGGATAACCGCCATGGCCAGCTGGTCCGGCTGCGGGATCTCGGACGGGTGGAACTGGGGCCGGAGAATGAACGCAGTGCCCTGCGGTACAACCAGGTGCCGGCCGTCGCCATCGGAGTGATCCGCCAGTCGAAGGCGAACCTGATCGCGGTGGCGGACGCGATCCACGACGAACTCGCTTCCATCCAGGAGCAGCTGCCGGCCGGCGTCCGGCTGCAGGTTGCCTTCGACCAGTCGGTCTTTGTGCGGCGCTCCATTCAGGAAGCCCAGGAGACGCTGATCATCGCGGGGATCCTCGTGGTGTTCATCATCTTCGTCTTTCTGCGGAACCTGCGGGCCACGATCATCCCCGGGCTGGCGATTCCCGCGTCGATCGTTGCCACGTTCATGGTGATGTACGCGCTCGGCTTCTCGATCAACAATCTGACGCTGCTGGCCCTGACCCTGGCGATCGGCATCGTGGTCGACGATGCGATCATCGTGCTGGAAAACGCCTTCCGGCACCAGGAGGAACTGAAGGAGAAGCCGATCGAGGCCGCCATCAACGGGACCCGGGAGATCGCGTTTGCGGTGATCGCGACGACGATCTCGCTCGTGGCCGTCTTCACCCCGCTGGCGTTTCTCAAGGGCTCGACCGGGCGGCTGTTCAACGAGTTCGGCATCGCCGTGGCCGGTGCCGTCGTGATCTCCGGCTTCGTGGCGCTGACGCTGACCCCGATGCTCTGCGCCAGGATTCTGAAGGGGTGTCGCAGCAGCACGGACCGCTCTACCGGCGGCTGGAACGCGGCTTCGAGGCCATCACCGCGTGGTACACCCGGAGCCTGGGCTGGGCCATGCGGCACCGGGGGGTCGTCCTGGCCGGCGCCGGGGTGACCGTGCTCCTCGCGGTGGTCACCTTCAGGAGTCTGAAACGGGAGTTCGTGCCGCAGGAAGACCGGGGCTACTTCATCAGCGTGATTCTCGCCCCCGAAGGCTCGACGGTCGGGTATACCGATCAGTACCAGCGTCAGATCGAGGCCATCCTCGCCCGCACGCCCGACGTCAGCAATTTCTTCAGCATCATCGGTTTCGGCGGGCGGGTGAACCGGGGGATCATCTTTGCCCGGCTCAAGGACTGGAGCGAGCGCGACCGGAAAGTGTGGGACGTCCTGGGCCAGGTACAGCCGCAGTATTTCGGCGTGCCGGGAGTCCTGGCCTTTGCCAGCAATCCGCCCGCCTTCGGCTTCGGCAGCCCGGTGCAGTTCGTGGTGCGGCATCCGGATTTCGCGGTTCTTACCGGCTCGATGGACTCGCTGATGGCACGGGCCCGCCGGATCAAGGGACTCATCAACGTGGACACCGACCTCCGGGTCAACAAGCCGGAACTCACCGTGCGGTTCGACCGGAACCGGGCGGAAGACCTCGACATCCCGGTCCGGGACGTCGCCGCGACCCTGCAGACCCTGCTCGGAGGACGGGAGGTCAGCACCTTCACCCGGGCGAACAAGCTGTACGACGTGATCGTGCAGCTGAGTCCGGAAGAACGGACCACCCCGGCCGACATGAGCGGCATCTATCTCCGGGGCCGTGACGGCGAGCTGGTGCAGCTCGATGCCGTCGCCCATGTGGATGAAGGCGTCGGTCCGCAGCAGCTCAACCACTTCGACCGGGTGCGCTCCTTCACCCTGACCGCCAGCCTCGCGCCCGGCTTCACCCTGGGCGAGGCGCTCGATTCGCTCAATGCCGCCGCCGCGGAAATCCTGCCGGCCGGGAGTTCGACGGCGCTGTCCGGCGAGTCCCGTGAGCTGGAAGAGAGCAGCGGGGCGCTCTACTTCGCGTTCATCCTGGCGATCGTCGTGGTGTTCATGGTGCTGGCGTCCCAGTTCGAATCGCTGGTGCATCCGTTCACCGTGCTCCTGGCCGTACCGCTCGCCGTGACCGGAGCGCTGGTGACGCTCAAGATTGCCGGCTCCACGCTCAACCTGTACAGTCAGATCGGGATGATTCTCCTGGTGGGAATCGTGACCAAGAACTCGATTCTTCTGGTCGAATACGCCAACCAGCTGAAACGAAAGGGCCTCGCGACGGTCGAAGCGATGCTCGAATCGGGGCGGATCCGGCTCCGGCCGATTCTCATGACCTCCTTCGCCACGATCATGGGCGCCATGCCGATCGCCTTCGGCCTCGGCGCCGGATCCATCAGCCGGCGTCCGCTCGGATACGGGATCGTTGGGGGCGTGTTCTTCTCGACCCTGCTCACCCTCTACCTCGTCCCCGTGGTCTGGGTACTGCTGGAGGGCCTGCGGGCGCGGGAGGCGCAGGACCTGGAAGTCCCGGACTCGATGCAGCCCGCGGCCGAAACCGGCCCCGCCGGCCGCTAACCGTCACGACTTGAACGACCGGACGACATGATGCTCGCATTGCTCGCGCTGCTGCAGGTGGCGGCTCCGCCCGACACCACGCTGCCCCGCGTGACGTTGAATGAGGCGCTGGAACGCGCTGCCCGGCTGGACCCCGACTACGTCCGCGCCGCCGGCCAGGTCGCCACCGCCGAATGGAGCCGGCGCGCCGCGCTGGCGGTCTTCGTGGTGCCGGCGGTGACTCTGAACCTGGACGTCACCCGGTATTCCGATGCGTTCTTCAACATCGGTACCGGAACGCTGCAGGCCACCTCGGTCACCTTCCGGGCCGACGCCCGTTACGAACTGTTCAGCATCAGGAAGTTCGCCGACCTGGCCCGGACCCGGGCGGAACTCGACGGCGCCCAGGCCGGGGATCTGCAGGCGCGCTTCGCCTCGGCCCTGCTGACCGAGTCGGATTACTACAGCGTGCTGGAGAACCGGGAACTGGCCCGGGTGGCCGACGAGAGGCTCCGCCGGGCGCTCGAGGCGTTTCAGGTGGCCCGGGCCCGGGTGCTTTCGGGTGGAGCGGTCCAGACCGACTCGCTCCAGCTGGCCCTGGAGCTCACGCGGGCCCGGGTGGATCAGCTGCGCCAGGCCGCGGGCCTCCGGGTGGCCCGCCTGGAACTGGGCCGGCGCATTGGAATCCCCGGACCCGTCGACGCGGCCGCGCTCGACTCCGTCGTGCCGCCGGAACTGCCGATCACCGTGGAGGACGCGGTGGAGCGGGCGCTCTCCCAGGGCCCGGAATACCGCCAGGCGCTGGCCGGTGAACGCGCCGCCGCCGCCGGCCTGCGCAGCCGCCGTGGAGAATACCTGCCCACGCTGACACTGACCGGTTCCCACAACCGGTTCGACACCCAGGTCTTCCCCAGCGCCAGGACGGTCTCCTCCATCGCGCTGGGCGTGAGTCTTCCCATCTGGAACAATGCCCAGCGGGAGATCGGCATCGCCCAGGCGCGGGTGAACCGGGACGTGGCGCGGGCCATCCGCTCCGACCTGGAACGGGCCGCCCGCGTCGACGTCACCCAGGCCTATGAGCTGTACGTCACCTCGCGCGCCAGCGAGCAGCTGCAGCAGGAGGCGCTCGTGGTCGCCCGGGAGAACTACCGGGTGCAGGACGCGCGCTACCGCGCGGGTGCCGCGACCATTCTCGATCTGCTGGGGGCCCAGGTCGGGCTGACGGAAGCCGAGAGCCAGCTGGTGCAGGCGCGATTCGCCCGCCGGCTGGCGCTGGCCGGCCTCGAAGGCATCATCGGCGAGCGGCTCTTCCGCGATCGGGTCCTTCCCTGATCGCGGATCGACGACTGAAGACCAACAACGCACTGAGGACGAATGTTCCAGTATATGCGAAGGCTGATCCCCGCTCTGGTATCGCTGGCTGTGGTGGCGGCGTGCGGCAAGGGCAACGCGGAGTCCGGCGCCGCCGCCGGCGGCGGGGCGGGCGGGTTCTCCATGCCGGTCGAGGTGGCGGTGGCGACAACCGACACGGTGGTGGACGCGATACCTGCCACCGGGCAGATCGAAGCGGTGCAGTCCACCGCGCTCAAGCCCGACGTCGAGGGCCGGATTGTCGAGATCCTGGTCCGGGAAGGACAGGAGGTCCGGGAGGGCAGTCCGCTGTTCCGGATCGATGACGCCGAGGCGCGGGCGCAGCTGGCCCGGGCCCAGGCCGACTGGGATCTGGCCCGGCAGGCGCTGACCCGCACCCGGGAACTGCTGGCGCAGAACGCCTCGTCGACCGCGGATCTGGAACGGGCCGAGGCGACCGAGCGGGTCGCCCGGGCGCAGGTGACGCTGCTGCAGCTGAGGGTGGATCGCTCGACGGTACGGGCACCGTTCTCCGGCATCGTGGGCCAGCGGACGGTGAGCCTGGGTGACTACGTCACCAGCAGTACATCCCTCATCACGCTGCAGACGGTCAATCCGCAGCGCGCGACCTTCGTGGTGCCGGAACGGTTTGCCGAGCGGCTCTCGATCGGCCAGCGGGTGACCTTCCGGGTCGCGGCGCTGCCGGGCCGCGATTTCACCGGCATCGTCGATTTTGTCGACCCCATCGTCCAGCTCCCCGCCCGGACGATTCTCATCAAGGCGCGGGTTCCCAATCCTGAGCGCAAGCTGCAGGCGGGGATGTTCATCGAGGCCCGTCTGGCGACTGAAGTCCGGCCCAATGCCGTGCTGATTCCGGAAGAAGCGGTTCTCCCGATCCAGAGCGCGACCTTCGTCTGGGTGGTCACCGATGGAAAAGCGTCCCGCCGGCAGGTGGGGCTGGGGGTCCGGCTGCCGGGATTCGTGGAAGTGCGAAGCGGGGTGGATGCCGGCGAGCAGGTGGTGATCGGCGGACTCGAACGGCTGAGCGAGGGGATGCCCGTCGCGCCCCAGGTGGTCGACCGCAAACCGCAGGTGCCGGCGGAAAGCTGACCGGCCGGCGCCGCCGCGCGGAACCCGCTACATCAGCCCCGATTTGGCCGCCTGCCACAGTTTGGTAAGGCGGTCAAAACCATCCTGGAGAATCTCCACCTGTTGCGGGCTGGGTGAGGCGGCAGCGGCCGTTTCCAGTTCGTTGGCGATGACTCCCATCTCGCGCCGGCCGGCTTTGGCCGCCTGGTCCCGAATGGCACGGACCAGTTCCAGGATCTGCGTCCGGACGGATGCATCGTCCGGGACCTGCCACAGGTAGGCCGCAAGGTCGCGACCCTTGAAGCACAGTTCTCCCAGCGGATCCATCAGGGGGAAACTCCCACGGCGTGGCGGCTGATTCACTGCGCAACTCCGGTCTGGCGTTGAAAAAGGAAACGGCCCAGACAAGATAGTGGCCCCGGCGTTCCCGGGTGTATACTCCGGGTCCATTGCCTCGCGCAGCTCCGTCCCTCTGAACGCCATGATCCGTATCCTCCGACTCCTGCTCGTCTTCGCAATCCTCCCCGGGGCGGTCTCCGCCCAGATGGGCGGGCGCTGGGCGCTTCGACTCACCAGCCCGGGCGGCAACGAGTCTCGCGGCGAGCTGCGGCTGCAGGAGGCGGGCGGGGAACTGAGCGGGCGGGTGCTGTTCGAATTTGCCGATTCCGCCTGGCTGGATCTCCGTGGGCATGCCCAGCCCGACGGTGTTTTCGAACTCGCGGCCGGCGGTGGGGTCTTCCGGCTCGGCGGGCGGGCGTCGAACGACGAACTCGAGGGCGTGCTGATCGGCCGGGGCCAGCCCCAGCTTCGCTGGACCGGGCAACGGATCCGGCCGGACGCGACCTGGTATGCCGCGCCGCCCCGGTTCGTCCTCCGCCAGATCGTGGTCGGGGCGCATCAGAGCGCCTTCACGGTGCCGGGCCGATGGATTGCTGCCGCGGCCGCCGCCGGCGAGACGCCGGAAACGGTTCAGGCCCGGTACCGGGCACTGGCGGCCGAGGCGGGGCTCCCGGCGATCCCGGTCGAGAGCCTGGGCACGGCCGGGCTCCGGCGCGCAATGGGCGTGAGCGACCGGGAGCAGCTCGTCGAGGCGGCCCGGCGGGTGCTCGCTCAAGTCCGCTCGGGCCTCAGGAACGACACCGCGCTGGTCCGGTTCGACTATCTGTTCCGGCCCGCCGGGCAGTGGCAGGTGGACATTCATGACGTCGCGCTGGCACGGGCCCGTCGAACCCTGCCGACGCTGACGTGGGAGGATGCCCGGCCGGCGCTCCGCGCCGCCGGCCAGGTGGGCCCCGGCTCCCCGGGCGCTCCCGGAGACCTCCAGCTGGCACTGTACCGCCTCCTGGTGCAGGCCGTGAAGGACTCCGCCGCGTTCAGCGCCACACGCCAGCAGATGCAGGTGGTCGAGCCGGTATCCGCGGCCACAGTCCTCGCCCTGCTTCGCGGCTATGAAGAAGCGAATGACTGGTACGTCCAGGTGATGAACTTCTTCCTCACGGTGCCCTGGGTCCCGGACCAGAGCGGGCTGGCCTCGCTGGAAGACCTGACGCGCCGGTTCTGGGGCGACTCGGTCCGGGCCCCGCAGGTACAAATCCACCTGTTCGGTTATCCGGAAGGCACCTCGCGCGCCGCGGCGGATTCGTCGGTCGTCGCCCGGGTCATGCAGCCGCTCAACGCGCCGGCCCTGGACTGGCTGGCGGTCAACGGCCAGGCGGGCCTGCTGACGATGGTCCACCGGCTTCGCGGTGGGTTCGCGGCCAATACCACGCTGCTGGCCGGGACCGATCAGTATCAGCTCATGTCCCCGGGCGATTACGCCTCGGCGGCATACAACGGCTTCCTCGAATCCGCCGACGTCGTACTGCTCGATCCCAGCTTCGAGCCGGTGCTTGCCCTGGGCACGCTGGTCCACGAGTGGCAGCACATCCTGCATCAGGCGCGGCGCGGCGGGGCCGGCCTGATCGAGGGAGACTCCGGATCGCTCATTCTGGAAGGCATGGACCCGTTCCTGGCCGAAGGGCTTGCCGAGTGGGCCACCGAGCACATCCTGGAACCGGTGGCGCAACGGTTCCCGCTGCTCGCGCTCGGCGAGGTCGAGAAGCGCGCCAGTCTGTCTCCGGAGGATCCGCACGTGCTGGGGTACCTCATGGTGCGGACGCTGGCCGGCAGCCTGGGAAGCGACGCGGCGGTGCTCGCACTGGCGTCCCGCTATGGTTCGGATCCCTCCGCGCTGGTCCGGGCGCCGGAACTGGCGGGCCGGTGGGACGGCGGGCACACGCCTGACCGGAGCTACCCGCGGCGCGGTATCCCGGCGCTCATTCCGGAGACCGAGTTTCTGGTGGAAGGGATGGTCCCGGACATCGTCGCGACCCGGGTCCGGGCCGTGTCCGGGCCGGGCGAGTAGGTCCGGGATACTACGGAGCCGCGTTCCCCGCCTGTCTTTATATTTCCCGGTCCTATGCCAACCCGGTTCCTTCCCGGCCTCCTGGCCGGCCTTCTGCTGCTGGCCCCTCCGCTGGCGGCCCAGCAGACCCGGCCGGAGCGCACCGACTACCGGGAGACGTCTTCCTGGGCCGACGTCATGGCCTTCCTGGACTCGCTCCAGCGATTGACGGCGGACGTCCGGGTCTGGACCATGGCCACGAGTCCCGCGGGCAAGCCGATCCCCGTGGTGCTGGCGGCCCGGCCCATGGTGGACGGCCCGGCGGCGGCCCACCGCAGCGGCAAGCCGATCGTGTATCTGCAGGGGAACATCCACGCCGGAGAAGTCGAGGGCAAAGAGGCCGCCCAGATGCTCCTGCGGGATCTGACCGCGGGGCCGTTGAAGCCGCTGCTCGACAGTCTGATACTGCTGGTGGTCCCGATCTACAATGCTGATGGTAACGACCGTTTCTCCGCCGGCGAGGTCAATCGCCCCGGACAGAACGGTCCGGCGATCGTGGGCAACAGCCTCAACGGCCAGGGCCTGAACCTCAACCGGGACTACGTCAAGGCGGAAGCGCCGGAAACCCGCGGTTCCCTGCCGCTCATCAATGCGTGGGACCCGGACTTCTTCATTGACCTGCACACCACCAACGGCAGCTATCACGGCTACATCCTGACCTGGTCGCCGGGGCTCAATCCCAACAGCCCGCCGGCGAACGACTACGTCCGGGACCGGTTTCTGCCCCTGGTGCGCGAACGGATGCGGACGCGGCACCATCTGGAAACCTTCCCCTACGGCAACTTCCGCAATCAGGATCCCGATTCGCTGTCGCAGGGATGGGAGACGTACGACGCCCGTCCCCGGTTCGGTACCAACTGGAACGGCATGCGCGGGCGGCTCTCGATTCTGAGCGAGGGGTACAGCAACGCTCCGTTCCGCGACCGGGTGCAGGGAACCTATGATTTCGTCCACGAGATCCTGAGCCTGGCGGCCGAGCAGCGCGCGGCCGTTGAGGCGGTAACGGCGGCAAGCCAGCGCTGGGCGCCGGACTCGGTCGTGGTGCGGTCGCAGTTCGCGCCGCCTACCATGCAGGACGTCATCGCCGAAATCACCCGGCCGGCCGGCGCGGGGGCGGGGCCGTTCTCCCGGCGGGAGCGGACCGGCGTGTACCGCACCATCCGCATGCCGGTCTGGGACCGCTTCACGGCCTCGCGCCGGGAGGCCCGTCCCGCGGGCTATCTCCTGCCCCCGCAGTACCGGGAGATCGTCGACCTGCTCCTGCTGCAGGGTGTGGTGGTCCAGCGGCTGGGCCGTGACTGGCAGGGGGACGCCGAAGCGTTCCAGATAGACAGCCTCACCGCCGCACGGAATCCGTTCGAGGGCCATCGCACCGTTTCGCTGGATGGGGCCTGGCGGCCCCGCAGCGGAACCGCGGCCGCCGGCTGGTATTATGTCACCACGGCGCAGCGGCTCGGCGTGTTCGCTGCATACCTGCTGGAGCCGGCCAGCGAAGACGGGCTGGTCACCTGGAATTTCCTGGACCGGGACCTCCGGCCGGGGAGAGAGTATCCGTTTCTCCGGGTGCGGCGGCCCATCGTGGATGACCTGCGTGTCGTTCAGCGTTCCGACCCCTGAGCCCCGGACTCCGATGCCCGTGCCGAAAGTGGGAGGCAAAGCGCCGCCGTTCCGTCTGGAATCCGACACCGGCGAGAAAGTCGCCCTGAAGGATCTTACCGGACAGCCGGTGGTGCTTTACTTCTATCCCAAGGATGACACCAGCGGATGCACGGCCGAAGCCTGCGGGTTCCGGGACGCTTGGGACGAGGTCAAGGCAGCCGGTGCCGTGGTGCTGGGGGTCTCGCCGGACGGAGTGGAGTCGCACCGGAAGTTCCGCGGCAAGTACGGCCTTCCGTTTCCGCTCCTCGCCGATCCGGATCACGCGGTGGCGGAGGCCTATGGAGTGTGGGGGGAGAAGTCGATGTACGGAAGAAAGTATTTCGGAATCCTGCGGACGACCTTCGTGATCGATCCGTCGGGCCGCATCATGAAGGTGTTCGAGAAAGTGAAACCGAAAGGCCACGCGGCCGAAGTGCTGGCGGTACTCCGCGGCGCGTGACCCTCGTGGACTTCCTACCGAATGGGGATCTGAGCATGAGGCGAATTGTCCGATCGGCCGTCCCGTCGTTGCCGGGCGCGGCCCTCGTCATCCTGGCTTGCGGGTGTTCCGGCAATCCTGCGCCGTCTTCCGGCGGCCGGGCCGTGCAGTACGTGGCCCCGGAGGTGGGGGAAAACCATCTGCGCGACATCCGCCAGCTCACCTTCGGCGGGAACAACGCCGAAGCGTATTTCTCCGCGTCCGGCAGGCAGCTGATCTTCCAGCGGCAGGAGAAGGTCAACGAGGGGTGTGACCAGCAGTACATCATCAATACCGACGGAACCGGGCTGCACCGGGTGTCGAACGGTGAAGGCCGGACCACCTGCGGGTATTTCTATGCCAACGACCGGCGGATTCTGTACAGCTCCACCTTCAAGTACTCGCCCGCCTGTCCGCCGGCACCGGACCGGAGCCATGGGTACGTCTGGCCGCTCGGGCATCTGGAGATCTACACCGCCCGGGTCGACGGTTCCGATCTGCAGCCGCTGACGGCCAACGGCGCCTACAACGCCGAAGCGACCGTCTCCCCGGACGGCAGGACGATCATCTTCACCAGTACCATGGACGGGGATCTCGAACTGTACACCATGAACATCGACGGTACCGGGCTCAAGCGGCTCACCCACCGGGTGGGATACGACGGGGGCGCGTTCTTCTCTCCCGATGGGAAGATGATCGTCTGGCGCGCCGGCTACCCCGAGACCGCCCGGGACTCGGCCGATTACCTGTCACTGCTGGAGAAACGGCTGGTGCGGCCGTCCCGGGTGGAGCTCTGGGTCGCCAATGCGGACGGCAGCAACCCGCGGCAGATCACCCGGCTCGGCGGCGCCAACTTCGCGCCGTTCTTCCACCCCGACGGCAGGCGGATCATCTTCTCGTCCAACTACGAGAACCCGCACAGCCGGAACTTCGACCTCTACCTGATCAATGTCGACGGCACCGGTCTGGAGAAGATCACCACCCATCCGGATTTCGACGGCTTTCCCATGTTCAGCCCGGACGGGAAGAAACTCGTCTGGGCCTCCAACCGTAACGCGGTTACGGAAGAGGGAGAAACCAATCTGTTCATCGCGGACTGGATGAACTAGGGCACCCGCCCGGTTCATTCCGGCACCGCCGGCCGTTCTACCGTTCCCGGATGCTCGATGACTGCGACTGAAACACCGCCCACCAAGACCCCGCCGGTTCCGGCCCGCCGGTCGTTCAATGCCTGGCTCTGGGACTGGGCCAAGTCCATCGCCATCGCCCTGGTGGTCTGGCTGTTTCTGCGGACCTTCCTGATCGAGGCGTTCCGGATTCCCTCCGGCAGCATGGAGAACACCCTGCTGGTGGGAGACTTCCTCTTCGTCAACAAGCTGCTCTACGGCGCGGAAGTGCCGCTCACCGGCAAGCACCTGCCCGCGGTCCGGGAACCGAAGCGCGGGGACATCGTCGTCTTCGATTCGGTCGAGCCGGAAACGCCGGACCTGAAGGTCGTCAAGCGCCTGATCGGGATGCCCGGAGACACGCTGATGATGGAGAACGGCGATCTCTACCTCAACGGCGTCCGCCAGATCGAGCCCTATGCGCTCCGGACCGACCCGCAGAAGTCCGAAGATCCGGTCAACCGCGCCAAGATGCGCCAGTGGCAGGTGAAGTACCTGGTCAACCGCGATCCGGCCACCTATCAGCCGGATGTCCACGACTGGGGGCCGATCGTCGTGCCGCCGGATTCGTTCTTCATGATGGGAGACAACCGGGACAGCTCCTACGACGGGCGCTACTGGGGGTTCCTGCCCAGGCTCAATGTCCGCGGCCGCCCGCTGCTCATCTACTACAGCTACGACGCCAGCAGCTACAAGCCGCTGCCCTTCTTCAGCGCGGTGCGGTGGGGGAGGCTGTTCACGACCCCGAAGTAGAGTGTCAGGTGAGAAGTGAGAACGGAGAGTGGGACATGCCCCGCTCGCCTCTCACCTCTTCTTCATCGCGATCACTCCCGCCAGGCCCGCGATCCCCGCAGCCGCGTAGAACGGAACTCGAAGACCCGCGACTCCGGCGATGAACCCGGCGGCCGGCGGGCCGATGATCCGGGCCATCGCGCCCATGCTCTGCAGCCCGCCGAGGGCCCGTCCCTGCTCCTCCGCGCTGGTGATCCGCGACAGATAGCCGGCGATACTGGGCAGACAGAGCGCCGACCCGGCCACCAGTACCATCAACGCCAGAACCAGAAACGGCATCCGCAGGTTCGGCGCCACGGCCGGAGACTCGGCCAGCGGCACCGCCAGAAGCCCGAGGGCCAGCAGCAGGCAGCCACCGGCCATCATCGCGTGTTCGCTCAGGCGCCCGGCCAGCCGGCCCACCAGCCACCCCTGGACGACGGCGGACACCAGCCCCATGACGACGAAGAGGTTCGACGTTCCCCGCTGACCCAGGCCCAGGGCTCGTACGGTGTACAACGGGAAGATCACGTTGATGACGGTGAAGGCGAGCACCTCCAGGAACATGACCAGGTAGGGCTGAACCACCCGGCCAAGGTCGAGCGGCATCCGGGGCCGTCCACTGGGTACGTGCATCCGGGTTTCCGGAAGCCGGAACCACGCCAGGAGCCACGCGCCGGTCGAGATGCCCGCCGCCACCAGCCCGGGGGCGGCGCTGCTCAGGTGGACGGTCAGCCCGGCGATGGCGGGACCGAGGACGAAACCCAGGCCGAACGCCGCGCCGATGAGTCCCATGGCCTTCGACCGCTTCTCCGGCGGCGTCACGTCGGCCAGATAGGCCTGGGCCACGTTGACCGTGGCGCCCATCCCGCCGGCCACGATGCGGGAGAGGAGCAGCGCCTGGTAGCTCCAGGCGAAGGCGAAGAGCAGATACGAGATGGCGCTGCCCGAGAGCCCGATGAGAATCACCGGACGGCGGCCGATCCGGTCGCTCAGCCGGCCCCACCACGGCGCCACCAGAAACTGCATCAGCGAGTAGACCCCGACCACAACGCCGATGAGCAGGTCGCTCGCGTGAAAGCGCGCGGCATAGCCCGGCAGCAGCGGAAGCACGATCCCGAACCCCACCAGGTCGATCACCACCGTGGTGAACAGGATCGCCGTCGCCGAATGACTGGTGCGGCCGGTCGCGGGTTCGGTCAGAAGACCCCCAGGGGGATTGGATGATTGAGGGATCGAGGGATTGAAGTGCGGGTCCGTCGGCGCTGCCGGTGATCCCGGCTTCGATCCTGGCCTGCGTCCTGATTCCGCATCCCTTCAACCTCTCGGTTTCTCGACTTCTTCTTCGATCAGCCCGCCCTCGCTCCCACCGCCGCGAGTCCCGCTGCCCCGGCCAGGCCCGCCGCCACGAGGAACGCGGCGGCGGCGCCCGCCTGCTCGCTGAGCAGGCCGGCCAGCACCGGTCCCGCCACCCGGGCCAGCGAGGCCACGCTGTGGAGTGCGCCCAGCAGCTGCCCCTGATCCCGCGCTGCCGCGGCGCGGGAGACGTAGCCCGCAACCCCCGGCCACGCGAAGCCGCTCCCGGCGGCCACCAGGGACACGGCGGCGAGCAGAACGGCGAGACTCCAGGGTCCCGCAAGCCCGGGTGAGAGCGGGATCGCCGCGAGCCCCGCCGCGATCAGCACCGACCCCGCCAGCATGAGGGTCCGCTCCCCGACGGCCGGTGTGAGCCGGCCGATGAGCCAACCCTGAACCACGGCGGAGCAGACGCCCATGAGCACGAACACCATCGACGTCTCCCGCCGGCCGAAGCCGAGGACGGCCGCGGCGTAGAGCGGGAATACCACGGTAATGACCGCAAACGCCGCCACCGACAGGAACATCACCGCGAAGGGCGCCGCGAAGCCCCGCCAGCTGACCGATCCGGGCCGGGCCGGAAGCGTGGGGGAGATCCTGGTTTCGGGCAGGCTGGTCCAGGTAATCACGAAGGAAAGCAGGCAGATACCGCCGGCGATGAAGCCGGGGATCGCAGCCCCGGCACGGCTGCTGAGGGCGGCGATCGCGGGGCCCAGGATGAACCCCATCCCGAATGCCACCCCGATCACTCCCATCGCGCGGGTGCGCCGCTCCTCCGGGGTGATGTCCGCCAGGTAGGCCTGCGATACGTTGACGGTGGCCCCGACCCCGCCGGCCAGAACCCGCGAAGCCAGCAGCACCAGATACGTGCCCGCCAGGGCGAACATCACGTAGGAAACGGCGCTGGCGGCAATGCCGGCGAGCAGCACCGGCCGGCGGCCGATCCGGTCGCTGAGGCGCCCCCACCACGGGGCGACCAGGAACTGCATCAGCGAGAAACTGGCGACCAGGATACCGATGGCCGCGCCGCTGGAGGTGAAGCCGGCGGCGTGGGTCGGCAGGAGCGGGAGAACGATCCCGAAACCGACCAGGTCGAGCAGGACGATGGTGAACAGCAGACCGTAGGAGCGCCGGGCAACCGCGGCGGGCAAAGCGAGGGTCATTCCGGGGCGTTCGAAGGTTCACTGCGTCCGGGCCAGGTGCGCCGGCGCGCCTGAAACTAGCCCTGGGAGGGGCGTTCGGGGGAGGGCGGCATGCGCGGCTCGTTGTCCTGGTCGGTGGCGAGGTACACCGCCGAGCGCCCACAGCCGGCACAGTGAAGCGTGATCCGTCCCTGCTCGGTCGTATCGGTCTTGCTGGTCCGGCGCGGAACCCGCTCCACCTTTCCGCTGCCGCAGCTGGGGCAGACCAGTGGCTCGTGGTCGCGGTCTGCCGCGATCAGGGCCAGGGCCTCGGCGGCCCGGTACTCCTTGATGCCTCGACGTCCCACAGGCAGGTCCTTCCAGGAATCCGGAGGGGACTCCGTCCGGTCAATTTACGGGTCTCCGGGGAAGGGGGCAAATTGCGGCAGGGGGTTCCCGGAGCCGCGGGCCGGTTTCTTGCAGGGTCCCAAGTGATTGTGGCAACGGCACCTGTGTGACCGGCTCGAAAGCCGGGCCGGAGGCTTTCCGGGGCCCATTTGCCCCTCGATCCTCCGGCCGGTACATTGGCGGAAACTCCCAACCACGTGACAAGGTGGCATATGCGCAACAGGCGTGGGTGGACGTGCCTCGCTCTGGGATTGACTCTCGCGGGGTGCGCCCGGTCGGTGGAAACCCCGGCCGTGGCTCCGGCCGACATCGGGTCGCTGGAAGCGGCCCGGCAGGCCCGGCCCGACGATCCAGCCGTTCTGACCCGGCTGGGGATCGCGTATTACAACGCGAACGACTATGCCAGGGCGAAGGACGTGCTCCTGAGCTCTCTGGCGCTGGACCGTGGCGGATTCAGTGCCGCGGTGTACCTGGGGCTCGCCTACGAAGAGCTGGGCCAGCTCGACTCGGCCCGGGCCGCCTACGAGCGCGCGGCGAACATGAATGTTTCCTCTTCCCAGCGGGGTGAGGTCCAGAACCGCCTGGCCCTGCTTACGCGGAAGGAACTGCAGCAGCAGGCGCGCCAGGCACTGGCACAGGAAGCGGTTCTGAGCCGGACGCCGCCGACGGAAAACACCGTCGCCGTGTTTCCTTTCCGGTACGTCGGCAGCAATGAGGATCTCAAACCGCTCGAAGTCGGCCTCTCGCATCTGATCATCACCGACCTCAGCCGGGTCTCCCAGTTGCGGTTGCTGGAGCGGGAACGGGTGCAGGTGCTGCTGGACGAAATGGCGCTGGCCGAATCGGGCCGGGTCCAGGCCGCCACCGGCGCGCGATCGGGTCGGTTGCTCCGGGCCGCCCGGGTGGTGCAGGGAGCCATCCAGGATCAGCCCGGCCGGGACGATCTGCGGGTGGATGCCAGCGTGGTCGACGTGACGACCTCGGAAATCAGCGCCACCAGCACCGCCACCGATCCCCTGCAGCAGCTGTTCGATGCCGAGAAACAGATCGTCCTCGGGCTGCTCGAGCGGATGGGCATCACGCTTTCGCCGGCGGAGCGCCGGGCCATCAGCGAACGCCCCACGGCCGACCTGCAGGCATTCCTGGCGTTCAGCCGCGGGCTGGAGGCCGAGGACCGGGGAGACTTCTCCGCCGCGGCCGGCTATTACAACGCGGCCCTGGCCCGGGATCCGAACTTCCGGGCCGCGCGCGAGCGCCGGACCACGAGTCTGCAGATGTCGAGCGCGATGACGACGCCGCCGGCGCAGCTGGCCGGCCTGCGGGTCGGTGCCCCGATCGAAGGCCGCGCGACGAGAGGCGGCGCCGTGGTGGCCGCGGTGACGCCCCGGGGCATCGTGCTGCGGAACCTGATCGGCGGGTCGGTGCCCAGTTTCGGCGGCCTGATCGACCGGCAGATCGGCGGAGCACTCCCGCCCATCGTCCGGCCCCCGTTGCCGGAAGTGCTGGACCAGGACGACCCCCGGACCACCGGCCTCACCGGGCAGGTCATCATCATCATTACCCGGCCCTGAGGGAGACCATGCGCTGCGCCCTGCTTACGACCGGACTCCTGGCCCTCGCCACCACGGCCGCCGCCCAGGGGACCGCCAACGAGCGATCCGTGGTCTCCGGCGTCATGGTCCGCGGATACGATATCGACGGCGGGAACCGGACCACCCAGCTCGCCGTGCCGATCGCGGTCGTGATCCCGGTGAACTCCCGGTTCGCGTTCGACATCGGCACCTACTACGCCTCGACCTCGTCCGAACCGGCCGGGGGAAGCAGGACCACGTTCTCCGGCCTCACCGACACCCAGCTGCGGGCGTCGTACATGTTCGGACAGGACGCGGTGGTGACCACGCTCATGGTCAATCTGCCCACCGGTTCGGACCAGAAACTCTCCGAGGCGGGGGTCACCGGGGCCGCGTCGGCGAACTTCCTCTCCTTCCCGGTCAATTCCTACCGGAACGGGCTGTCGGTGACCGGCGGCGTCGCGGTGGCGACCCAGCTGGGTGCGTGGAACGTCGGCCTCGCGGGGAGCGTCCGCCTCAATAATGAATTCACGCCCTTCAGCGACGACAGCCTCAAGTACACTCCCGGCACCGAAGGCCGGGTGAAGCTCGGGGTCGACCGGCTGATCGGATCCTCCCGGCTGCAGATCGGGTTCACCTGGAGCACGTTCGGGAACGATGCCTTCACCAACCTGGGTGGCGGCTCGGGGTCCTATCAGGCCGGGGACCGGCTGATCGGCGAGGCCACCCTGACCTTCCTGGCCGGGTCGGGTACGCTTTCGGCGTTCGTGTGGAACTATTATCGGAGCAAGGCCGACGGTGCTTCCACCTCGAACCAGGAGAACATCTTCTCCGGAGGACTGAGCGGGCATTGGCCGCTGGGCCGGCGCGTGCGGCTCATTCCAGTCATCGAAGGCCGCCTCTGGTCCCCCGACCAGGGCAACGGCCGGATGTTCGGCGCCGGCGCGTCGGTCGAGGTTCCGGTCGGCGACCGGTTCGTCTTCTCGCCCGGCGCCCGGTTCGATCTGGGCCGGTTGGAGTTTCAGGACGGGACCGATCACAACCTGACCGGCTGGGGACTTTCGGCACTCCTTCGGTACCGGATCTAGTCCCGCCGTCTGCCAAGGGCCTGGATGGCATTTGTAAGATATTGACTGACAGTAGTTTAGAACTCAAGGCCAGACTTTCCAACCGAGCCCCCGGCGCGCGTTCTCGCTTGACGCGCCTTGGGGGCTCTTATACGTTGCCGCGAATCCCGGCCGGGAAATGACCCGCGCCCGGGGTGTATATCTCCGCTCCCGGTATGGGGTTGCGGTTCGCAGGAGGGCCACGTGGCCACGGATCTGGGCGGTTCGCAAATCTCGACCTTGCTGGAAACCCTGCCGGGCATCGCCAATGTGCTGCGAAGCCCGGTGGCGGATGCCCTGATCAACGTCATTCGCGCCGGGGCCCGGCTGGGGGAGTTCAACCTGTCCGATGCGGAAGAGCTGATCCACTACGCGGTGCGCCGAAGCCTGGTGGCGCCCACCGAAGGGGACCAGGTGCTCGAGGAGGTTCGAGAGTCGGTGCGGAAGCGGGCGGAGCGGGCGGCGGAGCGGGCCAAACCGGCGAAGGGCAAATCGAAGGCCGGAGCCCGGGCGAAGGCGACCAGGTCCAAGGCGAAGCCCAGGGCCAAGTCCAAGGCAGCCGGATCGAAGTCGAAATCGAAGAAGCGCTGAGGAGTTCCGCTGCGGGAGCATGGAAAACGCCGGTGGCTTCGTGCCACCGGCGTTTGTGGTTTCCGAGGCGGCGGCGTCTCAGGTCTTGAAGTCGGCGACCAGTCCGGTGAGCCGGTTGGCGGCGGACAGCAGTTCACTCGCGGCCGCGGCCATCTGCTCGGTGGCGGCGTTCTGTTCTTCGGCCGCCGCGGTCACGGATTCGCTCGACGTGGCGTGTTCGTTCGCGGCCTGGGCGGCCTCCACGGCCGTGGTGGCCAGCTCATCCACGATGACGCGGTTACCCTCGGCTTCCTGCTGAACCTGGACGGTGGCGGTGCGGATCTGCTGGACCGCGTTGGCGATTTCCTCCAGGCCGCGGGCCGCGGCCTCCGCCACGTGTTCGATCCCTTCGACCTTGCCCGAACCGACCTCCATCGTGGCCGCGGCATCGCGCACCTGGCCCAGGAGGATCTGGACCGTCTTGGTCACGTCCTCCGCGGCTCGAGCGCTGGAGTCCGCCAGATGCCGCACTTCCTCGGCCACGACCGCGAAACCGCGTCCCTGCTCTCCGGCCCGGGCCGCTTCGATGGCGGCATTCAAAGCCAGCAGGTTGGTCTGGGAGGAGATCTGCTTGATGAGGTCGATGAACGCGCTGATGGATGTGGACAGCTGGGTGAGCTGGCGGGTCTGGCTGGCGGAAGTGCGGACGACTTCCCGGACGTCGAGCAGGGTGCGGCGGGCGGCGTCGACGTCACCCTGATGCTGGGCCGCAACCCGGCGGATGTTCTCTCCGATCTGGACTACCCGGCCGGCCGCCTCGGTCGTGGTGGAGGTGGCACGCCGCAGCTCATTGAGGGACCGGTCCGCCTGTTCCATGCCCCGGACCTGGTTCTCCGCGCTGCTCGAGACCTTGAGCATGGCGCTGGAGATCTCGTGTCCGCTGGCCGCCAGTTCCTGGCTCATGGCGGAGAACTCCCCGGCGCTGGTGGCGATCTGCTCGGCCTCGGTCACGACGGCGCCCACGACGGTCCGCAGGCGGTCTCCGGCGGCATCCAGGGTCAACGCCAGCTGATGCAGTTCCGTCGGCATGTTGCCCAGCTGCACCGGGCGCAGGTCGCCGGCTCCGAACCGTTCCGCCGCCGCCACCAGCCGCCGGAGCGGTGTCTTCACCTGCCGCCGGGTCTCGATGATGGTCCAGATCCCGGCCGCGATCAGGACCAGGAGCAGCGCAATCATCAGCCGTTCCCGGTTCCGGGAGCGGCGCTGGAGAACATCCGCCCGGTCCAGGGCGTTCCGCGCTTCGGTGGTGGTGAGTTCCCGTACCATGGCCACCAGCGAATCCGCCGGGACCTCGGCCGCCTGGGCCTGCGCCAGCGCCTGCTCGGTCCGGCCCAGATCGGCCAGGGCATGCGCCAGAGCGTAGGCCACTTCGATCTCGGCCTGGCGGTCCGCCATGCGGTTGAGCTTCAGCCGCTCGTCGTTGGTCAGATTCGGAAGATCCCGATAGCGCCGCTGGAACGAATAGGCCGAGTCGCCGTTGGCGAGAAACTGCTGCTTGAGAACGTCGGACGGGGCCAGCAGGTACTGCTGGGCGGCCCGGATTTCTCCCATGACCGAGCCGACCAGGCCGCTGCCGACGTCGGCTTGGGTGGCCAGCGAGCCGAGTTCGCGGCCGGCTTCGCTGCCGATGGTGCGGATCGAATCGAACCCGAGCCAGGCGATCAACAGGACCAGGGCCAGCAGGCCCGTCATCGCCACGGTGATTCGCGCGACCATTCCTTTCAGCAGTGTCACCGTTCCTCCGCCGGACGTAGGGTTCCGTTGCGGACCACGCCGATCCGAATGTGCAGGTCGGGGACGTCGCCCAGGGCGTCGAAGGCGATCGTTCCGGTCACGCCGGCATACGCCGGCGCGCTCTGACCGGTTGCCGCGACCGCATCCCGCAACCCGCGGCGGCCGGGCGCCGCCCGTTCCAGCGCCGTCCTGAGCAGGTAGACCAGGTCATAGGTCGCCGCGGCGGAATAATCCACCGCTCCCCCGAGGGGGAAGGCGGCCCGGTACGCCTCCAGGAAGCGGGTATTCTCTTCCGTCGTGAGCGTCGGAAGATAAACCGTGGTCAGGTACACCCCCGCCGCCACCGGCCCGGCCGCTTCGATTCCGTCCAGGCCGTCCCCTCCCAGGACCGGGAGGGTGATGCCGCGCGCGCGGATCTGCCGCAGGACCTCGGCGCCCGCCGTCACGTTCCCCGCGAGGACGATGAACTGGGCGTTGCCCTGACGGGCCAGCCGGTCGACATAGGGGCCCACCTCGGGGCGGCTCTCCAGGAACGGCTCGAGGTCGGTCACCTCGCCTCCCTGGCGCCGGAACTCCCGGCTGAAGGTCCGCCGGATTCCGCGGCCGTAGCTGTCGTTGACGTAGAAGACCACGCCCCGGGTCAGATGCAGGTGCTGCCAGGCCCAGTCGGCCAGGGCGGCTCCATATCGTTCGTCGCTCGGGCAGATCCGAAAGGTATAGTCTCCGGCCCGTGAAATCTCGGGTGAAGTGGCCGAGGGCGAAACCTCCAGCAGCGGGTCGGCCGGGTTGTTGTAGACCGGAGCCGCCGCCAGCGTCGTGCTCGAATAGGTATGTCCGATCACCGCGATGACACCGGAGTCCCGCAGCGCGGCCGCGACTCTGATCGCGGAATCGGGTTCGCCATAATCATCCAGGGCCACCAGTTCGAGCAGGCGCCCCCGCACCCCGCCCGACGCATTGATCTCCCCGACCGCCAGCCGGGCAGTGTGGAGCGACGGAGCCACGGTGGAGTCGCTGAGGGGGCCGCCCGCCCAGCCCAGCCGGATGGGGCCGCGGTCGCGCGCGCATCCCGCGCCGGACAGGAGCAGGATGCCCGCCAGGACCGCCACCCGCCGGTTCGGGACAGTCACTGCCCTACGGCCGCCCGCACCGCCCCGCCGCGGACCACTCCGACGAACACCTGCTGGTCGGCCAGGTCGCCGTTGCTGTCGAACGCGATCCGCCGCGTGACGCCTTCGAACGCGGGCTCGTTCCGGCCGACCCGGCTCAACTCGTCACGAATGGCGCGCCGGCCGTCCCCCGCCTTCTCGATGACCCGCTTGAGGAGCTGCAGGGCATCGTACGTGCCGACGGCCGACTGGTTCGGCGGGGCCCCGTCGGGGAAGCGCTGCCGGTACGCGGCGACAAACCGGTGATTGGCGTCGGTGTCGATGTCCTTCAGGTAGGCACTCGTGGTGTACACTCCTTCGGCCACCGGCCCGAGCTGATAGACCTGCTCCAGCCCGTCACCCCCGAGCACGGGCAGGTGGAGGTTGAGTTCCTGGGCCCGGCGGAGCAGAGCCGCGGCCTCGACCTGATACCCCGCGAGCACGATGAACTCGACGTCATTCCTCCGGGCGATGCGCTCGAGATACGGGCCGACCACCGGGGGATCGCCCAGCGGGTCGACCGAGACGATGTGCCCGCCCAGGCGGCTGAACTCCCGGACGAAGGTCTGCCGGACGCCGCGACCGTAACCGTTGTTGACGTAGATCACCGCCGCCCCGGAGAGTCCCAGGGTCTCCCTGGCCCAGTGCGCCAGCGCCGCTCCGTGCGCCAGGTCGCTGGGGCAGAGCCGGAACGTGTAGGGTCCGAGGCGGCTGATCTCGGGGGACGAGGCCGACGGTGAAATGTGTGCCAGCGGATTGCGCCCGCCGTTGTACACCGGCGCGGCGGCGCTGGTGGCGCCGGAGAAACTGTGCCCCACGACCGCCACCACGTCCGACTGATACAGTGCGGTGGCAACCCGCACGGCGGAATCCGGATTGCCGAAATCGTCCCGGATGACCAGCTCGAGCCGGCGCCCGGCGATCCCGCCCGCCGCGTTGATCTCGTCGGTGGCCATCTCGGCCGCGTGTTTCATGGAAATCGTGAGCGAATCGCTGAACGTACCGGCGATCCCGATACGGATCGGCTGCGCACCGCCGCATCCGGCGAACAGTGTCAGGACGAGAGCAGCGAAAGCCGCTGGGCGCGACACGTGGTGGATGGTGTCACTCCTCGAGGAACCGGGAAGCGCGGGTGGGGGTACTGAAGCCCGTTCGGCACAATAGGTTAGCAGTATGCCGGCGGGGACGCAATAGGAAGTGAGCAGTGAGAAGGGAGAAGTGAGAAGGAGAGACGAGGCCGTGGTGCGACCGGTCCCGGCTCGCGCCCTTTCTCCCCTCGTACTTCTGCCTTCTCCCTTCTCCCTTCTCCCTTCTCCCTTCTCACTTCTCACTTCTCTCTCCTCTCCTCGCCCACCCGTCCAGAACCGGTCCGTCCACCAGGCTCACGGACATCTGCTGGCCGCCGCTCGCGAGCCGCCAGGTGAGCCGGATCATCCGGCCCTGCCGGACCCATTGCATCATCCACTGGGATGCCTGGACCCGGGGGCTCACCCGGCCATAGACGGCCTCGAGTCCCCGCCGCCACTGGAGCAGCTGACCCTCACCCGGGGACGCGCTGAGGGTGAGGATTCCGGCGACGCGGTCCATGCTGGCGACCCAGACGTCCACCACCAGGCCGGTCACCGAGTCGGGGAATGTCGCCCGGCATTCGGCCAGCGTGCTGTCCGACCGGGACACCCGGCAGCGCAGCGGATCCCCGCCCAGGTCGATGAGCTGGTCTTCGATGGCGGCCAGCGTCGCTCCGGCCTGGAACCCGAGGAAACCGAGCGGGGCGCCGGTACCCGCCGCCGGCCCGGCCTGGGCCCGGCCGGCGGCCGGGAGGCCGCACAGGAGCAGCGGCAGGAGCAGGTGGCCGAGCCACCGGCGATTCGAACGAGTCATGAGAACAGAATGACGCACCCGGGAAAGCACTGGCACTTCCCCGGGGCTCCGGTAAGAGAAATCGGAATGGTCTAGGAGATCTTCCGGACGTTGGATGCCTGGAGGCCCTTGGGCCCCTCGACGATATCGAACTCGACCTTGTCCCCTTCGCCCAGGGAACGGAATCCCTCGGCGACGATCGCGGTGTGGTGCACGAAGACGTCCTTGCCGCCATCCTGCGCGATGAAACCGAATCCCTTGGCGTCGTTGAACCACTTCACGGTGCCCTGCGCCATCGCCAACCTCGTCTGAAAGGGAGCGACTGCTCCGGAAAACGGTCAGCCGGTGAAGCCGGCTGACAACAAAAACCGCCGGCCGGATCGGATCCGGACGGCGGCCTGCTCGACTGACGGAATGCGGACTTTCACGGAATCTCGCCCAACGGGATTAGGGCAAAATTCTGGCTGGAACTTGGTTTTGTCAATAGTATTTCGCGGTCTCCCTGCCCGACCGGCTTTCTCATGGAGGTATCCCATGCTCGGCATCCTCGCCGTCGGTCTGCTGCTGCAGCAGCCCGTGCCGCCGCCGCCCCCGCGCATACCCGGTCCGATTGCGCGAGTCGAAATCCGCCCGGCCGAAGCCGCGATCGAGGTCGGGGACAGTCTCCGGTTGTCGGCCGTGGCCTGGGACTCCGCGGGCCACGAGCTGAGCGAGCTCCGTGTACTCTGGGCGCCGGGTGGCCTGTCCTTCGAGGGGACGGTGGATTCCACCGGGATGGTCATCGGCGGTTCAACCGGGACCATCAATGTCTCGGCGGTGGTCCGCGCGGCCGCCGGCGGCCGGCCGGCGTTCGCCTTCGCTCGGGTGACGGTACTCCCGCCGCCGGCGGTGAGCGTCCGCGTGAGTCCGATGCCGCGCCGGATGTTCGTGGGGCAATCGCTGACGCTGGAGGCCGTTCCCTACGCCGCCACCGGTGACCGGCGGTACGATCCGGTCCGCTGGATCTCGGACCGCCCGGGCGTCGTGTCCGTCACCCCGGAAGGCCGGCTCACCGCCGCCGCCCCCGGCACCGTAACATTGACCGCCGACGCCGGCCGGGCCTCCGCGACGCTCAGGATCGACGTGGTCCCGAACCCGGTCGCCTCCACTGAACTCACGCCCTCGCGAGCCGCGGTCCGGACCGGTGACGTCGTCCAGTTCGTATTCCAGGCCCGGGACGCCGCGGGCCGGCAGGTGACCGACGCCCGGCCCGAATGGTGGATCGCGCCGGGTACCGGCGCGATCGATCCCGAGGGCTACTTCGTCGCCGAGGCCCCCGGACGGTACCGCGTCGGCGCCGGATTCGCCGGACGGGTCGCCGAGGCAACCGTCGAGGTCCGTGCCCGGGATGCCGTGCGGCCGGCCACAACCGTAGGCCGGCTGCCGATCAAGATGAGCGCCGCCGAATTCTGGCTGCACCCGGGAGGCGGGTACGGCTACCTCACGACCGTGGGAGACCGGATCTACGCCATCGACCTGCGTGATCCACGCCGGCCGGTCATTACCGACTCGGTGATGGTCGATGCCCGGGTCGTGAACGACCTCATGACCACCGAGGACGGACGGTTCGGTGTCCTCACCCGGGAGGGAGCGTCGACGAGAAAGAACGGCATCGTCATCCTCTCCTTCGAGGACCCGGCCCATCCCCGGCCGATCGCCGAGTTTACCGAGACGGTCTCCGGCGGCGTGCACAGCACCTACGTCTACCGGGGATACGTCTATCTCACCGACGATGCCACCGGCTCGATGCGGGTCATCGACATCCGGGATCCCTGGCATCCGCGGCAGGTGGCCCGCTGGGAAACCAGCCGAAGCCCGGCCGGCCGGATGCTGCACGACATCGACGTGCGCGACGGGCTGGCCTATCTGAGCTACTGGAATGACGGTCTCGTCATCCTGGATGTGGGCAACGGCCTCAAGGGTGGGAGTCCCGAGCGGCCCCAACTGGTGACCCGGTTCAAGTATGATCTCGACGCGCTGTACCGGGAGGTGGAAGCCGTCGGAGGGCCGGGCTTCATCCGGGGTACCCACACCGCCTGGCGGCACGGGAAGTACGTGTTTCTGGGTGACGAGGTCTTTTCCGCCCGCCCGGTGGCGAACGGCGGGGTACTCGGCCTGGGCCGGGCGTATGGCCGGCTCCACGTTCTGGATGTCTCGGATCTGGAGAATCCGAAGGAAGTCGCCTGGTACGAGCCCAGGGACGGCGGAGTCCACAACGTCTGGGTTGCGGGTGACACCCTGTACCTGGGTGACTACCAGGGGGGACTCAGGGTACTGGATATCTCGGGAGAGCTGCGGGGCGATCTCCTGCGGCAGGGTCGGGAAATTGCTCACGTTTCAACAGGAGACAGGGACGGGTTCATACCGAATGCCCCCAATGCGTGGGGAGCGGTCTATCGGGACGGGTACATCTACGTCCCCGACATGAACTCGGGGCTCTGGATCGTGAAGGTCGAGCCCAGATCGGAACTTACGCCCTGACCCCTGGCTCGGAGACCGGTCCGGCGCGCGCCCCGTCGCGTGCCGGACCTCCCTCCCTCCTCCACCTTCCCCTACCCTGCCTCGGGGGCTAGCTTCCCCCTCATGACCGAGCCATCCACACTGGTAATCCGGACGTTCATCGATCGGGCCGAGGGGCTAGCCCACTTCATGCATCAGGCGGGTGAGGCTCCCCGGCTGGTCGCGTTCGATGATGCCGTCGGGTGCCCGCTGGAGACCGCGCTCGCGGCGCTGGAGTGGACCAATGCCGTCGGTGCCCTGCACGACGAGGACATGCTGCATGCCGCCCGGCTCACCAGCGAGACGGCGGCGGCGGTGATCGAACGCAAGACCGAAGCGGGACGCCAGTATCTCTATCTGGGCCCCCGCCTCGATGCTCCGCCGATGGACGTGTTCGAGGGGGCGGTGATCTTCGATGAGCCAGGCGTGAAGGTCGTGGAGTTCAGCCAGCGGGCTCATGCGATCGCCCACTTCCTGAGGGCGACCGGCGGAGTCGGCGCGCTGATGGCCATTCTGGGCCGGCGCGCCCCCGAGATGCGGCACATCCGCCGCTGGCTCGGGCCCATCGTACAGGAACTCGACGGGCCGCGGCTGCTGGTCGCCGGCTGGTTTGCGGCCGGTGCCGCCGGATGCCTGTTTTCATCGAGGGAGGACGAGCCATCATTCCGGTATATCGAAGTCGGTCTGGAGTCATAGCGCTTCTGACATTGATGTGTGCCTTCCCGGCGGCGGCTTCAGCTCAGGGTGTTGTCGGGCCCGAGCGGAAGCTGGATCCGGCGCGCGCCCAGGTACGGGACGGCGTGCTGCTGCTGCGTGACTCACTGGTGACCATCGGTGCCGCCTCGGCCCGGCTCCAGCGGGACATGGACCATGCCTCGGATCAGGTGCTCCAGGTGAGATCCAGACTGATGAGCGAGGCCTGCGCACGCTCCGCCCGCGCCATGGCCGCCGCGCGGGGAGACATCCTCTCCTACGACACCTCCAAATCCAGAACCCAGCGGGTCCAGCTCGAACGCCAGATGAACGATCTGCGGGCAACCCTGGACCAGTGTGAGAGTCAATTCGGCGGTTGGAGCAAGCCGGGTGGTGGCGAGGACGTCCGGGGCTACGCGGTAAGCCGCGCACTCCGGGTTCAGGAATCCGTACGCCTCTACGAGGGCACGGTCGACTCATACCTCAAGTCGATCGGCATCCGGATCCGGCCACTCGGGGCCGGCCCCTCACCTCTTGCCGGCAGTGTCCGGGAGCCCTGAATCCGGAAGGTTGCAGGGTTTGAATCACGCTGACGCGCCCGGGGCTACGGCTCCGGGCGTTTTTCCTGGAGCAAAGGCACAGGGTTCCGGCGGCCGATCAGCGATGTGGGGAAGTGACAAAGCGTGTCCATTTGTGGATTCACATTCTCCACATGGCTGTGGAGAGGGCCCTCATCATACACTGCGGGTGCAGGTTAGTAATCCACAAACCGTCCACGTGAAAGTGACGTAACCCGAAGAAATACAGGCGCTTGCGCGCTTTTTCCGGATCGGTATCTTGGTCTCACCGTTAGTCGAGTTCGCTTCGGAGCCCCGTGCCCCGTTGTAGTGCGGCTGACGAGTCTGGACGGGATTTCGGGGGAGGCTGCCGACGCAATAAGGGCTCAGGCGGCCGGTGATCCCGGTGATCACCCCGGTTCAGACAGGTGAAGCCAGTCGCGCGCTTCACCCGCTCCGATCTGGCGCCTCGGAGTGCAGTGCGAGAGGCCGGTCCGCGACCCGATCGACTCGCAGCGCTGGCAGTGACGAACCAGGTGGGATGGCCATCCGGCCTGGGGATGGAAGCCGAGGCCTTACCTTCGCCCACCGGGGCGTATCAGCCAACCGGAGGCAGGTGAGAGAAGAACGGCAGCGCAAGCTCCGACCTCGGGTAGTCATTGTGCGAGACGGCCGCCTAGTCTGAGGGCTAGGCGGTCGTTTCATTTTTTCCGGCGGGCAGGCTCTCGCCACTCGTCGCTCGTCCCCTCTCAGTCCTCAGTCCTCAGTCCTCAGTCCTTCTTCTCTCTCCCCCAGTCGCTCTTCCCCCGATAGGCGCGGCGGCGGTCCAGTTGCCACAGGGTCCGCGCACTGACCTGGGATTCCCCGACAAAATTCTCCGCGCCGGCAATGGCCTCGGCCATGCTGGCCGTCTTGGCGCTCGCGTTGTCGGCAAAGTGGAGGACCTCGGCTTCGAGGGTCATGGGAGTGACGGGCGCGCCGAATTCCATCCGGCCGTGGTGCGAGAGGATGAGGTGCTGCAGGATATCGAGCTCCTGGCCGGTGCACGGCATCGGATCCGCCGCCCGCACCCGCCGGTCCAGCATGAGGGAGCCGAGAACCACGTGACCGTAGAGGTAGCCCCGGTCGGTGTACTCGAACCAGCCGTCCCAGCTGTAGGACTCGAGTTTGCCGATGTCGTGCAGGAGCACGCCTGCCAGCACCAGGTCCATGTCCGCCCGGCTTACCCGGCTGATGGCGCGTGCAATGCCCGCCACTTCGGTCGTATGTTTGAGCAACCCGCCCAGCTCGGCGTGATGGCCGCTGATGCTGGCGGGGCATTCGCCGTAGCGCCGCCGGAAGTCCTCATCCTCGTAGAACAGCGCCAGCGTATCCCGGAGCCGCGGCCCGGTGATCTCCCCCCGCCAGTCGTCCAGCGTCTTCCAGTAGCGTTCGGTATCCCCGACCGAGGGCAACAGGGACTTCCAGTCGATCGTATTCCGGGGAAGGACCCGGAGCGAGGTGACCGCGAGCTGCATCCGGTCCCGGTAGGTCGTGACCTCACCGATGACCTGGACCACATGCCCCCGGGCGATGCCTTCGACCTTGTGCAGGTCCTCGGACCAGAAGGGGGCCGTGGAGACCCTGCCGGTCGAGTTGCCCAGGGTGAGGATGACATATGGACGGTCCCCGTTCATCCGTTGATCCACATCCTGAACCAGGAGCGGATCCTGCAGCCGGTGCCCTACCTCGAGCCGGCTCAAGTCGATCGGGCCATTCATGCGTCCGTCCCTCCCTCGTCTGATTGCGGCCACCGCAGGCACTGCTCCTGTTCAATGTAAGCATCCGTTTCGCAGCCGGGCCGAACCCGGTCGGGCCACGTCCCGGGCCATCGTTTCACATCTGTGACGCCCTTGTTGCATGGCCGATGGGGCAACCGGTGACACTTGGGCGATGCGGATTGCCATAGCGACGGATACCTATCTCCCGGAAATCAACGGGGTGACCACCGTTCTGGGCACCATCCGGAACGGACTCATTCGGCGTGGGTATGAGATACTGGTCATCGCCCCGGGTTACCCGGAGGAGTCCGGGAGCGAACCGGGAGTCCTCCGGCGCCCCTCGATGCGATGCCCGGGCTACCCGGCCATCCGGCTCGCGGTACCCTGGGCCGGGCCACTCCGGCGCGAGCTGGACGGCTTCGCCCCGGACCTGGTGCACGCGGCCACCGAGGGTCCGCTCGGCTCGATCGGCCGAAGGTGGGCGCTGCAGCGGGGAGTGCCGCTGGTCACCTCGTTCCACACGGACTTCCCCCGGTACATGGCCCGGTACGCCGGCGACTGGGCGGTGGAGCCGACCCGCCGGTATCTGCGCCGGTTCCACGCCCGGGCCCGGCACACCCAGACGCCGAGCGAGGTCACTCGCGGGGAGTTGCTGGCGCTCGGGATTCCCCGGGCCGTTGTGTGGGGCCGCGGCGTCGATACCCGGTGGTTCACGCCGGCCCGCCGGAGTGAGGTGCGGCGGAGGGAGCGGGGCATGACGGACAGGCTGGCGGTGCTGCACGTTGGCCGGCTGGCGGTCGAAAAGGACATCGATTGCCTGATTCGGGCGTTTGTGCTTTCGCACGAGGCTCTGGGTGACGCGGCGGATTTCTGTGTGGCCGGAGATGGACCGCGCGCAGAGGCGGTCCGACGCGAACTGCCGTTCGCGCGGCACCTCGGTTTCCTCGACCGCGAAGCTCTGGCGGACCTCTATGCCGACGCCGACCTGTTCGTGTTTCCGTCTCCGACCGAGACCTGCGGCCTGGTGGCGCTGGAAGCGATGGCTTCCGGCCTGCCGGTGATCGGCGCGGACGCCGGCGGCGTGCTGGAGAATCTCCGGCATGGCATCAACGGGCTCGCCGCCCGGGCGGGCGACCCGGGCTCGTTCGCTCAGGCCGTCGTGGAGTTGGCCCGGGACGGCGCCACCCGCGGGGCCATGTCCCAGGCGGCCCGGGCCTTTGCGGCGGGGAGAGACTGGGAAGGGGAGCTGGATGCGCTCGAGCGGCTGTACGCCGCTGCGGCCGCGCCGGAGCCGCAGGTGCAGCACGCGTGTCAGGTCGCGGTCAGTCGTTAGTTTTGACTTCTTGGGCGGGCCCGGCACCTGCCCGCCGTTCAGGAACCGAAAACCGGAACCGATCATGTCTCCTCATGTCCTCATTCTCGATGCCGACGCGGTGCGGCGGGACCGGCTGCAGCAGGCGCTGCAGGCCGCCGGCTGCCGCGTGATCCTTGCGAATGATCCCTCCGACGCGGCCCGCGCACTCGCGGTTCCGGGGCTCGATGCCATGCTGCTGGATCTGTCGCACCCCCTGCTGGACCTTCCCGGCCTGCAGCTGGCCGTCAATCCGCAGGACTCGAACCCGCCCGATTCCCTGGACGCCGCGGAACGGCGGCACATCGCCCTGACCCTGCGCCACACCCGTGGGAACCGGCGGGAGGCCGCCCGGCTGCTCGGGATCGCGCGCTCGACGCTGCTGGCGAAGCTGAGAAAGTACGGCCTCGACGAACGGGCACCCGTTACCGTCTGAAGAGGACGACCGGGCTCGCAACACGTCCCCCTTCGCTCACGGCATGAGCCGCACCCGGCCCAGCCGGGAGACGATCACCCGCCGGGTGGCCGATCCGCGGGTAAGAGTGAACGTCGCGTTGGAGAACCCGAAGGAAATGCCGATCGGCGCGAACATGAGCGTGCGTGGCCCGGTGAACGTCGTGCCGTGAATCGACGGCCCGGGAGCACGCCAGACCAGGGCGGTATCGATCGGTGTGACTTCCCGGAGGACCAGAGAATCCGCCGTCACCGTGAGCAGCGTAACCCGGCCGGCCATCACCGACTGAACCCGGGCCCGGCGGTGCGCCAGCATGATATCCCGGGCCGCCGCGCCGAGCGCCATTCTGTCCCGCAGTGCCACCAGGCGGGGGAGGGAGGCCGCCGCCACCAGCCCGGCAAGGCTCAGTGTGACCAGCAATTCCACCAGCGTGAATCCCCGTTTCATGCCTCCAGTATGGGGGTCGGCCAGGACCAGGCCGGTACCCGAATACCGCGGAACGCAACGTATAAACGGGAGCCAGGGCAGCACCCGGATACTGCCATGTTTTGCAGTAGATTGGTATACATGGACTTGGGACTCGTGCCCGTCGCGTATTTACGGGGCACGGAACCTGCCTGCATTACGGGTGCGGATGGAGCATGGACTGACGCCCCCAGAGGTCTTGCTCCCAGCCAGCACTTAGGGCATACTAGCCCAAAGGGACTGGTACTGACGCCGCTCTGGAGGCAAACCGCTTGATCTCGAACCTCGAGTTGTTTCCCCGGCCTGCCTCACAGGAAGACGCGATCGACTACGCGCCCTTCCTGACCCGTGCCCGCGCGGCGCGTGAACATGGCGAGGACGCCGCGGCCAGGGTTGCCCTGGGCGCGTACCTCGTCGCACGTCTGGTCGCCCGGCAGCTTGCCCTGGGAGACACCGAGGACGAACTCGAAGGCTTCCGCTGGCAACTGGATTCCACCCGGCGCTTTCTCCGGGATCTTCCCGACGGCCAGCCCGAGGTCGCCCACCTTGCCGGTGTGCTCGAGGCGGTGACCTCCGACCCGGGCGTACGGGCGACGGCGATGCGCATGGCGCTCACCGCCTACGCCTATTACCTCGAACACGAATCCCGTCTGGACGAGGCGCTGGATGTGCTGCAGCTCTCGGCGGGAACCTATTCGGTTGGCATTCCGGAGGTCGAGGCCACCACCTACGGGCTGTTTGTCGGCCGGCTCAACCGGATGCTGGCGCGCTGGGACGATGCCAATCGGGGCTACCGGGTGGCGGAGTCGGCGGGAACCGTCATCCAGGACCGGCCGGCCGTCCTGCTGGCACACATCGGCCAGGCCAACGTGCTTCGGGGCCAGGGCAATCTCCCCTCGGCCCGGGAACGGCTCGAGGCCGTGATCCGGGAAGCCCGGGGAGACGAACTCACCGAGGTCGCCGGCCGGGCGTGGTTCGACCTGGCGGTCGTGTTCAGCCGGCAGGGGCAGGTCGTCGATGAGCTGCACGCGCAGTACATGGCACTCAAGCTACTGCGGGATCCGGTCCAGCGGACCCGGGTCCTGGGCGACATGGGCGTGAGCCTGCGGCGTCTGGGCGCCTATGACGCCTCACGGCGCAGCTTCCAGCTGGTGCTCTCCTCCGATGCTTCGGTCGTGATCCGCACAAATGCGATCCTCGAGCTCATGGAGCTTGAGTCGGCCGTGGGCAACCGGCTGGCGTTCGAGCGCTACCGCCAGGAGGCCCGTTTCTTCGAAGACCGGATGCCCCCCAGCATGGCGATCGACTATCGGTACAAGGTGGGTCTCGGACTGGTGCGGTTCGGCAAGGAGGTCCGGGCCCGGGCGATGCTGCGCGAGGCCCTGTCGCTGAGCGAGGAGCACCGACTGAACGAGTGGTATTTCCGGGTGGACCGAGTGCTCCGGAACCTGGGGGTGTGCGTGGAAGGAGTGGCGGAAACGACGACGACCGACGCGGTCGAGGCGCCGGTCGTCGCCGAGGTGTCCGCCGGACTGCTCGAGCTGGCCACGGCCGCGGCCAGCTGAACGTCACTGGGTTACTGGCAGGAACGGCCGCCGGAGCCCTGAGTCTCACACGGCGCTGAATCGGAACGCGGGCTGGTGGCATCGGCGCAGGCGGAAACGCCGATCAGAGTCAGGGTCAGGGCGGCAAGCAGCAGACGCTTTGAGGTCGAGGACATACCGGGTACTCCTTGGCGAAGGGGTGTTCCTCAGGGGCTGGGCACAATCTCTGAGCATTCCGGGTGTCTGTTTAGGCCTTTTTTGCGACATCTAGTGCCGTATTTGCGACAGGATGCTTATTCTCGCGGCGGTTCCGCTGAACCGCTTACAGCGCCTGCGGGCAGCCGACCCCGAGCGCTACGAGTTACTTCCGCTCGCAACCTGGGGCGAGATGATCGAGACGATCCGCCTCCGTCCGGTGGAGATGGCGGTGGTGGATCCGTTGTGGGGGGAACATCCGCGAGTCCGGGAAGTCGAACGCCTCCGGCTCCTGTTTCCTTCGCTTCCTCTCCTCATCTACACCTCGCTGGAGCCGGAGACCGCCGGGGTGCTGCTGGACCTGGGGCGGGTGGGAATCCGGCGGGTGATCTTCGCGCGGTTCGACGATTCGCCGGCGGCGCTGCGCCTCACCCTGCGCCGGGAACTCGAGGAAACGGCGTCCCGGAAGGTGGTGGTGACACTGATGGCGCTGCTGGAAGGCTTGCCCCCGCAGCTCCGATGGGCCGTCGAGAGCATGCTGTACGCGCCGGCGGACACGGTCACGGTTTCGGCGCTGGCCGACCGGGCGCAGCTGGAACGGCGCACCTGCGAACGCTGGTTCGCCCGGAGCGGGCTGCCCTCGCCGCGGGCGATACTCATTCTGGCCCGGACCCTGTATGCCCACCGGCTCCTCATGGACCCGGGCTACACGGTGGATGACGTCGCGGCCAAGCTGGGGTACCGGAAGGCGAGAAGCCTCCAGGTTCACCTGAAGGAAGTCTTCGGGTACACGGCCGGCGAGCTGCGCATCTCGCTGACTCCGGAAGAAGCGCTGCAGATCGTGACCAAACGGTATTTTCCACGGTTCAGCAAGGTGGCGTCGTGAGTCCACGCATTCTCGTAATCGATGACGAACCCGTGGTGCGGAGCGCGCTGGAGCGCACGCTGCGTCACTTCGGTTTCGACGTCATTACGGCCGCCGACGGGGACTCCGCGTATGCCCTCCTGACCGATACCGGCTTTGACGCCGTGCTGCTCGATGTGCTGATGCCGCAGATCTCGGGCGACACCCTGTATCTGGCCTTCGTCCGGCGCTGGCCCGAACTGCGGGAGCGGATCGTGCTCATGTCGGGCGATCCGCAGGGCGTTTCCGTCAACTGGCCCGACGAACTCAAGCGTCGGCCGATTCTCGCCAAGCCTTTCAATATCCAGGACGTCCGGCGCGTCATCGCCGACGTCCTCGCCAGCCACCAGGACCCACCGCTGCGGCGCAACAGTCAGGGATGACCGCCAGCCGGCCCGCCCCGCAGGCGACAGACCCGCTCGCCGTGCTCCGGGAATACGGGGCCCTGGCACCCTGGAGTCTGCGCGATCTGGCCGCCCTGGCCGGCGCGCTCCTCGAGGCATCCGGTGTCTTCCCGCTCAATGCCGCCGCCCGCGCCCGCCCCTCGGAACGGACCATCCGGTTCTACGTGGCCCAGGGCCTGGTGAGCCCGCCGGAAGGGCGCGGCACCGCGGCGATCTACTCCTACCGCCACCTGCTGCAGGTTCTGGCCATCAAGCTTCGGCAGATGGAAGGGGCCACGCTGGGCGCCATCGTACGGGACATGAGCGGCCAGGCGGGCGACGTGCTGGAACGGCGCGTCGCCGCGGCACTCGGCTCGGGGCTTCCCGCGCCGGACCGGCTCAATCTGTCTCAGGCGGTGGGTGCGCCCCGAGGCAAGGTGGGCCGGGTGGTGCAGGCCTGGATGCAGCCGGCACCCGGCGGCCCGGCCCGGCCCTCGACCGTCCGCCGCCTCCCGGTCGGCCCCGGGATCGAGCTCCAGGTGGACGACCGCCACCCACTGCTCCGGTCCACCGACGAGAGCACGCTGGTCGAAACCGTGCGCGCGGCGCTGGACCACCTGAGCCCGGAACCGGACGAGGGCTGAACTCGACGGCAGCCCCGTTGTCGCCGTACATTCGATACTATCGGCAGCTCCAGCCGTTCCTTTACCCGCCTGAGGGGGATCACACCCATGGGTCTCATTGTCCTGCTGGTCATCCTGGCCGCGATTGCGCTCTGGGTGATGAGCGCCTACAACACGCTCATCGCGCTCAAGAACCGGGTCCTCAATGCCTGGAAACAGATCGACGTTCAGCTCAAACGCCGGCACGATCTGATCCCCAACCTGGTCGAGACCGCCAAAGGCGCCATGAAGTTCGAGCGGGAGACGATGGAAGCCGTCGTCTCCGCCCGCAACAAGGCGCTCTCGGCCCAGGGCGTGAAAGCCACCGCCGCCGCCGAGGGCGAGCTTACCCAGGCACTGGGCCGGCTGTTCGCCGTGGTCGAGGCCTATCCCGATCTCAAGGCCACCGGGAACATCGGCCAGCTGCAGGAAGAGTTGACCAGCACGGAGAACAAGATCGGCTTTGCCCGGCAGCTCTACAACGATGAAGCCACCCAGTACAACACCCGGCAGATGCAGTTCCCGACCAACCTGATCGCCGGCCTGGCCAAGGCCACCCCGGCCGAGCTGTGGGAGATCGAGGACCAGGCGGAGCGGGCGGTGCCGAAGGTGGACCTGTCAATGTGATTTGTGATTGGAGGATTGGTGATTGGATGATTGGCGATGGTTTCACGGCTGAGGCTGGCGGCCAACCGGCACTGGGGCCGCCACGGCTCACCCAACCATCCAATCACCAATCCTCCAATCACGCAATACTATGACCGCCCCCAACCTCTTCGTTCAGCAGGAGGCCAACCGCCGGCGCACCCGCTGGCTGGTCGCGGGGTTCATTCTGTTCTTCGCCTGGGTGGGGTTCGGCGGCGACCTGGGCCTCTACCTGATGACCCAGCACGCGCCCGCCACGTCGTACCACCACGTAGTGCCGCTCATCGGAATCGTGGCCACGCTGGCCGCGGCCGGCATCTGCTGGTACTCCTTCCGCAACGGGCCGGCCCGCGTCCTGTGGGCCACCGGCGCGTGGGAGCTGATCGAACCGGCGACCCCGGAACAGCAGCAGCTGGTAAACGTGGTCGAGGAGATGGCCATCGCCTCGGGGCTCCCCAGGCCGAAGATCTGGATCGTCCCCGATCCCGATCCGAACGCGTTTGCCACGGGCATCGACGAGCGCCACGCCAACATCGCCGTTACCGACGGCCTGCTCGCGGCCCTGAACCGGGACGAACTGCAGGGAGTCGTCGCCCACGAAATGGCGCACGTCAAGAACCTCGACGTGCGCCTCATGACCATGCTGGCCGCCATGGTGGGCGCCATCGTGCTCATGTCGGACGGCATGGGCCGGATGATCCGCTTCGGGCGGTTCGGCGGCCGGGGGCGCTCCTCGCGGAGCGGCGGCAAGGGCGGCAACCCGCTCGGCATCATGATCCTGGTGCTGTGGATCATCACCCTGATTCTGGCACCGATCGTTTCCCGGATCCTGGCCATGGCGGTGAGCCGCAAACGGGAGTACCTGGCCGACGCCACCGGCGCTCAGTTCACCCGGAACCCCATGGCCCTCGCGGGCGCGCTGGAGAAGCTGGAAGCCGCCAGCGGCGCCACCAGGAGAATCGCCCGGGGCGCGGCCCATCTCTGTATCGTCGATCCGGGGGAACGCCGTTTCGCCGCGAAGGAAGGCTTCGTCGCCGACCTCCTGGCCACCCACCCGCCGATCCGGATGCGCGTCGCCCGGCTCAAGGCGATGGGGTACCAGCAGGCCAAGAGGATTGAAGGATTGAAGGATTGAGGGATTGGCGGATTGGGGGATTGACTGCCCATCGGGATCCGTGCGGGCGACCAATCCCTCAATCTCTCAAACTCTCAATCCCTCAATCCCTCAATCCCCCAATCTCTCAATCCCTCAATCCCCCAATCTCTCAATCCCCCAATCTCTCAATCCCTTGCCTCCCTGGCTCCTCCTTCTCCTCCTGGTCCTGGCTTCCGCCGTCGTCACCGCGTTCGTGTTCCGCGGCTGGCTGCGGCGGACGGCCCGGCGGGAGGTGCTGCGGTTCCGGGCCCGGCTGGCGCGTTACCAGCTGGTCTCCCGGCGGGTGGTCAAGGCGGAGCTGCTGCGGGACGCCGTGGTACTCGATGCGGTCCGGGCGCACGCCGCGGAGCATCATCTGGCGGAAGCGGCGGTGCAGATCCGGGTGGAGGAGTACATCGAGGAGATCGTTCCCTACTTCAACGTCCTCTCTTATTACAAGCTGGGCTACAACCTGGCCCGCCTCACCCTCAACCTGCTCTACAAGGCCTCGATCGAGTACGCCGACCGGGAGGCGCTGAACGCCATCCCCCGGCGGGATGTCGTGGTGTATGTGGTGAACCACCGCAGCAACGCCGACTACGTCGTCGTAGCGTATGTCCTCGCCCGGGTGGTGAGCATCAGCTACGCGGTGGGGGAGTGGGCCCGGACCTGGCCGCTGGAGTACATCTTCAAGAGCTTCGGCAGCTACTTCATCCGGCGGCGCTACCGGGAGCCGCTCTATCACACCGTGCTCGAACGCTACATCCAGCTGATCACTCGCCACGGTGTGACCCAGGGCATCTTCCCCGAGGGCGGCCTCACCCGGGACGGTGCCCTCCGGCCCGCCAAGCTCGGGCTGATCGACTACATGGTCGGAACGCTGCGGGAACCGGAGTTCGACCGGGACATCTGGTTCGTTCCCGTCGGCCTCAACTACGACCGCGTACTGGAAGACCGGTCGCTCATCCGGGAACGCATCATCGGCGGCCGCCCGGCCGGCCGGATGAAGCAGCTTTCCAACGTGGGGCACTACCTGTTCTGGAATACGGCGCGCTTCTTCACCGGGCGGCTCCGGCGGTACGGCCGTGCCGCTGTCAATTTCGGTACGCCGATTTCCGCCCGCGGCTGGCTGGCGGGCCAGTCGGACGACATTCTCCGTCTGCCGCGGCACGAGCGGCTGGCCCGGGTGCAGGGGCTGGCCGACCATCTCCTGGAGAAGATCGGTGAAGTGGTTCCCGTGACGCCCGTCCCGCTGGCGGCGGCCGCCCTGCTCTCCTTCGGGGCCAGCGCCGTGGCGCGTGACCGGCTGCTGGAGCGCATGGACGAGCTGCGGGACACGCTGGATGAGCTCAATGCCAAGATGGTCCGGGCCGAGCTGCCGATCGGCGACATCTGGGACCGGGCCTGGCGCATGTTCCAGCTGCGCCGCCTGGTCGTCGCCCAGGGAGACACGCTGGTCATTCTGCCCGAGCAGCGCCCGCTGCTGGAGTACTACGCCAATTCGATCCGGCATCTGCTGCCCGCCACGGCGGTCGCGGGGTTCTCACCAGCCGCGGAACCCGATCCTACCCTCCCGCGGCTCGCCACCCGGGAGGAGATCGATATCATGACCACGGAGCACCAGGTCCGGAAACCCGGCCCGTAGGTTCGGCATCGCTGCAACCATCCGGCCGGCCCGCGCGTCTATCAGGCATTCCCCAACCGACTGCGCGGAGAATCTGCTCATGCGATACGCCACGAGCCGCGGCCTTCCGGCTGTCCTTGTCTGTCTGGCATTGGGCACCGGCTGCGGCGACCGCCCGCCGGCCCCGGCAGTCGCGAGCCGCGACTCGGCCGGGATCAGGATCGTGGACGCACCGGGCGCGGACGTTCCGCTTCCCTGGACGCTGACCGAGTTCCGCCGGCTGGGCGGTGCGGATTCCGGCGCCGCGGCCTTCTCCGGCGCCGATCCCCAGACCGTCGGTGTCGACAGCCTCGGCCGGATCTACGTGCTGGATACCGGGGCCCACCGGGTGGCGGTCTTCGACAGCAGCGGGACGGTACTCCGCGTCATGGGCCGGCAGGGGGGCGGTCCCGGCGAGATGCAGTTCCCCGGTGTCATCAGCGTCGCCGCCGATGGAACGGTGGATGTGCTGGACTACGGGAAGAGCGCGATCGTCCGGTTCGGGCCGGCGGGCGAGATCCTCCCCCAGGTGCCGCTCACCGGGGGCTTCCCCCAGGGCCAGGTCCTCCACCAGGGTGATACTCTCCTCGCGATCTTCGCGGACTACGAGGAGCATGAGACGGTCCTCAGGTTCAGTGTGGCGACCCCGCGGGACACTGCCTCCCTCATGAGTCTGTCATTCCCGACGCCCGGCATGACCCGGTTCAATTGCGTCGGGCTCAACATGCCCAGGGTGTTCACGCCCCGGCTGGTCATGGGCGGCTGGGGGCATCTGGCCGCCGTGGCGAGACAGACGCCCTACGAAGTCAATCTGTTCCGCGACGGACGCCTGGCCGGCAGCGTGCGCCGGGAAATTCCGCCCGAGCCGGGCAACACGGCGGCCCTCGAACGGCAGTACCCCGAAGGCATGACGCTCCGGTTCGGGAGCGGGGGCGGAGGCAAGTGCGTCATCACCGTGTCCGAGCTGCAGGAAAAGCTGGGCGTTGCCGATGTCGTGCCCCAGATCCGGGCGGTGACCATCACCGCCGACGGCACGCTCTGGGTCAAACGCTACACCTTCCCCGATGAACCCGAGCGCACCGATGTCTTTGCCGGTGATGGAGCCTACCTCGGCACGCTCACGGGCCGGGGGCTCCCTCTTGGAACCATCGGCCGCGACGTCCTGCTCTTTGTCCTGGAAGAGGAGGACACCGGAGCGAAGGTCGTGGGCATGTTCCGGGTCACGCGCTGAACCCGCCCGCTCCCGCCAGGTCACGGGCAGGGAACGGCTCCGCCGTATGATCCACCCGTCCTCTTTCCGGCGGGTGACTGGTGAACCACAGGTTCTCTCCCCTGTTTCTGGGCCTCCTGCTGGCCGGCTGCTCGCCCTGGGAGCCGGTGGCGCTCTCGCCCCGCGAGGATCCGCCCGCCTTCCGGACGTACCAGGTGTGGCTGCAGGACGGCCGGCAGGATCTCCGCGCCCTGCGGATCCGGAACGACACCCTGAGCGGCATCCCTGAAGGCCGTTCCTTCCAGTGCGAGGAGTGCCGGATCCGGCTCCGGATGGATCAGGTCGACTCGATCCGCACGGCCGGTCAGCCGGCGCTGGGGGCCGCGATCATCGGCGGCGCCGGCGGCGCGGTGTCCGCCATACTGCTGGTCGTTGCGGCAATGAGGGGGACCTGATGCGCGGGCGTCCCTGGCTCGCGATCCTCGCCCTGCCGGCCCTCGGGGCCTGCGGGAACTGGCAGCGAGTCGACCCGCCGGCTCCTGCGGGCCAGAGTGTGGAAGTGTGGGCCGGCGGCGAGGTGTGGCGGCTCGACTCGGTGCGCTATTCGGCCGACAGTCTCTTCGCCGTTGCCGAGCGCCAGGGTTGCCGCCGCGCGGCGTGCCCGGTGGCCTTGGCCCTGGCCGAGGTCGATTCGGTCCGTACCTGGCGGGCCCGGAACCACGGCGGGACCAGCTTCGCGGTCGGTTTCGTCCTGGGGTTTCTGGGGGTACTCGGATTGCTGGGCGGGGCCGCGCTAATCTGAGCCTGCGGGGCCCTCCAGCGCCCGAAGGACCTCATCGGTGAACGAGCCCGGATCGAACGGCAGTGCCACGACATGATCGGCGCCCGCGGCTCGCTCGGCCGACCCGTCCCCGGCGGCAAGCGCGACCACCGTGCAGAGGCGGTCCTTCGGCGGTGTGAAGCCGCCCATGGGCGGCTCGCCCACCGCGCCGCCGGCCACGACCAGGCTCACCCCGAGCCGGGCGGCGTGCCGGGCCAGTTCGGCGGGGCCTTCGGCATGCTGGATGGTGAACCCGGCGTGCTTGAGCAGCAGCGCGACCACCCGATCCACATCGGGATCGGCAATCCGCAGCACGGCATCTCCCCGGGACGTCCTGCGTTCGCCGCCGGAGGCTCCCAGGTCGATCATTCCGACATTGTCGAGGTACGCGGTGGTCTTCGTCTCACGCAGATCACGGGCCTTCTGCAGTACATCCCGGATCCGGTCGAGTGTGTTCTTGATGCTGCCGATCGATTCCCGGTGGGCCGGGCTCAGGTCCCTGGCCTCGAGCAGCAGCTCGACCTCCGCCGAGGCGGCCATGAGCGGGTTGTTGATCTCATGGTGCAGCGTGACGGTGAGCTCCCCGATGGCGGCCAGCCGTTCGGCCCGCACCAGATCCTGTTCCGCGGCGGCCAGGGCGTCCCGGAGCGCCCGCATGCGGCGCACCCGTTCCAGCACCTCCGGCAGGAGTTTCACCAGCGCGGCGTCCTTGACCAGGTAGTCGTCGGCGCCGAGCCGGAGGGCCGAGGCGGCGAGGGTTTCGCCGCCGTGCCCGGTCACGAGGATGATCGAGGGATGGCCCGGGCGGGCCCGGAGCGCGGAGAGAATCTCGAGGCCGGTGGTGTCCGGCAGCTGATGGTCCAGCAGCACGACGTCGACCGGATCGGCCGCGAGGGCGTCGGCCCCGGTCGTGACCGTCGCGGGTGTGCCGAAGCCGTGGCTGGCGAGCACCTGCCGCAGCAGGGCGGCGATGGTCTCGTCGTCGTCGACGATCAGCACCCGCAACGCGGCGCGCTCAGCCATGGGAGGTGCTGGGTTCGGTCCGGAACCCGACCCGGGCGAACTTTTCCCAGGTGGTCTTGCCGCGCCAGGCGTCGTACAGCCCGCGCATCCGCCAGTACAGCGTCAGGTGCCGGTAGCTGAACGGCAGGTTCTCCAGCACCGAGTACACCAGCAGAATGAGAACGTCCCGCCGCCGGCTGAAGGGCAGGAGGCCGCGCTGCAGCCGGTCGGCCAGGCCGAAGCGGAAGCGCCAGGCGCCCACCAGCACGGCGAAGAGGTTCACGATGATGCCGTATCCCAGGGCGGCCAGGAAGAACGCCACCGCGTAGGACTTGTTCAGGAAGTTCTGCTTCAGAATGATCTCCAGCGCCAGCAGCAGCAGGAAGAAGAAGTAGCCCCCCAGTTCGATCACCGGTCCCCAGTATTCGAACAACCAGAACGTCGGCAGCGCGAACGAGCCGATCCGCCCGTACTTCCGCCGGAACAGCATGGCCCGGTGGTAGAGCAGGGACTCCCGCAGACCGCGATACCAGCGGCCGCGCTGTTTGCGGAGCGAATCGAAGCGCTCGGGGACCTCGGTCCAGGCCACGGGATGGGGCAGGAACGCGATGCGTTTGTCCCGCATCTTGTCGCGGATGAACCGGTGCAGCCGGACGACGATCTCCATGTCCTCGCACACGGTGGCCACCCGGGAGCCGACGTACTCGCCCACGATCTTGTGGGTGACGAACGGCGTGAGGTAGCCGCCGGCCCGGATCACGGTCTCTTTCTCGAAGACCGCGAACACGCCGGACAGGATGAGGATCGCATCCAGCCGGTCCAGGCCGGTGCGGCCGGTGGTGAAGGACCGCAGGTATTCGACCATCTGGAAGCGGGCCAGCGGATTGGACGGCAGGCCGACGCTGACGACCTTGCCGTTGCGGATCGCGCAGCCGTTGGCGATGGCCACCTGGCCGCCGACCGCCACGACCCGCGGGTCCTCCTGGATCACCCGCATCAGCTCCTTGAGGGCGCGCTGGTCCAGGATGGAATCGGCGTCGAGGGATACGAAATACGGTGCGGTGGAGGCGTTGATCCCCGCGTTCAGGGCGTCGGCCTTGCCGCCGTTCTCCTTGTCGATCACCACCACCTTGGCCACGTTGCGCGGCAGCGGAATGGTCGCCTCGAACGTCGCGCGGACCCGGGCGGTGCCGATGGCATCCCGGTAGGCCAGGTCCGTCCGGCGCAGCCGGAAGGCCAGCTTGAGCACGTCCAGCGTCCGGTCACTGGACCCGTCATTGACCACGACCACCTCGAACCGGGGGTAATCCACGTGGATGAGGTTGGTCACCGTGTCGACGATGGTGACCTCCTCGTTGTACGCCGGGACGATCAGGGTGATCGGCTTGGTCGAGTCATGGCTGTCGATCAGGTCGAGGTCCTCGATGAAATGCCCCGCGACCCGGCGGCGGACCTGCCGCGCCGACAGCGCGATCAGGCTCAGCGTGTAGGTGTTGTACACGATGAAATAGGAGAGGAAAAACGGCTGCAGCACGATGGCGACGACCGCCGTCATCAGTGCGAGATGTTCACGGGTCACGTCGTGACGGCCTTTTCCAGAACCGCCCCGATCGCCTGGCGGACCTCGGGGAGGGGATCGTACTGGGCCGCGTCCCGGGCGAGCGGGTCTCCCAGGAGGGCCAGCGCAATGCCGGCGGTAATCCGCTTCCGGCTTTCGGGGTCGGTCCGCACCGTGATCTGGAGCTCGGCCAGCACGGTCACCTCCCGCAGCGTGCGGGCGACCAGTTCAGACCCTACGCCGGCCGGCAGCCTGCGCGGCTCACCCCGCAGCAGCAGGGCGGTCCATGCCCCGGCCCGGACAGTCTCGTCCGAGTCCTTGAGCAGGGGCTCGGGGCCCGGCCCGTCGGTGGTCAGTCGGAGTTCCAGCACGGCGGCCCGGCGGACGTCGGGATCGGGGTCCTCGAGCAGAATCCCCAGGGAATCGAAGTCCCCGGCCCGCGCGGTGGCGCGCGCGGCCGCGATCCGCACCGCCGCGACCGGATCCGCCCGGTAGCGGGCCAGCGCCTCCGGCTCGATCAGATCCGGCCGCCGGAACCACAAGGTGGCCAGCGCTTCCCGGACCTCGGGAAACCGGCTCCGGGAAACCGGCTGGAGCAGACGGGGGAGATCCCGGTGATGGACGTGCTCGGCCACGTGGCACACCGTGATGCTCTCGTTCCGGCCCTCCGCCAGGCCGAGGGCCAGGTCGACGAAGACTTCGAAGGCGGTCTCGGCGTGCTCGGCCACGGCCCGCAGAATCTCGGGGTCCTCATCGTCGGTCGGGAGGATCCGCATGATCATCGGCAGGGCCTGATCCGGCGGTATCCGGGTGAGCAGCTGCACGGCGACCCGGCGTACGCCCTGGTTCGGATCGGTGATGGCCCGGCGGGCAAGCAGGAACAGTTCCTCGGCCTCCAGCATGCCGGACACCGCGTTCAAGGCCGCGGCCCGGACGTCCGGACTCGGGTCGCTGCGCACCGCATAGAGCAGGGCGCGGCGGCTGCGTTCGCCCTGGAACGCGCGGATGGCCGCGACCAGCCGGACCCGTTCCGAGGGCTCCAGCACTCCGCGCATCCCCTCCACCAGCGACGCCTCCATCTGCTCCCGGTTGAGCGTGGAAAGGGCGCGCAATTCGACCTGCCGGGCCTCGTGCAGGCGCTGCCGGATGAGGCGATAGACCGGATCGGACCGGAGCTGGTTGCGGAGATGCTCCCGGACCGGTTCTTCGTCCAGCATCTCCAGGACGCGGGCCACGATGCTCTCCCGGTCGTACGCGCCCAGGGCGACGGCCGCGGCGGCCCGCACCAGGAGCGGCTGGTCGGAGTGGCAGGCCGCCAGCAGGGCCTCCTCACCGTCCTGGGGCAGCAGGAGCCCGGCGGCCAGTGCCGCACGCTCCCGCACCGAGGGATCCGGATCGTGGCTCAGCAGGTCCAGGACCTTGCCGCCCGCGTCGGTCAGGCCCAGTCGGGCGATCGCGTCGAGCGACCGGGCCCGGACGATTTCATCCGGATCCTCCAGGCCTTCCACCAGAAGATCCGCGGTGTGCGGACTGCCGGTCTGCGCCATCCCGTCCACCACCAGCCGCCGCACTTCAGGTTCGACGTCCTTCCAGAGCTGCTGCAGCAGGGACGCGGCCCGGTCGGAGGGAACCTGCGCCAGGATCCGTACGATCGCCTTGCGGGCTTCGAGTTCGCGGGTTTCGAAGAGAATGTCGAGCAGCGAGGGAACGGCCTCGATGTCCAGCCGCGCCACTGAATCCGCGATGACTTCGCGCAGTTCGGCCGACCCGGTCTGAAAGGAGCGCAACAGCGCCGGCAGCGCTTCCTGGTCGCCCAGGCGCCCCAGGCCCCGGGCGGCGGTGAGCCGGACGCCGGCATCGGCGTCACCCAGCAGGTTGATCAGATCCTGCGTCGCCCAGGTCGCATGGCCGTCCGCCACGCCGTCCGCGGCCGCGGCGCGCACCTCGGCGACCGGATCGCGCAGCAGGCGGGCCAGCTCCGGCTGGGCATCCGTGGCGTGGATCTGCCCCAGCGCACGTGCCGCCGCGGCCCGGACCATCGGCTCATGATCCGCCGTGCGGGGCCGGATCATGCCGGCGACTTCGGCTTCACCCAGTTCCCCGATGAGCCGCATGGCGGCGGTGCGGACGTGCTGGTCGGTATCCCCCAGGCCGTCCAGCGCGGCGGGCACCGCGCTCCGGAGGCCCAGGTTGCGGAGCGCCTCGAAGGCCAGCGCCCGGATGCCCGCGTCCTGGTCTTCCAGGGCCGTCAGGACCAGCTCCTGGCCCAGGTCCCGGCGTCCGGCCTGCTGAATCGCGTTGATGATCACTTCCCGGACCAGGGGCGAGTGGTGCTGCAGCTGTTCGGCCAGGAGTTCCCGCGCTCCGGCGAGGCCGAACTTGGTCAGGATGTCGATCGCTTCACGGGAGGAGGATCCGGCCTCGATCTGACCGATGATCCGGTTGGGGACCCCCAGGCGCTCGAGCGCCACGGCCGCGCGGATCCGGATCTCCGGATCGGTGTCGTCCAGCGCCAGCATGAGCGGGCCCTCGGCGATGGGGCCGATCTGTTCCAGGGCCTCGACGCTGCGCATCCGCACCCACCAGGCCGGGTCGCCCAGGGCGCGAACCAGCGTATCGATGACGTCGGTATCGCTGAACTGTCCCAGGGCCCCCGCGATGCGGGCCCGGACGAACGGGGCCGGATCGGTGAGCAGGTGGTCAAGCAGGTAGGTGATCGCCCGGCGGTCTCCCAGCTTCCCCAGCGAAGCCGCCGCCTTGGCGCGGACCTCGTCGTCCAGGTCGTCCAGCGCGCGGACCAGTGCCGGGAAGGCCCGCGCGGCCCGGACCTCGCCCAGGATGTTGGCCGCCCACGCCCGGGCGGGATGCTGGGTGGGTTCCTGCAGAAAGGCGATCATCGGATCGACCGACAATTCGCCGTGACGCGCCAGAATGTCGGCAATTCGCGGGGCCAGCCAGACCTCGGCCTTCTTCAGGGCCTCGACCAGGGGCACGACGGCCCGGGGATCGCCGATCCGGGCAAGGGCCCGCAGCGCGATCTCCCGGACGTCGGCGTCCTCGGCCCGGGTCGCCTGAATGGTCTCCAGCAGGACCGGGACCGCCTTGGCGTTCCCGACCCGGCCCAGCAGCTCGGCGGAGAAGGCCCGTTCACGCCACTGCTTGGCGTGCCGCAGCCTCCCGATGTACTTGTCGACCAGACCCAGCCGGTCATAGGCATCCAGCAGCCACTGGGGACGCTCGGTGGCGCTGCGGGCCTGTTCCTCCAGCACCGCTTCCAGCGCATCGAAGTCCCGCAGGGTGCTGATCTGGTGCAGCACCGGCTCCAGCAGCGCGCGATCCCGCTGGGCCAGTCCGGCCACGAGGTCGCGGTAGAGGCCCTTCCGAACCGCCAGCCGCCGCTCGATCCCGTTCAGGTAGGTGGTATAGGCGAACCAGGTGACGACCGCGACGACGCTCAGGACGGCGAGAATCCCCGCGGCAATCAGGATCAGGTCGAGAAACGTCACGGCTTCCCCGCGAACTCCGACACTCTGGTCAGCAGAGTCGGGACCTCGACCGGCTTCGAGAGAAACGCGTTGGCGCCGACTTCCGCGGCCCAGTATTCATCGGCCGGCTCCTGCTTGACGGTCAGGATCAGCACCGGTGTCTCCGCCGTTTCCGGCATCTGCCGCAGCCGCCGGCAGGCCTGATAGCCGTTGAGCCGGGGCATCATGATGTCCAGGATGATGAGGGCCGGCTGGAGAGCCCGCGCGGTAGTGAGTCCCGCTTCGCCGTCGACCGCGACCACCACCCGGTAGCCCGCCGCCGACAGGACGCGTTCCATCAGCCGCCGCTGATCCGGATCATCTTCAATCACCAGAACGACTTTGGCCACGTTTCACTCCGCAACAAAGGTACCGGGGGGCACAGCAAGAATGTGCATGAACCAAGCCAATTGTACTCCCCCAGCCACTGTTGGGCGATAGGCAACCCGCCCGACGCTCGAAGGGGGCGGGACCACCGGTCCCGCCCCCATTCCCGAAGGCGCAACTTGGCACCAGCGGTTCGGTTACGGTTTGCTGTCGTCGAGGAAGACGAGGGCCTGGCGGCTCTTCACGACCGCCTCCAGGGCATCGTGCACTTTGGGGTCCAGGGCGGTATTTACCAGATCCCGCATCCGCTCAACGGCGAGTTCCGGAGTCATCTTTTCCTGGTAGGGCCGTGAGGTGGTCAGGGCATCGTAGATCTCGGCGGCACCGAGGATCCGGGCTCCGATCGGGATGTTCTCACCCTCGAGCCGGTCGGGGTAGCCCTGGCCGTCCCACCGTTCATGGTGGCTGCGGACGATGGCGATGATGTCCTTGAGGTG